>CAXTUR010000046.1:0-10374 GCA_964247455.1 uncultured Acidobacteriaceae bacterium | reverse complement strand
CATGCACATCGCCTCCGTCGGCACCGCCTTTCCCGCCCACCGCTACGCCCAATCCGAGATCGCCGAAGCCCTGAAAGCCCGCTGGGGCACCAAACTCGTAGAGCCTCGTCTGCTCGGCCGCCTCTTCGCCAACTGCGGCGTCGACTTCCGCTATCTCGTCTTCCCCCTCGACCACTACCCCACCCTCAAGGGCTTCAAACAGACCAACGACGCCTGGATCGAGGCCGCCGTCGAGCTCGCCCAGACCTGCATCACTCGCGCCCTCGACGCGGTTGACCTTACACCGGCGGACATCTCCGCCATCTTCTCTGCCTCCGTCACCGGCATCGCCAGCCCGACGCTGGAGGCCCGCCTCATCAACCTCATGCCCTTCCCGGAGACGGTCAAGCGCACCCCCATCTTCGGCCTCGGCTGCGTCGCCGGAGCCGCCGGGATCTCGCGCGCCACCGACTACCTCCGCGCCTTTCCCGATCAGTATGTGCTCTTACTCTCCGTCGAACTCTGCTCCCTCACCTGGCAGGACGACGATCAGTCCATCGCCAACCTCATCTCCTGCGGGTTATTTGGGGACGGGGCCGCCGCCGTCATCCTCGCCGGCAGCGACACCCCCTACGCGAAAGCTCAGCCCAAAGGTCCCGAGGTCCTCAGCACACGCTCCACCTTCTATCGCCACACCGAGCACGTCATGGGCTGGGACATCGGCGACACCGGCTTCACCATCGTCCTCTCCCCCGAGGTCCCCAAAGTTGTCACCGAGCACCTTCGTGGCGACGTTGAAGCCTTTCTCGCCGACAACCACCTTACCCAGGACGACATCAGCAGTTACATCTTCCACTCCGGCGGCCCCAAGGTCCTTGAAGCCATGGAGACTACCCTCAAGCTCCCCGCCGACGCCCTCGCTCCCTCCTGGAAGAGCCTCCGCGAGGTCGGCAACCTCTCAGCCGCTTCTGTTCTCTGCGTGTTGGGCGACTATCTCCGCGAAACCCCGGGAACCCCCGGCAGCTACAGCATCCTCGCCGCCATGGGCCCCGGCTTCTGCTCCGAACTCGTCTTACTGCAATGGTAGAAGGCAGTAGAATCACAGGAGCATGGACGAGATCGCCGAGCGCTGTATTGCAATCGTAACCAAAGCGAAGACTCCTCCGCTCGAAGGCGTCACCCTCGACAGCAACTTCGACGCGCTCGGTCTCGACTCGCTGGACAAGATCAACATCTCCTTCGAGGTCGAAGATGTCTTTGCGATTCAGATACCGGACGATTCGATGAACAGCCTTCGTACGGTAGGCGACATGGTCGATGGCGTCAAGTCGCTGCAACAAAAGACCGAGGCGGCCCAGTGAGCGGCCAACATCGCGTCGTCGTCACCGGGATGGGCTGTGTTACTCCCCTTGGCTCGACCGTCGACGACTTCGCCGCCGCTCTCTTCTCCGGCCAGAGCGGCATCGGTCCCCTTCGCGCCTTTCCTGAAGCGCCGTCCGGTGACCCGCTCAATCCCAACCTGCGCTTCACCAAGTATGCGGAAGTAAAGGACTTCGATCCCACGCCCTTCCTTTCTTCGGGCCAGATCGTTGCCTCCGACCGCAGCGCCCAGTTTGCCATCCTGGCCGCGCGTCAGGCCGTGGAGCAGTCAGGCTTCCTCGCTACAAACAGCCCCGAGGCCGTGGCCATCGTCACCGGCTGCTCTACCGGCGGCCGCAACTCCGAGGAGCACGAAACCGGTCGCCTCTACAACCAGAACGCCCGCGTCCATCCGCTGACCGTCATCCGCACCATGGCGTCGGCGGGGGCCAGCTACATCGCCACCGAGCACGGGATTACCGGCCCGACACTGAATCTTTCGACCGCCTGCTCCTCCGGCACGCACGCCATCGGCCTCGCCTTCCAGATGGTCCGGTCCGGCATGGTCACCGCCGCCATCGCCGGGGGACATGAGGCCCCACTCACTCTCGGCTTTCTGCGCGCCTGGGACTCGATGCGCGTCGTCTCCCCGACCCAGTGCCGCCCCTTCTCCGCCGATCGCGACGGCATGACCCTTGGCGAAGGAGCGGCCACTCTCATCCTTGAGACCATGGAGGCCGCCGAGGCCCGCGGCGCGACCATCTTCGCCGAGGTCGCCGGCTTCGGTATGTCCGCCGACGCCCACCACATCACCCAGCCCAAGGCCGAAGGTGCCGCCGCAGCCATGCGCCGCGCCGTCCAAGACGCCCACGCCCCGCTCTCCGAGGTCGGCTACATCAGCGCCCACGGCACCGGCACCCAGACCAACGACACGGTCGAGGCCGCCGCCATCCATCAGGTCTTCGGCGCGCAGGCTCCGCACATCCCGGTCAGCTCCACCAAATCGCTCACCGGCCACTCCATCGGCGCGACCGGCGCGATCGAGGTCCTAGCCACGATCCTGGGCCTGGGCCGTAGCTTGCTCCCGGCTAACTACGGCGTCACCGAGATCGACCCCTCGCTCGACCTCGACATCATCCTGGGCACCAACCGCGCGTGCCGTCCGCGCCTCGCCCTTTCGAACTCGCTGGCCTTTGGCGGCCTCAATGCCGTCCTCGCCCTCCGCCCGTACCCGGCATGATCTCCGTCCTGATCCTGACGAAGAACGAGCAGCATGACCTTCCCGGCTGCCTCGCCTCTGTCGCCTGGTCGGACGACGTCCACGTCTTCGACTCCCACTCGACCGACGCCACCGTACAGATCGCAGAGGCCGCCGGTGCGACCGTCACCCAGCGCGTCTTCGATGACTACGCGAGGCATCGCAACGCGGCGTTCGCCTTACCCTTCAAGCACCCCTGGCTGCTTATCCTCGACGCCGACGAGCGGCCTACCCCTGAGTTGTCCAAGGAGATGCAACAGCTCATCCTTGCCGCCACGCCTGAGACCTCCGGCTTCCGCCTGCGCCGCCGCGACTTCCTCTTTGGTACCTGGCTCCAACACGCCCAGATCAGCCCCTTCTACATCCGTCTCGTTCGCCCGGAGCGCAGCCGCTACACCCGCGCCATCAACGAGGTCATCGAGGTCGAGGGGCACATCGCCGAGCTCTCCCATCCGCTCGACCACTTTCCCTTTTCCAAAGGTATTGCTCATTGGGTCGCCAAGCACAACACCTACTCGACCATGGAAGCCGAGTTGATCCATCGCCAGCAGGGCCTTCGCAATCCGAGCCTCCGCACCGCCCTGCGCGATCCCGACTTCCATGCCCGCCGCCTCCACCAGAAGGCGCTCTTCTATAAACTGCCTGGCCGCCCGGTCATCAAGTGGCTCTATATGATGTTCTTCCGCAGAGCCATCCTCGACGGCTATGCCGGTCTCACCTACGCCACGCTGCAGAGTTTCTATGAGTACCTCATTGTGTTGAAGACACGCGCGCTGTACCGTGGCGGCGCTTGAACCAACCGCTAGCGGTTTCGTTTGAGTAGAGCCTCCCGAAGGTGGGCCGCCATTCGGAAGTTCGTCGCTTCCAGTCCAGCGATCGCCCGTTCGACGTTGGTAAGTCCCTTATCGGCACCAAGCCCAAGGATGCCCAATGTTCCACGCACATTCAAGTTGAGACGTGTTGCTTCGCGACGGCCGGCGCTCTCGTCCAGAAGAACGGTCTTGATCCCCATCGCGATGGCAAGATCGATCGCCTCGCGTTCGCCCGCATCAAGCCCCGCCAGCGCAATGTTGTTCGATCTTTTCACCGGCTGTATATGGAGCCAGTTCGGTGGTCGATTGATCCATGCCCGCACCTGCTCGAGCGCCCGTGAGTGGCTCAACTCCGCAAGCACCGCCTCTGGGACATAGACACCGGCAAACAACGCAGGCACAAGCGCAATCTCGTTGATCAGCACCAAATAGTGCAGGGGTGTCGTATCCGCGACGACAATCATGGTTGCTCTTCAAACCCGCGAAGATCGTCTTCAAGGTCTTGCACCGAGTACGCATGCTCCCACACTTCGTGGTCTTTCAAGAACCCATCAAACTCATACCTTGTCTCGATGCCCAACATGGTACGTGTCTGGTAAGCGGTTAACGCACCGGATCGATAGCCTTCAATGGCAAACGCCTCCAGCGCTTCGCGCACCGGATCGGCACGAAGGGCGAGATCGTCGGGAAGTTGGACGGTGATCTGCATCCCTCGGAGTTAGCAGAAGGATGCGGTAACTTGATCTGTACACTTGCAGCAACTTGCTAAACTAGAGAATGTGCCTGCCCTTGCTATCCTCAAAGCGCCCGTCACAATCCTCACCCGCCCCAAGGTAGGCTTCGTCTCGCTTGGCTGCCCGAAAAACCTTGTCGACTCCGAGGTGATGATGGGGCTGCTGCACCATAACGGCGCGGAGCTGACGCCCAGGGCCGAAGACGCCGAGATCATCGTCATCAACACTTGCTCGTTTATCGATTCGGCCAAGCAGGAGTCGGTCAACACGATTCTCGAAATGGTGCAGCATAAGCGGGAGCATGGCGGAAAGGCCCAGCGCATCGTCGTCGCGGGCTGCCTGGTCGAACGCTACCGCGACGAGATTCGCAAGAACATCCCGGAGGTGGACGCCGTCGTCGGCACGGGCGAGCTCGAAGCCATCCTCGCCGCGGCGGGCCTCTCCCCGCAGATCAACTCTCCTTTTCAGATACTCCCGCAAGACTTTAATCAAATGGGGGGCCAGCCTCAAATCGAGGCCCACACTCAGCACGACCTTTCCCTCCTCAGCCCGCCGTTGGTGAATGAAACGCTGGTCTCTCGCGCAGCCTCTGCTGTCAACCAGCACTCCCGCCCTCTTAACGATGCAGCTATCGCTCCGCAGCTCCGCATCGTCCAATCGCTCGCCGAGACCGGCACTACCCACGGCGACGAGCCCCTCCAGCACTCAGGCAACCACATCGCATACGGAATAGACCCCGGAAACACCTCCCGCCCTGAGGGCGACGCTCGCCAGCGGTCCGGGCGCTTCTCCCGCGAGGCTTGGGACGGGGCCACCGCCGCGCTGCCCGAGTACCTCTACAACGACGCCACGCCGCGCATCCTGGCCACGCCGCGCGCGTCGGCCTACATCAAGATCGCCGAGGGCTGCGACCACCCTTGCTCGTTCTGCATCATTCCGCAGCTGCGCGGCAAGTTCCGTTCGCGCCGGATGGGGTCGATCGTCGCCGAGGCGCAAAACCTCATCGCCCAGGGCGTCCGCGAGATCACCCTCATCGGGCAGGACACCACTTGCTACGGCGAGGACCTCGGCTTGAAAGAGGGGCTGGCGCAGCTGCTGGACGCGCTCGCTCCACTGCCCGGCCTGCGCTGGCTGCGCTTCCTCTACACCTACCCGAACAAGGTGACGACGCGCCTGCTCGAAACCATGGCCCGCCATGCGACGGTCGCCAAGTACCTCGACGTGCCGCTCCAACACGCCAGCCCTTCGGTCCTGAAGACGATGAAGCGGGGAGGCGGCGGGGCACTCTTCCTTGACCTGATCGCCAAGGCACGGCGGATCGTTCCGGGCATCGTCATCCGAACCAGCTTTATCGTCGGCTTTCCCGGCGAGACCGAGGCCGACTTCCATCTGCTCTGCGACTTCGTGCAGGCCGCGAAGATCGACTGGCTGGGAGTCTTCACCTACTCGGACGAAGAGGGCGCAAAGGCCTTCGATCTCGACGCCAGCATCAAGGTTCCCGCACGCACCATCCAGGCCCGCCGCCGCAAGCTGATGCGTCTTCAGCAGAAGATCAGCATGAAGAGCAAAGCCGCGTGGGTGGGCCGCGAGATCGACCTCCTCGTCGAGGGCGAATCAGAGGAGACCGAGCTCCTCTGGGAGGGCCGCACCCCGCTCCACGCTCCCGAAATAGACGGCAAGGTCCTCGTCAACGACTTCGGCCCCCACGAGAGCCTGGTTCCCGGCACCTTTTACCGCGCTGAGATCACGGAGTCCCACGACTACGACGTGGTCGCACGGATCGTTGTTTGAGATCTCAGGAAGAGTACGCCCTTCCTTCGTGGATGCATTTCTGACATTTCTCAACTTAGCACACAAAAGTAACCGCTGAGCGTTGTACTCTTCATGCGAGAGCTCCGCGCGACGAGGGTTTGCGATGGATTTAAGCGTTCTGCCCGAGCTTTGTGGATTAGGCGTCTTCGTGTGCTGCTTCCGTCCGCTGGTGCGGCGCGCCGGACCGCACACGAACATCTGGTTTGCCGGGTGGCTTTTCTTGCTGCTCCACTATCTCGCTCTCTTCTTCCCCACTGGAACTACATGGAAAGGCGAGATCCGGGACCTGCTCGCTATCTGGGGCCTGGAACTCTGCGGATTCTGCTTTTTACTGGCCGCAAGCAACGCCCCCGTCACGCGACAGAGCCGCATCCTTGCGCTCGAACTGGGAGTTCCCGTCGTTCTCCAGTCGTTGTTTTATACGCTTGCCGTCCCCAGCACGTGGATGCACCTGCTGTGTTCCCTTCTTTTTGCCGTGCCGGCCGTCCATCTTCTTCTTGTACCGCGAGACCGGACTCGGCAATTTACTCATCTGGCGCGCGCGTTTGCAGTGCTTGGGATTGGACTAGCGCCCTTCAGCAGGGTGGACAGCTTCATCATTCTGGAGACGATCCTCTGCGCCATCTTTTTAGCGGCCGCCTACCTCACCGCGGCGTACGCCGTCAGCGTCTCGCGGGGCATCGTGGTCATCACGACAGGATTGGTCCTGTGGGCCTTGTCGTTCCTGCTCCAAGCGACTTCGCAACTGCCGGAGACAATCCAGTTAAATCATGCCATCCTTGATTTTCCGCGATACCTGGTGGCGGGCGGTATGTTTCTTCTTCTGCTTGATGACTATACCAAGCGCGCGGACGACCTTGCCTTGCACGACCCTCTGACCGGACTGCCCAACCGCCGCAACTTCGACGTGCGTTTGGAAGAAGCGATCCAAGAGTCTGAGTACACCGGGGTACCTGTCGCCTGCCTTGTGATCGATGTGGATAAGTTTAAATACATCAACGACACCTTTGGACATCCGGTGGGGGATGGCCTGCTGCAAGCGCTGGCCAAGCGGCTGAGTTGGAACCTTGGCCCGCGCGATATGCTGGCCCGCACGGGCGGCGACGAGTTCACGGCCATCCTGGTCGAGGCGTCCGACGAGTCGCATATCCGGTTTATCGCCGGAGCGATGATGGCCGCTGGCTGCGTTCCGGTCTCGATCCAGCAACACTTGATCGATGTGCATCTGTCGATCGGCATCGCCCTTGCGCCGCGCGACGCGGTCACGACGGCCGACCTCCATCGGACCGCCGATGAGGCCATGTACCGGGCCAAGCGCCACGGCGGGAGCGGCATTGCGTTCGCGCGGGAAGAGTTGAGCCAGATCCATGCGGTTTAGCGAGCTAGAGCATTTTTGACTAACGGCGTAGAGGCTGGAGACGCAGATTGCCTTCGGGAATGATAAACAGAAAGGCAAGACATCTCTACACCAACCGCGACTTTGCTCTAGCGATTTAAAGGACACGGGTGTGCCGATAGCCCGCGGCGTCGAGCGCGGCGAGTAGTTCGGCGACATGCTCCCGGCCCCGGGTCTCCATGGTGATGTCGATGGCGGTGTCGCCGAGGTTGACACCATAGTAGGAGCGATTGTAAAGCGTGTTGACGATGTTGACGCGGTGGCTGGCAATGACGCGGGTCAGGTCAGTGAGCGCGCCGGGGCGATCGAGCAGATGAATGCGGAGCAGGATGAGGCGGCCATCCTGCACAAGCCCGCGCTCGATGATCCGGGCCAGCAGAGTGACGTCGATGTTGCCGCCGCAGACGAGCACGGCAGTCGGAACGTCGCCGAGAGAGGTTTTGTGTTGGAGGAGAGCGGCGAGCGCGGTCGCTCCGGCTCCTTCGGCCAGGGTTTTTTCGCGTTCAAGCAGAACAAGGATGGCGGAGGCGATCTCGTCCTCGTCTACCGTGACGATCTCGTCGAGGTAGCGTGCAACTACCGGGTAGGTGACGGCTCCGGCGCGGCGCACGGCGATGCCATCGGCAATGGTCGTGGAGGGGTCGATGGTGACGGGGCCGTGTTGGGCGAGGGCAGCGGCCATGGATGGAAGGCGCGCGGTCTGGACGCCGATGACGCGGATGTGAGGGCGTGACTCTTTAATAGCGCAGGCGATGCCGCCGATAAGGCCGCCGCCGCCGATAGGGACGATGACAGCTTGGAGGCCGGGAACTTGTTCGAGGAGCTCAAGGCCGATGGTTCCCTGTCCGGCCATGACGGCGGCGTCGTCAAAGGGGTGGATGAAGGTCATGCCTTCGGCTTTGCAGATGCGAGTGGCCTCCTCGCAGGCCTCGTCGTAGTTGGCACCATGAAGGACGACCTCAGCGCCGAAGTTCTTCGTGGCCGTGACTTTGACGAGCGGCGTGGGCAGCGGCATGACGATGATGGAGCGGATGCCGCGCTTGGTGGCGTGGTAGGCGACGCCTTGCGCGTGGTTGCCGGCGGAGGCCGCGACGACACCTTTGGCGGCTTGCTCGGGAGTGAGCAGGGCAAGGCGATTGAGCGCGCCTCGCTCCTTAAAGGAGCCGGTCATCTGGAGGTTTTCGAGCTTGAGATAAACCTGCTGGCCGGTAAGCGCGGAGAGAACCTCGGACCGCGGGCATGGGGAGAGATAGATGGCCGAGCGGACGCGCTCACGGGCGGCGAGGATGTCGGCCAGGGTGATGGTGGGTTGGGCGGTTTCGTTCATTGTGCCGGAGCTTCGAGGATACGGCATCCGGCGGCTGCTTCAGGGTCTTCGCTGGCGAAAGCGGTTGGCGAGGAGGAACTCGTCCCGGAGTTCGGGAGTCTTGAGGTTCTCGCGGAGATGGGTGAGGCTCTGCTCCAACGCCAACAAAGTGTCCGCGATCGGCCCGGTGTTGGATAGGGCGACGTCGCGCCACATGGTGTACGGGCTGGCTCCGAGGCGGGTGGTCTCGCGGAGGGCGCGGCCTCCGATCGCTGCGATTTGGTGCATCATGGCCGGATCGCTGCCGAAGCGCTCTTCGAGGAGAGCAGCGAGGGCGGTTGAAAGAAACTGCGGAAGATGGCTGACCCAGGCGCAGAGCTCGTCGTGGCGGGCGGGATCGAGGTCGAGGATGTGGGCACCGAGCCGGGTAATCCAAGTCCGCCATTCTGCTCCAGTCTCTGTCGGCTGGGCGACAGGGGTGAAGAGCCAGGTCGCGCCCTGGAAGAGGGTAGCTTCTGCCTGCGCGGCGCCGCCGGTCTCTTTACCGGCCATAGGGTGGCCAGGGAGGAAGCTAGCTGAGCTGTCACCGCCGAAGAGCGTGCGGGCGAGTTCGGCGACTTGGAGCTTGGTGCTGCCGGTATCGGTGACGAGCTGGCCGGGACGGAGGATAGGAGCGAGGTCGAGCAGCCAGTCTTGAATCGCAAGTACCGGGACCGCGAGGAGGATGACGTGGGCGTGGCGCGCCACACTGAGGGCCTCTTCGCGGCTAGAGGCGACCTCGTCGACAGCACCGAGGTCGAGGGCAGCGAGGCGCTCGGGGCGATTCTGGTCCCAACCAGCGATGTGTCCTTCGAAGCCAGAGGCCTTGAGGGCGAGGCCGGTGGAGGCTCCGATCAGGCCAGTGCCGACGATGAGGATGCGCTCGATCATGTTGGGACGATCTTACGTTTACTTTTTGCGGAAAGTCCTAAAGTCTTCAAAGCATAAGGGCGGTGTCTGGATCAGGTCTGTGCTTCCAATGAATTCGAGGCAGGCTATGTGTTGGGCCTTCAGGCTTTTCGAGATTGCTGTACCGCCTTAGGACCTGCGAGACTTATTTCTTTTACAAAGTCTCAAAGTCTTCATTACAGATACTTTAGGCCTAGAGGTCTGTGCTCGCCTTGTGACGGCTTATTTGACCTCTACTTTCAATTGTAATGGTTTGAATGAAACTAATGCGCAAGTGAGTACATGGGCCTAATATGCCTGTTTTGAATCATTTGTGGGCAACATACGTGAGCGCGGGGCTTGACAGCTTCGTTTAAGCATCTACCGCTGCTGCGCGCGGGCCGGTGAGCAGGGCTCAGCCGGGGATGGCGGCAAGTTTGGGAGTTGTCGCCGCGGGTTTGGGAAGGCGACTCCGGTCGCCAAGCGCAAAGGCTGCGCGGGAGGATGGCGTATCGCTGAACCAGTGGGTTTCGTCGGCGGTGGCGCAGAATGTGGGTTCGGTCGAGACGGCCGCCGCTTTCTTCAAGTATCGGGCCGAGGGAGCGGACAGGGCGGCGATGATGCGCTTTCTGGTCGATGTGCCGGATTTGCCGGAGGAGTCTAGCGAGAAGGGTACGGGGCAGTAGGTAAGCGGCCGTCTGTCGTCTCAGGTTCGACTGCTACGCTTGCGTGTCGTGGCGCTCCAGCCCACCTTGGGCGCGATGAGACTACGCCGAAGGTGGAGCACCCGG
>CAXTUR010000045.1:18465-21038 GCA_964247455.1 uncultured Acidobacteriaceae bacterium | reverse complement strand
ACGCGCTGAATCTCGCGCTGCCGGTCGAGCAGCACCTGCAGCCGCGACGACTTGACCTCATCCGAGATCGAGTCGGCCATCGTGACGGCTGGCGTGTTCGGACGCGGCGAATACTTGAACGCGAAGATGGCGTCGTAGCCCACATCGTCCAGCAGCGTGGCCGTGTCTTCGAGGTCGCGCTCCGTCTCGCCCGGAAAGCCGACGATGATGTCCGACGTGATGCTGATGTCGCGCTTGGCCGCCTTCATCCAGGCGATGCGCTCCAGATACCACTCGCGCGCGTACTCCCGGTTCATCGCTTTCAGCACGGCGGTCGAGCCCGACTGCACCGGCAGATGCACATGGTCGCAGAGCGTCGGCACCGCGTCGATGGCGTCGACGATGTCCCTGGTGAAGTCGCGCGGATGCGACGTGGTGAAGCGCACGCGGCGAATCCCCGGCACGCTTCCGACCGCCGCCAGCAGTTCCGCAAACGTCATCTTGGCGGAAGGATCGAGGTACGAGTTCACGTTCTGCCCCAGCAGCTGAATCTCGGTATAGCCCAGATCGGCGATGCGCCGCGCCTCGTCGAGCACCGAGGCCGCCGCCCGGCTGCGTTCCTTGCCCCGCGTATACGGCACCACGCAGTACGCGCAGAACTTGTCGCAGCCCTCGATGATCGTGATGTACCCGCGATGCGGATTCGTCCGCGCCACAAACTCCGTCTCAAACGTCTCGTCCGTCTGCCGGTCGTTGAGCCCGGTGATCCGCTCGTCCCCGCGCTCCAGCCGGTCCAACATTTGCGGCAGGTTCCGGTACGACGCCGACCCCGACACGATCGACACATACGGGGCGCGCTCGAAGATCTTCTCGCCCTCTTGTTGCGCCACACAGCCAATAACGGCAAACTTCTTCCCCTCGCCCTTCATCTTCTTGTACTCGTTCAGGCGATGGAAGACCTTCTGCTCCGCTTTATCCCGAATGGAGCAGGTGTTGTAGACGATCAATCCCGCGTCGGCCTCATCCTGCACCCGGGCGTATCCTTCGTGCTCCAGCGTGCCGATCACCTTTTCGGAGTCGTGCGCGTTCATCTGGCAGCCAAAAGTCTCGATGTAGAAAGTCTTGCTCACACCGTCCAGTATATCGCCGCATCAGATAAGCCATGCGCTCGGCCCTTCGCCACCTTTCACTGACCGGAACACCGGCTCCCAACCCGGTGATTCCCGGCGATCACCCCGATCCCACGATCCTTGAAGTAGGCGGCGAGTTCTGGGCCTCCGCCACCTCCGGCGAGTGGAGCCCCCAGTTTCCCCTCTTCCGGTCGACCGACATGGTCACCTGGCTGCCCTGCGGAGCCATCTTCCCCATCCAGCCCACCTGGGCCGAGGGCAACTTCTGGGCGCCCGAGCTGGTTGAAGATCGCGGTCGTTTCTTCGTGTTCTACGTGGCCCGCGCCCGCGACACCAAGACCCTCTCTATCGCCGTCGCCACCACCCCGCACCCGGCTGGCCCGTGGCACGATCACGGCCCCATCCTCACTGAAGCCCTCGGCGTCATCGATCCCGCCTTCGCTCGCGACGAGCATGGGCAGCCCTTTCTGATCTGGAAGACCGATGGCAATTCGCAGCGCCAGCCCACGCCCATCTGGGCACAACCGCTGACCGACGACCTCCTCCACCTCATCGGCTCTCCCACCTTGCTCATCACCAACGACCAGCCCTGGGAGGGCGAGCTCGTCGAAGGCCCCTACATCCTCCGCCATGCCCGCCGCTTCTACCTGTTTTATGCAGGCAATACCTGCTGCGGCCGCGAGTGCAAGTACGCCGAGGGCGTGGCCCGTGCCGACCATCTCCTCGGCCCGTGGACCAAGTTCCCCGGCAACCCGCTGGTCGACGCCAACGACACCTGGCGCTGCCCCGGCCACGGCACCGCAGTCCACCGCAGCGGTATGCACGGCAAAAAAGGTCAGGACTATCTCCTCTACCACGCTTACCCCGCTGAAGGCACCGTCTTCGTGGGACGGGAAGCAATCCTCGACGAGATCCATTGGGGCCGCGACGGTTGGCCCATCGTCAACGCCGGCCAGGGACCGCACGGCACCTCCGCCACGCCGCCCATCGCCTTCACCGACACCTTCACGAAACCGGAGCTCGACCCCTCCTGGCAGTGGCCCGTCAACACTCTGCCCGCCGCCGTGACCGGAACGACGACGCACCGGGAAGGCGCACTCCACCTCCGCATTCCCGCCGACAGACAATCCGGCACCCTCGCCATCCCCGCGCCCGGCAATCCGCGCTACACCGCCTCTGTCTGCCTACGTTCCTCAGCCAAACTCACAACGATGCCTGAGCCACCTCAGCCCGCCACACCAACCTACAACCCGCCACCCGCCACTGCATGGGCGGGCCTGATGCTCGTCGGCGACCCCTTCAACACCGTTGGTCTCGGGCTTCGAGAATGTACGCTTGAGCTCTGGTATCGCCGCGGCAATCATGAACACGTCGCCTGGTCGTCGGAGTTCCTTACACGCCCAGACCGCCTCGATCTCCGCACCCGTGCCACCGGAGATGGACACTTCATCTTCGACTACAGCT
>CAXTUR010000045.1:0-18455 GCA_964247455.1 uncultured Acidobacteriaceae bacterium | reverse complement strand
TACAGCTTGGACGGCGTGGTTTGGACTGAGGCCGGGCTGGTCGACGCAGCGCCTTTGCCAGCCTGGGACCGTGGCCTCCGCATCGCCTTAGTGATCGAAGGACCGCCGCATAGCTGCGCCACGTTTCAGCACTTCGAGCTTAGAACCCTATAGTGTAGATGTCGGATTATGATCCAAGGGAGCACGTCGCATCGCAGGAGTCGGGAAAACAAGATGATCGTCTCCACTCCCGCGGCTACTGCCACAGCATCCAAGATCGGTGCTCGCACCGCCCTTCTGCCTCCCGGCGTCACCCGCTCCTTCGTCCTCGTCACCGGCCTCTTCTTTCTCTGGGGCATCCCGAACAACGTCAACGACGTGCTCATCCGCCAGTTCATGAAGTCCTTCGCTCTGAGCCGCTTTCAGGCCGGTCTGGTGCAGTCGGCCTTCTACATGGGCTACTTTCTGCTCGCGCTGCCCGCCGGCATCCTGATGAAGAAGCATGGCTACAAGGCCGGCTTCCTTACCGGTCTTCTACTCTTCGCCGCTGGCTGCTTCCTCTTTCTGCCCGCCGCGAACTCCGGCTCGTACCCCTTCTTCCTCGCCGCACTCTTCGTGGTTGTCACCGGTCTGGCCTTCCTTGAAACCGCGTCCAACCCGTTCATCGCGCAGCTTGGCCCCACCGCCACCTCCGAGCAGCGCCTCAACCTGGCACAAGCCTTCAATCCTCTCGGCGCGATCGCCGGCGTCCTTTGCGGCACGCTCTTCATCTTCTCCGGCATTGAGCTCTCGCCCGTGCAGACCGCCGCGATGCAGTCCACAGGCACCTACCACGCCTATCTTCACCGCGAGACCATGCGCGTCGTCACACCCTATCTGATCCTCGGCGCGGTCGCCCTTGTTTGGGCGGTGATGATCGCGCTGACAAAGCTCCCTGCCTTTATCCAGGAGCGCGAGCATCTTGCCGAGGAGAGCGGCGACTGGCGCGCCCTCCTGCGCAAGCCGCACTTCCTCTTCGCCGTCCTCGCTGAGTTCCTCTACGTCGGCTCTCAAGTCGGCATCTGGAGCTACTTCATCTCCTACGCGGTCGAGTACACCCACGCGCCCGAGCGCACCGCTGGCTTTCTGCTCACCGGAACCCTGGTGGCCTTCGGCATCGGCCGCTTTGGTTCGACCGCCCTGATGCGCCGCGTCGCTCCAGGCAAGCTGATGGCCGCCTGCGCTTCCATCAACGTCGCGCTTGTTCTGACTGGCATCTTCGTTCCCGGTTGGGCTGGCCTCATCGCCCTCTTCTGCACTAGCCTCTTTATGGCCATGATGTTCCCGACCATCTTCGCCATGGGGCTCAAAGATCTCGGCCCCAACACCAACATCGGCGGCGCAATCCTGATCATGTCCATCGTTGGCGGCGCGGTCCTCACCCCCATCATGGGCCTCGTTGCCGAGCGCTTCCACAGCACGGCTCTGTCCTATGCCGTCCCGCTCTGCGGCTTCCTCATCATCGCCGCATTCTCGCGCTATATGGTCCGCTACAACGCCGAGCGCCTGACCGTCTCCACCTTTGACGTCTAACTCGTTGCATCACCGCGCTCTGCCCGCTCCTGTAACCGAATCAGCTCCCTAAAGATTTCTTCTACGGGAACACGGACCGAAGTGCCCTTTACAACGAGTGCCGCGCTTTCCGCTTGTAAGCTGCCACCTTCGGACGCCGAATAGGAAACCTGGCGCCGAAGATCAACCACCCAGACTGCTTTCACTCCCATACGGAAGTAGTCGCCCACCTTTTCCTGGATTTCAGTCATGCGATCCTCCGGGGAAAGATCTCGATGCAAAGCAGCGGAGGAACGCGAATGATTTCCTCGAAAACACCGTCCCCGGCCGTCAAACAAACATCGGGAACTCTGAACCGTGTCGCGCCGACCTGCACCCGATGCTCCGGCCATACTAGAACGCCCCATTCCTTCTCGCGATTGCCGAGGTACCGAATGAAAACTTCTGTACGCTGGAATGCGACCCCTCGCCCACGTTCCTCTCCCTTACCTCGCCGTCGATCCAATCGCAATCCGGTCGATAGCTTGTACATAAATACTCGCTCAACGTAACTACGGTAGAAGTCGCCATCCAAACACCTCCTTATACCAACCCGTCCTTCCGCTCATCGTCCAAAGCCTCAAAGATCGCAGCCACAGGCACCCCGATCGCCGTGCCCTCCACCAACGAGCATCTCCGGCTCCAGCTTCCACGTTCCGCTCCCTCAACTCGCCATCCACCCAATCGCAGTCGGGGCGATACGTCGTATGCAGGTATTCGTTCAGCGGAACCATCGTCGGAGTAGGCATCGGCAGAGAACCTCGCTATGCGTCATTTTAGTCTCACGACGACTATGCGAGCGCCTGCTCCTGGCTGGGTTCATGCACAAGCCCCAGCTCAGTAGCACGCGAACGCCGCCACGCCGCATACCCTAGCGCTCCCAAACACAGCACCCCCGAATAAAAGTGGCTTCGCACCACCGTCCATCCGTAGACATCGTTATCGATGATCCCGGCAGCAACCGGCTGAAAGTTCAAGAGTGCGACGACACCAAGAGTGGCCCAAATAAGCCGCGACCGCAGCGCACGACTTTCAACCGCGAGCAGCATCAACGGAGCGGCGAGGACGATGAAGTAATGGGTCCACGCGATCGGGCTAAAGACCGTCGCCGCCACGATCGCCATCATCGCTCCCAGCGGCACGGTCCCTTCGCCTTGCCGGCGGTCGATCCATCCTCCCGCAAGCGTAAAGCCTAGAAGCAGCGCCATCGAGCCGACACGCAGGGCCGTTGGAAGCGGAAAGATCTCCAAGTCATATAACTCATCCGTAGCGTAGAAGCGCCCCATGCACCAGGCCGCAAATGATTGATTGTTGAGCGATACCAACAGCGTCTCGCCGACTCGATGCAAACCGGCCAAATATTCCCCCATCAGCGCCCTTCCAGCTACAGCCACCGTCGTTGCCGCCAGCACCGCCGACCAGCCCGCCATGCTCGCTGCCGCCCGCCACCGTCGCGTCAGCAACCAATAGATCAGCAGAAATCCGGGCGTAATCTTTACCGCCGCCGCTATAGCCAACAGCAGCCCCGCCCATCCGGGACGACGCTCCGCCAAGGCTAGCGCGGCCAGCGTCAGAAAGAAGAACAGCACATGCGTCTGCATCAGGAACATCGCATACCGGAAAGGCTCGGAAAACCACAGCGCCAGGCAGATCGTCCCCATGGCTAGGGGGTTCAGCAGATCGAGCGCCCAGCGCGCCGCAATCAGCCACAGAGTGGTCGCGAACGCGAGCATGGTCAGCCCGGCAAACAATAGATCAAAGCCCGGAAAGCTCATCCGCATACAGAGCGGGCGCAGCATATAAGCCCAGAGCGGCGTCTGGACGTACGGGTGAAGAAAGCCGGTAAAGTTTCCCTCGGCCGAGGCCTTCTTCCATGCTGTGTCGGGCCCTACATCGGCAAAGACGCCGGGACTATAGCTGTAAAGATGTGACGCGTTTCCAGTAGCCACGAGACGGCAGCCGACATAGGACGCCGCCAGATCGTCACCTGTTTCGGTTCGGTACTGCCACACGCCCGCAGCCCAAAAGATCGCCAGCACAATTAGTACGCGCCAGTTGTCCCCCACGCCGCGTCCAAAGAAGCGTATCCGCATCCCACCTCCCGCGTCCCGCCAACACGCAATCGTAATGGTAGATGCTTCCTGCTGAGTAGCGGTCTACAAGGGTCGGTCTCTATAAGGTTATGTTCGAATGACCTATGCCCGTCGTATCTCCAGAATATTCTCCAGAGCACATCCCGCACATCCTCAAACGCACGCCCCTTATGGCTCTCGCTATCGCCGCCTTCGGGATTGGCACCTCCGAGTTCCTCATCATGGGGCTGCTGCCCAACCTGGCCGATGACTTCCACGTCTCCATTCCCAAGGCCGGCGTCCTCGTTACCGCGTATGCGCTCGCCGTCACCCTCGGCGCGCCCGTGGTCGCCCTCGCCACCGCGCGGCTCGAACGTAAACGTGCCCTTCTGCTCCTCCTCGGCGTCTTTATCCTCGGCAATCTCTCCTGCGCCCTTGCCCCCACCTACAACCTCCTCTTCGCCGCCCGCGTTCTCACCGCACTTTGCCACGGGGCTTTCTTCGGCATTGGCTCCGTCGTCGCCGCCAACCTGGTTCCCCGTGAACAGCGCTCCCAGGCTATCGCGCTCATGTTCTCCGGCCTGACCCTCGCCAACGTCCTAGGCGTCCCTGCCGGAACCGCTATCGGACAGGCCTTCGGCTGGCGCGTTGCCTTCTTCGCCATCGTGCCCATAGGCCTCGCCGCCGCCGCCGCTGTTCTCTTCCTCCTGCCGCAACAACCCGCCACCACGGCCCATCTGCTCCATGAGTTCCGCGTCCTACGCAACCCGCAGGTCCTGCTCGTCCTCGCCATGAGCACCCTCACCTCCGTCTCGCTTTTCTGCGTCTTCACCTACATCGCGCCCACGCTTGAAGCCGTCACTCACGTCTCCCCGCACGGCGTCACGCTTGTCCTTCTGCTCTTCGGCGTCGGCATCACCGCTGGCAACCTTCTCGGCGGCGCGCTGGCCGACTGGCGTCCCCTCACCTTCCTCATCGCCGCGCTCCTTGTCCTCATCGTCAGCCTCTTCGCCCTCTACGCGGCCGAGCCGTACATGTACCCAGCCGTTACGATGATCCTGCTTTGGGGAGCCATCCAGTTCGCCGCCGGTGCTCCGCTCCAGTCCCGCATCGTCGACCAGGCCGCCGCCGCGCCCAACCTCGCCTCTACCCTCAACCAAGGTGCCTTCAACCTCGGCAACGCCACCGGAGCCTCCCTCGGCGGCCTCTTGCTCACCGGCGGAGCCACCTACCGCCAACTTCCCTTCGCCAGCGCCGCCGTCACCGTGGTCACCCTCGTCCTTGCCCTCACCTCCGTCCACCTGGAACGGAAGGCAGGAGGCGTAAACTAACCGTATGCGGCGCATCTACATGGACGCCAACGCCACCACGCCCGTCCTCCCCGGGGTCTTCGAGGCGATGCGTCCCTTCTTCACCGAAAGCTTTGGGAACGCCAGCTCCATCCATCAGCAGGGCCAGCACGCCCGCGCCGCTGTGGACCGCGCCCGTGAGCAAGTCGCCCGCCTCCTCCGCTGCCGCGCGTCTGAAATCGTCTTTACCTCTGGCGGCACCGAGAGCGACAACCTTGCCCTCTTCGGCGTCCTCAAGCCAGGCGATCATCTGATTACGACGCAAATCGAGCACCACGCCGTCCTCCACGCTGCCGAGGCCCTCACAAAGCAAGGCGTCGACGTCACCTATCTTCCTTGCACCTCCACCGGCCTGATCGAGCCCGCTATCTTACAAGCCGCCCTCCGCCCAAACACCCGCCTCGTCTCGGTCATGCTCGCCAACAATGAGACCGGTACCATCCAGCCCCTCGCTGAACTCGCCGCCATCTCTCACGCCGCCGGTGCCCTCGTCCACACCGACGCCGTCCAGGCCGCCGGCAAGCTCCCGCTCGATCTAAGCCCGCAAGGCGAACTGCGCCACGTCGACCTCCTCACAATCTCCGGACACAAGCTCTACGCTCCCCAGGGCACCGGCACCCTCTTCGTCCGCCGCAACGTCCGCCTCGCCCCGCTCTTCCACGGCGGCACCCACGAGCGCCAACGCCGCGCCGGCACCGAAAACGTTCCCGGCATCGTCGCCCTCGGCCAGGCCGCCGAAGTAGCCCAGCTATGGCTAGAAAACTCGGGTGCCCTATCCTCCGCGCCTTGTGCGAAGGGTGAAATCTCAACCCCAGCCAACCCCCAAGAACTCGCTTACCTTCGCGACCACATCGAGCACTCCATCCTCGCCCAAGTCCCCGAATCCGGCATCAACGGCGCACATAGCCCCCGCGTCGTGAACACAGCCAACCTCTACTTCGACCACGTAGAAGCCGAAGCCCTCGTCATTGCCCTCGACCTCAAAGGCCTTGCCGTGAGCGGAGGCTCCGCCTGCCAATCTGGCGCCACTGAACCCTCCCACGTTCTCACCGCTATGGGCCTGTCTCCCGCACGGGCTCGCGCGAGCATCCGGCTATCGCTCTCCCGCCTTACCACGCAGAGCGAGGTCGACGAGGCCATCGCCCTTGTCGTCACCGCCGTAGCCCGCCTCCGCACCCTTAGTCCTACTTGGAATAAAGTACAGGCGGCCGCCTGAAGCAGTGAATCTAGACGCCCGTAAAGCGGTAGATCAGGCCATCTGCTCTCCAATAGCTTCTATAGGAGAGAGTCCAACGCTGGAGCATAGTCCTGGCCTTAAGGATGAGTGGTGGACGCGGTAGGGATCGAACCTACGACCAGTCGATTAAGAGTCGAATGCTCTACCAACTGAGCTACGCGTCCGTTTTGTATCAATCTCCTCGCAAAATAATCCTGAGCCAGGGGCCGAAGGCGAAGGCTTAACCCCGTTCGACTAGATAAGAATACCATGAAGGCCTTTATTTCTTGAGCCTGGCCTCACTCTCAGGCGACGAAATCTACCTTTGAGCGCAGCGGAATAATTTCCCGCTCGAAACCCATATCCAACAGCTTCTGGATTGCCTTGCGACCATCTTCACCGTAGTCGAGCGTCCGTTCATTCACGTACATCCCCACAAAGCGATTGGCCAGCGTCGTATCCAGACCGCGCGCGAACTGCATCGCGTACTCCAGCCCCGCCTCCCGGTTGTCGAGCGCGTGCTGAATGCTCTCGCGCAATGCGCCGGTCGTCGTCCGCATCACTTCCGGCCCCAGGCTGCGACGAATCGCGTTCCCGCCTAGCGGAAGGGGAAGCCCGGTCTGCTCCCGCCACCACTGGCCAAGATCCAGTATCTTTGCCAACCCATCGGTGGCATACGTTAGTTGCCCCTCGTGGATGATCAGCCCCGCGTCGAACTCACCCGAGACGACCGCCGGGATGATCTTGTCGAAAGGCACTTCAACGGTTTCGATCTCCGGATGAAAGAGCTTCAGCGTCAGGTAGGCCGTCGTCAGCTTGCCTGGAATTGCGATGCGCAGCTTCTTGACATCGTCAAGCGAGATTCTTCGCGGAGCGACAATCATCGGCCCGTAGCCATCGCCCACGCTGCCCCCACACGGCATCAGCGTGTAGTGCTCCTGCAGATACGGATAGGCATGAAAGGAAATGGCCGTCACATCGAAGAACTGCTCTTCGATGGCGCGCCGGTTCAGCGTCTCTATGTCGGTAAGGACGTGCGTAAATTTATAGCTCGGAACGCGGACTTTACCCGTCGCCAGCCCATAAAACATAAAGGCGTCGTCTGAATCCGGGCTGTGAGCGATGCTGATCTCGTGGAGCGCAGTGCTGGTACTCATGATGCTGATTTCCTCGTGGTTCGGTGACGACGCGGTCTAATGCTGCTGACGGCGTGAACACATCGCGCTGTACAAAAATGAGGCCGCGACGATCTTAATCGCTTCGCCCGGCAGAAACGGCAGAACGGCCATACGGAGCGCGGCGTCCAGATGCAGGTGAAGCAGCATGGACAGCCAGCTTGCGCCAAGGAGAAAGATGATCGCTGTCGCGCAAGTCGCCGCAACCAGGCCACGCACAAGTGGTCTGCTCACGCCACCCCGGTTGCGAACCAGCCACCCCGCGACGGCCGCCGCAAGCGGATACGACAGCAGATAGCCACCTGTCGGTCCCAACAGTTGCGCCACACCGCCTGGTCCCAGTGGACTGAAGACCGGCAATCCCGCTGCGCCTTCGCCAAGATAAAGCAGCATGGTAGCGAATGCCGTCACCGGTCCAAGCAGCATCCCCACCAGCAGCACGGCAAAAGGCTGCAGTGTGAGCGGCACCGGCGAGAACGGCAGCGGCACGGAGACATGGGCCGCCAGAGCAACCATCGCCGTGGCCATCGCGGCAACCGCAATCCTTCCGGGGAGAGCCGTGGCGACCACCCCAGGTGAACGCGGTTGGACTTCAGGTCGGGCAATCGTAAGCATGAGGCGCCTCCTCGTTACGCTGTGTGCTTCTCAAGCATAGCAAGATATGCGCTTTCTAACGGATCGGCGGATACGAATAGATGGCGAAAGTTCGCGAAACCGTCAAACGAAATCCATTTTGTTCTTGGCGCTCTGTGCAAACTAGGTTCGCGCCTGTCTGGCGATCGTGTTTTGGCTTGACGTGCCAGCCGGAAAACACCATTCTATCCAATGATGGCTGCTCAACCTTTCAAACAAAATCGCGCCTCACGCGGCTGGCATTGGCTGCTCGGCAATCGTCGCCGTGTGGCTACGGTCTCCGCCGCCGCTCTCGCTCTCAGCGTTGGCTACCATGTCGTGTTCGGCCAGAACGGCCTGACTGCTTACAGCCAAAAGCGTCAAAACAGCGTCGCGCTCGACCTGGAACTCGCACGGCTTGCCCATGAGAATGAGTTGCTCAAGAGCCATGTTGATCACCTGCAGACCGATCCCGCCGCCATTGAACGACAGGCCCGGGAGCAGTTGCACTACGCCCGCCCCGGCGAGGTCATTATCACCGTGCCTGCGACCGATGTCACAAAGCCCTAACTCCGACACGCCCTTTTCTTGTACCCGCGCTTCAGCCACCAATCTACGGCGTAGGATTCGCCAGCGTCGCCGAGGGCGGTTTCTTCCCATGGATGTGCTTGCGGATATCCGGATAAAACTCAATCAACAGTGCGCCGATGGACCCCTCGGCCGTCACCTGAACTCCCTGCTCAATCGTCAACGCCGCGCCGCGATCTGCCTTTGGATAGTACAGGTTGGAGATACCGCCCGCCGCGATATTACCAAGCACGTTGGAGTAGTTCGGCTGCAGCTTGCCATTGTCTCCCCTGCACACCACCGTCGTGCTCAGAGAATAGAAGAAGCGCTTCTTAAAAGATCCCGTTCCCATCCGGTAGTAGCGCGCGTCCTGCTTCAGCAGCACAGGCAAGATGCCGTTACCGATAATCGTCCCATCGAACTGGTCCACGTAGTTCGCGCCGTACCGTTCGCCGAACCCTGCCCATCCTTGCCCGTAGCCATGGCGCGTCCCGTTCTCGTCGATGGAACTATGCGAGTCCGTAGCCTGCCCGTAGCCTGAAGTGATGAACGCCAGCCCAAACTGATACGGATCGATGGCGCTTCGGAACGCCGCCCGCATCTTCTGCCCAGGGCTCAAAGGCAACGCCGTCCCGCCCAGTACCGCGTTGAAGTTCGGCACCACCCCGGCCATCCGCTGATGAAGCTCCTGCTGCAACTGCTCCTCAGCCTGTCTACGCTTCTCTTCCGGCGTCAAAGGCCGCTGCTCCTGCGCAGGCTCCACAACGGGAATCGGCTGCGGGGTAGGCGCAGGCTGCTGATTTCGAACAGGCTGGCCCGCCAAGCTTGAAGAAGAGCTCGGCTCCGAAAGATCTAACAGGGTGGAAGGTGCCTCCGGAAGAGCCATCGCCGCGCGGTAGACTGGCTGCTGCCCTCCCATAACCGACGACAGCAGTGGGACCGTCAAGGCAGTCTTGAGGAAAAATGAGCGGACGGTCAGATAAGGCACACGGTAAGTCTACCTGATGCTCTTACGCACGCTCCCTTGAGGAGTCCCTTACCCATGCGCTGAACGGCGCGGCGGCGGCACTTCCGCTTCTAGGGTCCCACCAGTCCGGCAGGTGCAGACCAAAGTGGCTCCACGAGTTAGGGTGCCAATCGAGAGGAGACAGCTGTCTGGCAGACGAGCTTCTCCCGATGTATAAGTTCATAGAACAGGGGCAAAGGATGGCAAGGCTCGGTAAGGATCGCATCGACAAGGTCTCACCGCTGGGGTCCGTTGCGGCTGCAATCGCCACGGATGCACCGGAATCTCCCGATTGGCTCGACGAACTCGATGTTTTATTGAGGCACCGGCAGGTTGGCAAAGGGTTTGAGCTGCTCGACCAGACGGAGACGCTTTGGCGTAATTTAAAGCTCGCGGAGAGGTCTGACTCGGAACTGCTGCTGATCCTCGCGCAATGGGTCGACGTAGGCTATCGTGACGGCCTGTTTCTGCGCGGCATGCTGGACTTGCTTCCCGAGCACGAGCGGCTGCGTCTCGGGGTAAGCGATTACGTTCGTGTGCAGATGGCTGAAGCGTTCCATGCGCTCACCGTGGACAAAGCCGATACCACTATTCGCACACTGGACATCGTTCTCCGTCTTGATGGTCAGCTAATAAACGCGGAACACAGGACGCTCGCCCAGCTTTGGAAGGCCAGAGCCCACCGCCAAAAGGCCGACTACGAGCGGGCCTTCGAGCACATCCATGCCGCTTTGGAGCTTGCCTCGAATCTCCCGGACTACCACATGGTCAAGGCGGTCCTCCAGGTGCAGCAGGGCTGGCTCGTCTTCCAGCACGGCGATATCCCGCGGGCGCTGTCTATCTTTGCCGAAGCGGAAGAGACCCTACAACACACTGATCATTGGATCGCGTTGGGCAACATCGCCTCCGCTCGCGGCCGCATCGTACGCCGCAACGGAGACTACGCGCGTTCCCTTGATTACTTCGAGCAGGCCGTCCTCTTCTATGAAAAGCGTCATCCGCATCATCCAAACCTGGCCCGCGCGGTCACCAACCTGGCCTTTGTGAAGCGCCTGCTTGCGTTGCAGCTTAAGCGTCACATCGATGCCGCCGCGTCGCGCCGGGAGTCGCCGAAACAACTGGGCGCTTCAAAGCCGATGAACCTCCGTACGATGCACAACCAATACCAGGATCTCTATCGGAGTGCGATCGCAGAACTGGAGCGCGCCAAGGAGATCTGCAAGCTGCATGGGCATCAGCATGGGCTGGCGGGCGCTTTGCTCAACGCCGGGCATCTGCACCTCGACGTAGGCGAGCTGGATTTCGCGGAACGTGAAGCTATCCATGCGTTCTCCATCGGAGAGACGACGAACAGCGCCATCCTGAAGGCGCGCGCAAAAATCTTGAGTGGCCTGATCGAGAATGCCCGTCTTGAAGAGTTGCTCGGCAACCCCGGAGACGCGCCCGTGTTCGCCCGGCGCGCGAAACAGCACTGCGTCGACGCCGTAAGCCTGGCCGGAAGTACCGAAAACAAACGCTTGCTGGCTAATGCTCACCTGGCTCTTGGAGAAGTGGCCGCGAATACTTTTTTCGCCGATTACGACCTTGCGCGCAGATGTGTCGACGCGGCGGATGCCCTTATTGGACCTCAGGAGGCCGACTATGTGGTCGACGAACTCAATGCGCTAAAGGCGAAGCTGCTCAAAACAGTTGGCATCGACGGAACGTTGAGAGGATGGTCACAGGGCATCGTCGCCGGCAAGAGCCTGCAGAACGTCATGGAAGAATTCGCCCAGCTGGTCGTGATCAAGGTCTGGCTCAAGGAAGGGCGCAACGTCTCCCGTGTCGCCAAACAGCTTTCGATGTCGCCAAAGAAGGTCCGTCGTCTTGTGAAGCACGCAGTCGCCGCGAAGGTGGATCAGTTACTCTGACAACGCAGAGGTTGACGTGCACCTCTACAGGCGCTCCGACCCGGTCCTTCGCAAACTGAAATCGTCTAAAGTACTATGAACATACCGGAATCAAGAGGATAGATATATGCCCATGGTGAGCGAAGAGATTGAGATCTTGAAGTATCAACCAGTGTCTGTCTTGAGCGAAGACGAACATCTCCTTCAGCAGACCGTGCGCAAGTTCGCCCGGAAAGAGATTGCGCCTTTGTCCCGGGCGATGGATGAAGAGCAGAAGATGGACCCGCAGCTGATCAGAAAACTCTTCGAGCAGGGTCTGATGGGGATTGAAGTGCCAGCCGAGTTTGGCGGCGGCGATGCTTCGTTCTTCAGCGCCATCCTCGCCATCGAAGAGATCTCAGCGGTCGACCCGGCGGTCGGCGTGATGGTGGACGTGCAGAACACGCTTACGGTGAACGCGCTTCTACGGTTTGGAACCGACGAGCAGCGAGCCAACTACCTTCCACGGATCGTGACGGACCTTATCTGTTCGTATGCGCTCAGTGAAGCGAGTTCCGGCTCGGACGCCTTCGCGCTTCGAACAACGGCACGCGCCGACGGCAATGGCTTCCTCTTGAACGGAAGTAAGTTGTGGATCTCAAATGCTGCGGAAGCGGGTCTCTTTATCGTCTTTGCCAACGTCGACGTAGCGCTGGGATACAAAGGGATCACCGCGTTCCTGGTCGAACGCGACACACCCGGCTTTACCGTCGGCAAGAAGGAAGACAAGCTGGGCATCCGCGCCTCATCCACTTGCGAGCTGCTGTTCAACGATTGCCGCGTTCCCGCGTCGGCCGTCTTCGGTCAGGTAGGCCAGGGATATAAGATCGCCATCGAGACCTTGAACGAGGGACGCATTGGCATCGCCGCGCAGATGCTTGGCCTAGCCAGCGGAGCCTGGATGCACGCCCTGAAGTACACGCAGGAGCGTCGGCAGTTCGGAAAACCCGTCTCTGAGTTCCAGGCGGTACAGTTTTCGCTAGCCAAGATGGCGACCGAGATCGAGGCTTGCCGTCTGATGGTCTACGACACGGCCCGCCGCAAGGTCGCCGGCCTCTCCTACGTAAAGGAAGCCGCCATGACCAAGTACTTCGTCTCGCAGATGGCAGAGCACGTAGCCAGCGAATGCGTCGAGCTCTTCGGAGGGTATGGATTCGTGAAGGACTATCCGGTTGAAAAGCTCTATCGCGACGCCAAGATAGGCCGCATCTACGAGGGCACCTCCAATATGCAGCTGGCCACGGTGGCCAAACACATCCTGGGATGACCCTTTGGCAATGAGGCGCTTACAGGTTCTTCAACAGCCTCGCCATCACCGGAGCCAGCGCACCCGTAACTAACCCGTTCAAGCCGATCGCCACCGCAGAGAAAGCGGCGGAAAGAGAGTGTTGCGCGATCACACGGGACGCCCCGATCCCGCTGCCCGCCACACCCGCCGCCAACCCGACCGCGCTGGGATCATGGACCCCCATCCACCGGGTCACGCAGTTGATAGATACCGCGACAAGAATCCCCGACAGTATCGCAAGCACCGCAGTCAGCGACGGGATGCCGCCAATCGCGTGAGCGACCTCAATCGCAATCGGAGTCGTCACCGCCTTCGGCAGCATAGAGAGCGCCAGGATCTGGTCTCCGCCAAGTACCCTCACGAGGGCATACCCGGAGACCATGCTCGTCACCGAGCCCGCCAAGAGGGCGCACCCCATCGGCCAGAGATTGAGACGTATATGCCGCATGGCGCGGACCAGCGGGATCGCAAGCGCCACGACCGCCGGGCCCAGCAGAAAGTTCAGCAACTGCGCGCCAGCAAAGTAGCTTGCGTAAGAAATCTTTAAGAGGCGCAGCGTCACGCCCACCATGAGGATCGCAAACAAAACCGGATTGACGAACGCGTTCTTTGCCCTGCGCTGTAGCAGAACGCCCAGCAGATAAGCGCCAATCGTGATCGACAGCGCGAACAAGGGCATCGCCGGGCTCGTCTCGACAAACAGCGACAGGATCGCGTTCAAACCGCGCCCTTCCTTGCTCCGCGTCGCTGTAACGCATGCATCACGAAAGCCGTCACCATCGACGTCACGAGCGTAGAACCGATAAGCCCAACGGTGATCGGCAACCAAGCCGCTCGCAAGATCGTCAGATTCGCCACGACCCCCACTCCGGCCGGAACAAAGAGCAGCCCCAGCCAGCCCAACAGACCACCGGCCAGTCGCTCCAGGCCTTCATAAGGCGCACGCTTCTGCCGAAGCATCAGCCAAAGCGTAAGGAGCGCCATGCCAAGCAGCGGCCCGGGAAGCGGACTGCTCGTAGCCGCTTTCAGGATCGCGCCCGCCGACTGGAACACAAGAAGTATAAAAAACGCCTGTAGAGTGGTCATCTGCCAAGCATAGTGGACAGGGACGATCCAGCTTCTGTGGCAATCGACCAGCCCCAGGCCAATGCAAGATGGCCGCGAAAGTGCCGGTACGGACGTAGAGCAAGTCGGGCCGAGGGACAACTTGTCCTAGCTCCCCTTGTTACGAGTCGCCCTATACGGTGTACTCATTCTTGAAGGCAACGTGAACGTGAAGGAGAATGATTGTGACGAAACAGCAAGCGATCGCGGAAATTGAGCGGGAGTGGAGTTCAGCAAGGTGGGCGGGCGTCGAAAGGACCTACACCTCCGAGGATGTCTATAAGATTCGTGGCTCGGTCCACGTGGAGCACACCCTGGCCCGCAACGGAGCGGAAAAGCTTTGGGAGCTCATCAATGGGCCTACGCACATCGCCGCGCTCGGCGCGCTCACCGGCAACCAGGCTGTGCAAATGGCGCAGGCTGGTCTCAAAGCGATCTATCTTAGTGGCTGGCAGGTGGCCGCCGACGCCAACACCGGCGGTCAGATGTACCCCGACCAGAGCCTCTACCCGGCCAACAGCGTGCCGCAGGTCATCAAGGGCATCAATAACGCTCTCCTGCGCGCCGATCAGGTCGCCCACAGCGAAGGTACCGGCACCATCGACTGGATGCTCCCCATCGTCGCGGACGCCGAGGCGGGCTTCGGCGGTTCACTCAATGCGTTCGAGCTGATGAAGTCCATGATTGAGGCTGGTGCAGCGGGCGTCCACTTTGAAGATCAGCTCTCTTCCGCCAAGAAGTGCGGCCACATGGGCGGCAAGGTCCTGGTGCCTACCCGCGAGGCCATCCAGAAGCTCGTCGCTGCTCGCCTCGCGGCCGACGTCCTGGGCGTGCCCACCATTCTGGTCGCGCGCACGGACGCTAACGGCGCGCAGCTCCTGACCAGTGACTGCGACCCGGCGGACGCCCCCTTTGTGACCGGAGAAAAGACAATCGAGGGCTTCTGCCGCATTCGCGGAGGCATCGAGATCGCCATTGCACGCGGACTTGCCTACGCCCCCTTCTGCGACCTGATCTGGTGCGAGACCTCCGAGCCCAACTTCGAGGAAGCGCAGCGCTTCGCCAACGCCATCCATGAGCTGTACCCCGGCAAACTCCTCGCCTACAACTGCTCCCCGTCCTTCAACTGGAAGCAGAAGCTCGGAGAGGCGGAGATCGCCTCGTTCCAGCGCCGCCTTGGCGAGATGGGCTACAAGTTCCAATTTGTCACTCTGGCTGGCTTCCATGCGCTCAACCTCTCCATGTTCGAGCTGGCGAAGGCGTACAGCGTCGACGGCATGTACGCCTATTCCAACCTCCAGCAACGCGAGTTCGCGCTCGCCGATCAGGGTTACGGAGCAGTCCGCCACCAGCGCTTTGTGGGTACGGGCTACTTTGATCTCATCTCCACCACGATCTCCAGTGGAGAAACGTCCACAAACGCCATGGCCGGTTCGACTGAGGAAGAACAGTTCGAGACGGAAGCAGTCGGCGCACACTAGGTCTCAAGGCCACGAACACGTCCTAAAGGACCGCGCTTCACCCTATGGTTGCAGCGCGGTTCATCATTCGTCTTACGGAGGAAGTAGCATGACCACGATCACATTGCCTCAACCTGAAGCCGCACGCCTCGCGCCGTCTGCCCATAAAGTCCTCTCCCCAACCGTCATGGGCTTTCTGGAGGAGCTTGATCTTAAATTCGAGCCGGAGCGGTTGAACCTCCTCAACCGCCGAAAGATGCGTCAGGCCGAGTTCGATCGCGGGGTCCTGCCCGATTTCCTCCCAGAGACGAGAGAGATCCGGCACGCCGACTGGAACGTTGCCCCCATCCCTGACGAACTCAAAGACCGGCGCGTCGAAATCACCGGCCCCACGGACCGCAAGATGGTCATCAATGCGCTCAACTCCGGTGCAAAGGTCTTCATGGCCGACTTTGAGGACTCCACAGCACCCACCTGGGCCAATTGCATCGAAGGCCAGCAGAACCTCTACGATGCAAACTGCCGCACGATCACCTACACCTCGCCCGAGGGCAAGCGCTATCAGTTGAACGACGACCCGGCGGTCCTCTTTGTGCGCCCCCGTGGCCTGCATATGGTGGAGAGGCACTGGGGCGGCGGCCACGGCCCCATCTCCGCGTCCTTCTTCGACTTCGGCGTCTACTTCGTCAATAACTTCCGCACCCTGATGGACCGTGGAAGCGCACCGTACTTCTACGTCCCCAAGCTCGAGAGTTATCGGGAAGCCCGCCTCTGGAACGACATCTTCAACTTCGCTGAAGACTCCGCCCACATCCCGCGTGGAACGATCCGCGCCACCGTGCTGATCGAAACCATCACCGTCGCCTTCGAAATGGAAGAGATCCTGTACGAGCTGCGCGAGCACTCCGTCGGTCTCAACTGCGGGCGATGGGACTACATCTTTAGCTTCATCAAGAAGTTCAACGCCAACCCGGACTTCGTTCTCCCGCAGCGTGGCGACGTGACCATGGAGCAGCCCTTCCTCGCCTCGTACGTCCGCCGACTGATCGACACCTGTCATCGGCGCGGCGCTCACGCCATGGGAGGCATGGCCGCCCAGATCCCCATCCGCAACGACGCCGAAGCCAACGCCGCCGCCATGGAGCGTGTCCGCAAAGACAAGATTCGCGAGGTCACCGCCGGTCACGACGGCACGTGGGTCGCCCATCCCGGCCTGGTCCCCATCGCCATGGCGGTCTTCGACGAACACATGCCGCAGGAGAACCAGATAGCTTTGCCTCCTCGCCTGGCCACCCAGGTCAACGCCTCAGACCTGCTTGAGATTCCGACAGGCAAGATCACAGAGGAGGGGTTTACCCGCAACATCGAGATCAGCTTGCTCTACCTGGAGTCCTGGCTGCGCGGCATCGGCTGCGTTCCGATCTTCAACCTGATGGAAGATGCAGCCACCGCCGAGATTTCGCGCGCGCAGCTTTGGCAGTGGAACCGTTATGGGTCGAAGACAGAGGATGGCTCGATCATTGATACTCCCCGGATCAGCATTGCGCTCCAGGCTATTCTGCGGCTCAAGAGTTTCGAACTCGGGAGCCATAATTACGGACGGACTAAGTTCGCCCGCGCCGGGGAGCTGCTTCTTGACTTCGTCCAAGGTCCTTTCCGCGAGTTCCTCACGACGGAGCTCTACAGTGAGATCTGCTGAGCAAGGCACCAGTACCCGCGCCGCGAACGCCGTCGCCGGAGTAACATAGACCTGTGCCGAAATACTCCATCGTCGTTCCCTTCCACAACGAAGAAAACAACGTAACCGCCCTCTATGACCGCCTCAAAAGCGTCATGGAGCAGGTCGGCGAGGACTTCGAGCTCGTCTTCGTAGACGACGGCTCCCGCGACCGCACCTACCGCCTCCTCGAAGAGATCGCCGCCGTCGACTCCCGCGTCCTCGTCATCAAGCTTCGCCGCAACTTCGGCCAGACCTCCGCCCTCGCCGCCGGCTTCGACCACGCCCAGGGCGAATACATCCTCGCCATGGACGGCGATCTCCAGCACGACCCCGACGAGATCCCCCTCTTCCTCGCCAAACTCGAAGAAGGCTACGACGTCGTCTCCGGCTGGCGCACCTCCCGCGTCGACAACGTCGTCATGCGCCAGGCCCCCTCCCGCGCCGCCAACTGGCTCATGGCCCGGCTCTCCGGCGTCCCCATCCACGACTTCGGCACCACCTTCAAGGCCTACCGCCGCGAGGTCATCCAGAACATTCCCCTCTACGGCGAGATGCACCGCTTCATCCCCGCCCTCGCCTCCTGGTACGGCGCAAGCATCTGTGAGATCCCCATCACCATCGCCGAGCGCGAACACGGCACGAGCCACTACGGCATCTCCCGCACCTTCCGCGTCTTCTTCGACCTCGTCACCATTCGCTTCCTGCTCAAATATATGACCCGCCCGCTTCACTTCTTCGGCTCGGTCGGCGCACTGGGCATGGTCGGCGGCACCGCTCTTGCCGCCTGGCTCCTCGCTCTCAAACTCCTCACCCACGCCAACGTCGCCGACGATCACGGCCCGCTCTTCGTCCTCGCCGGCGTCCTCATCCTCGCCGGCATCCAGATGATGGGTATTGGCCTTCTTGGCGAGCTCCAGGTCCGCCACTTCCACACCGCCAACCAGCGCACCCCCTACGCCATCGACCGCATCCTCCGCCTACGCTCTGAAGAAAGCCTGCTGCAATAGCCTTTGCTCCTCCGGAAATACCCTCTTCCTTCAACACTTCATGACCGCCCCTCTCATCGCCCTCATCGAAGACGAAGACCACCTCGCCCAGGGCCTCCTCTTCAACCTGCAGGCCGAGGGCTACCGCACCCGCCATGAGGCCGACGGCGACGCCGCCCTTACCTATCTCCTTTCAGCCGAAGAGCAACCCGCCGCCATCCTCCTCGACGTCATGCTCCCCGGCAAAGACGGCTTCTCGATCGTCCGTGCCCTCCGCGCCGCCGGACGCTTCACCCCCGTCCTGCTTCTCACCGCGCGCGGCCGCACCGAAGACGTTCTCGAAGGCCTCAATGCCGGAGCCGACGACTACCTCCCCAAGCCCTTCGATCTCAACATCCTCCTC
>CAXTUR010000044.1:0-21174 GCA_964247455.1 uncultured Acidobacteriaceae bacterium | reverse complement strand
CTCCGTCGCCCAGCACAGCCTTCTGGTTCTCGTGCTGCGGCAGAAGATGGCGCCTTTCGACCTGCTGACACGCAGCGAGGCCCTCCGCGAGCTGCTGCACGACGCCGATGAGGGGATGCTCAGCTTTGATCCCATCTCGCCGCTCAAGCCCTCGCTCGGTGCGGATTACGACAGCCTGGTTGCGCGGCTCAGGGCAGCAATCGAGACGCGCTATGACATTCCCGCCTGGGACCAGGAAGGCTACGCCGCGCACAAGCGCGCGGACCGTCTCGCCGCAGCGTCCGAGGCGATCCATGTCGCCGGATGGTCCTACGAGGATCTGCAGGAGACGCTGGGCATTCCGGTCCGGCCGCTGACAGACGACCCTTTGCCGCAAATCCCCGGCTTGAAACCTTGGGAGCCGTGGCCGGCTCGAACGGCTGCTGCCCTGTTCCTGGCGAAGCTGCGAGAGATGACAGGCCGTGAGTGCCTGGAGCACCCGGCTGACCTCAATGCCTGCATGGCACGCGAGCGGACCGTGGCCGAACTGGCGACCGCCTTCAGCCGGCTGCCGCCAGGCCGGCGACTTCGGTGTGGTCGCCCGCCGACCGGCAACAGCCTGACCGACACCTTCGTGTTCGTGGAAGCGGGAGACCACTCGGCTTGCATCGAGGGCGTGATCGTCGATGGCGAGCGTGATGAGGAGGGGGCTGGGACTTCGATGCCCCTTTCACCGTGCTGACCACGAATGAGGAACTCATCGTCTGCAAGGGAGACTGCTATGTCGACGTCCAGTAATCTGCTCGCCGGCCTGACGGTCGACCAGGCAACCGCTGCTTCGCTGACCGGCGCCGTCCTGGTGCTTGCGGGCGCGGGCACCGGTAAGACCAAGACCCTGACCGCGGGCGTGGCACACCGCATCGCCACGAGAGGCATCCCGGCCTCCCGTATCCTGGCGGTCACCTTCACCAACAAGGCTGCCGGCGAGATGCTCTCGCGCATCCGGGCCACCCTGGGCGAGGGTTCGGCTCCCGGATGGGTAGGGACCTTTCACGGGCTCGGCGCGCGCCAGCTGCGCGTCGAACCCGAAGTCGCCGGCCTGCGTCTGGGCTTCGACATCATAGATGCCGACGACAGCCGCAGGATGATCAAGCGCGTCATGAAGGGCGTGAATCTCAACGGCGCCGATGACGATGTGTCGATCGGCCGCGATCCGCTGAAGGTGATGTGCAACCGCATCTCAGCGTTCAAGGACGCACTGGTCGTCCCAGGCGAAGCGGCAGCACACGTCGAAGCACAGATCGCGAAGGCGAACGGTGCAGACCTTCGTGTCGACCCACACCACCTGCGCATGGCTGCCCGGGTATACGTCGAGTATCAGCGGGTGCTGCGCGACGCGAACGCGGCGGATTTCGGCGATCTGTTGCTATGGCCGGTGCGTGCCATGCAGGCGAACCGTGATTACCTCGGCCGCTGGGCTGGACGGTTCGACGCCGTACTCGCCGACGAATACCAGGATGTCAACCAGGCGCAGTATTTATGGTTAAGACTGCTAGCGGCAAGTCATGGCGAACTATTCGCCGTCGGAGATGACGATCAGGCGGTGTATAGCTGGCGCGGTGCCGACATTCGATATATCCGGCGCTTCACGAAGGATTTTCCAAAAGCAACTCAGGTCCGGCTCGAAGAGAATTTCCGATCGACAGGACATATCCTGTTAGGTGCGAATGCTGTCATCGCGCAAGATCGTGGAAGGCTCGGCAAGACACTTTATACCCGTAAGCCCTCTGGCGATCCCATCGAAGTGGTGGGGTTCCGCAACGCCGAAGCTGAAGCGCTCGGCATCGCCAGCGAGATCCAACGCCGGCACGCGGAGGGATCGAGTTGGCAGGACATGGCAATCCTCTACCGAAGCAATGCCCTGTCGCGCGGCTTCGAGGAGAGCTTGATGCGCGCCCACATTCCCTATGTCTTGGTCGGGGATGTCGGCTTTTATCAACGCGCCGAAATCAAAGACACACTCGCGCTCCTCCGCCTCGCGGCGACGCCGGACAACGTGCAGGGCGATGAGGCGTTTCGCCGGGTCATCAATGTACCTGCCCGCGGGTTCGGGCCGAAGGCATTGGATGCCATCGAGCAGGAGGCTGCTTTCAGGCAGGTATCACTCCTGCAAGCCCTGGAGACAGCAGACTTGCCGCCCAAGGCGCGCAGTGCGGGTCGGGCGTTCGCAGGCGCCGTGCATGGTGTCGGGCGCGATCGGGCGGCGACCGTCGCTGACCAGATATCGCTGTTGCTCGATGCGACCGGCTACCGCGCCATGTTGCGAGAGAGCAGGGCGGAGACGACAGAGGACAAGCTGGAGAACATTCAGGAGCTGATCGCCCTGGCGGGCGGGTTTCACACCGCACGCGAGTTGCTTGACCACTCTGCGTTGTCGACGAGCGGACCACAGGACGAGAGCGCCGACCGGGTTCGTCTGATGACTATGCACAAGGCAAAGGGTCTAGAATTCCCACACGTGTTCCTGCCAGCGTGGGAAGCGGGAACATTCCCACCCGACTATGGCGACATCGCCGAAGAACGCCGCCTCGGCTATGTCGCGGTCACTCGGGGTATGCGGCGTGTGACGATTACGCATTGCGAGTTCCGGCGCGGCTACACTCGCCCATCCAGCTTCATCGAGGATCTACCAGCCGCCAACAAGGTAAAGGGGTGGTTGCGCGGCAACGCAAGCTCAGTCAGTGGCACCCAGAATGACCCGCGACACAGCGGTGCTTTCGCACGCGGGGACTGGCGCCATACGGCGAGGAGGTGAGGCGGCCGGACAGATGGATCAAGCCAGCACACTAGCAGGGAGGTGGACAGAGCCGGCGGACACAGCAGGTGTGCCGCTAAACCCGGCATTGCGAGAATATGAGGCACGCCGCTGCTATGTCTGTCAGTGCAAGTACCCGCCCTTCGGATTCGGGTTTCCGATCACGCGGAAGGGGCAGACGCCGATTTGGGCATGCGGCACTCACCGGCTGCAAGTGGATCAGAGGCTGACAGGAAGTCCTGGAAGTCAGGACGTTCCGCAACAGTCGAGTCTTCTCTAGCTTAGCCGCGCTCCTGATAACCACGACGTCGCTTCGAACTTGCGATCCTCGCGAGGGCGTTCGTTGCGGCTCCTGCGTCAGGAATGGGATCGAGGCGCCGACGACCGTCGGTTCCAATGCGTCCCCATTGTCGCATGAGAAGCGCGCGTCCGAACAAGTCCGGCCAGACCTCCATACGATAATAGCGCCACTCGTTGATCTCCGGCCTGATCCGAGCCGGCGACGCACGCTCCGGGAACAGCGGCATCTGCACCGGGGGTGTTTGAGCTAATTGCTGCCGGCGCGTCATGTGTCGAGTCTAGCGCCCTCACGACATAGGTAAAGTCTTGCGTGCCACTGTCGCAGCCTCCGCGGCAAGGGTCCGTCGCGAAGCTCGCGCCGGCCCGGCTTCGCCGGCTGCGCCCTGGCCACGTCCGCTGCGCAGTGACCGCGGGGAAGGGTCTTCGGAAGAAGACTCTCAAGGAGAGCGGTTATGCACATGATCAAACGTCCACTGTCCATTCTTGGAGGGGCATTGCTGCTGGCTGCCATCATGTTCGGCATCCTGGCAGCACCAGGCTTTCTGTCGGACCGGGACAGCATAGTTCCGAACACGCCCGCTGCGATCCAGGAGGCGGGGCGATGAGCTGGGATGCTCCGGACCGCTATGACGGGTATATCGCCCGAGCCCTGGCCACACCGGGCGGGCATCTTGGCATTGGACGCCGCGGGTTCACCTTGCATTTCGAGAACTCGCGGCTGAGCGGCTATGATTGCGACTTCATCAAGCAGGTTGCGATTGGCGCCGGGTTGCCTGTGATCGACAGCCGGATGGTTCCGTTCGACCTGGCGGCCACGCTGGCGGTCCGCGGGCCCATGATCGCGGTGAACGCGGAACCAAGCGCGCGACCGTGGCATGGGCTTGCGTACGCCCCTCTCGCGGTTGTCGCGGCCGCTTATCGAAAGGCCGGAGCAGAGGTCATCAACCTCCCCGACGATACCGAGCACGACGGATGTTTCGACGCCACGCCGCCTGGCCCCGCGTCAAACCTGATTGACTTTTGGCTCGGCTATGTCCGCGAAACTGGCGAGTGAAGGACACCGACATGCGCGACATTTCACTGATGACCTTCACCCTGCACGCTATCAAGCGGCTTGGCGACGGCGCCGCTCGTATCGTGACAGGCGGCGGAGGCGAAACCGGTTGGTATGCCGGACCTCAGCCGCTCAACAGTCAGGCTCTTTGGGATCTGGTCGGCGACGGCTGGTTGACTATGGCCGCCGACCGACGAGCCGTTCGCATCGACGCCTGGCCCGGTTTCGCGGGGGCCGATCCCGGAATGCCCGCAAGGGAGATGGCAGCATGACGCGCTCCAGGCGATGTCGCCGGCACACGCCGAAGCGTGCAACCGGTCCAATGATGCTGCACATCTTCAGCTTCACCTTCGAGCGTCAACAATGGTTCACGCCCGCCGCGACGATCCTGATCCGGAGCCGTCGCGGACATACTGATTTGATTCCGCAGGCGTACGACGAGGCACAGGGCCGTGGTGCGTGGCCATTCATAGTCGACATCAACACCGTGCCGGCGCCGCGGCCAACGCCGCTGCTGGATCGGCTCTGTCAGCTTCACACGGCATTTCCGGCATTCCTTGCGTTGCTGACCGCGCCGGCGGGTTATCGACCGACCATCTGCCTCGATCTCACAGGGCCTGACGGGCGTGTTCTCGCAGACGCATATGACGCCTGGCAGACGCGATGGGGTGACCGACGCCGCGCACTCGTGTGGCCATGCCGGAACCCGGAGACGGGCCATGTCTGACGGCACCGGAGTTGATGCCGCCATGCAGTGCCTCTTCTGTGGTAAACAGGAGCACGTCGAAGTCTTCGAGGTGTGGGGCCATGACTTCATGTTCAACACCTGCTGCGAAGGCCTGCACGAGCAGATTGCCTTTGACATGAACGACGACCCGGCCTGGGCGCGGCGCTTCCTGCAGCGACTGGGTATTGAGGAGCTTTGCGGGCACGAACTGCGGCGGGTTACCGACGACGACGGGTGCAGTCTGGTGCTCGACTGGAGCTTGCGCATCGCACCAGTCACCCACGACCAGGCGCGGAGTTTTATCGCCCGTCATCATGCTCACTGCCGACCGCCCGTCATGTGGCGATTCCACACCGGGATTTTTAATGGTCGAACTTTGCTCGGTGTCGCCGTCGTCGGGAATCCCGTTGCCCGCTCTTACAACGGGCGCGGGATCGTCGAGGTCAACAGGCTGTGCATCCGGCGGGACACCGCCAAGCCGATGCGCTGGAACGCCGCATCCATGCTTTACGGCTGGTGCGCCCGGGAAGCGGCTCGTCTGGGCTGGTCGAAAATCATTACTTACACCCGCGCCGATGAGGTTGCCACGTCGCTGCGAGCTGCAGGCTGGGAACGAGAAGGCAGGATTCGCGGTCGCGGATGGCATGGCGCACGGCGATCAAGGTCCAACACGAATAGCTGGATCGATAAGGTGCGATGGAGCAGAGAGCTTCGACCGCGGGCCGTCTGCAAGAGCCATGTTGCGGGCGTCACGACCGCAGAGATCTCCGACATCCCGTTCATGACCGAGATCGACAGTGGTTTAGTGGCGTCCAGAGTATCGCCGCAAAGAGGCGGTATCCGGTCAGCGTCGTCGCGGACATCCCGCTTCACATAGCCGCACCATCGTCATCGTTGCTCCACGTGACCGGCAATCGGTGCAACGCACGCCGACGAGTGCAAACTCCAGCAACGCCAGCTCGCCGTGCTTACGGATCAGCCGCTCGGCCGGGAGCACGCCCCGGTGCGCGCAGGTGTTGCAAGTCAGGAGCCTGAGCCAACCGGGAGGCGTTTCCCGAACGCTGCCAATCCGAGGTTGCCTATTCGGGTCCTTGCCGCCCATACCAGGGAACATAAAAAGAACATGCGCAGCGAGTCAAGCGCCGCCAGTGAGCGCCGGCGGCGAGAGGCAGGATTGACTGCCGCATACGCGCGTGCCGCGGCAAGGGTCGCGCGATGCGCGCCCGGCCGAGCCGGCTGCGCCCTTGCCCCGACACGCCCGAAGCGGCCGGGCAGGGGGGTCTTGGGAGAAGAATATCCTGAATGACCCCAAGCGATCAGCCCTCAGCACCCCAATCCACGTGGAGATGATCATGGACACGAGCGAGACTTCTGTTCCGTTGCCGGGCGACGCAGCGATGACCACGCCACAGACCTCGGAATGGGAAGCCCGTACCCGCGAATACGAGCGCAAATGGGACCGGTATCGGGAGCGCCGAAGCGCCGTCTTCCCCATCACCAAGGCCGCCATTTTTGATGCCCTTAATGCGACCGGCGTGACGCGCATTGCCATCGAGTTCGAAGGCAGCGGCGATTCCGGCCAGATGGAACAGGCGACCGCTTTCAGCGGCGAAGAGGAGATCGTCCCTTTTCCAAAGGCGTGGATTGAGATCACGCGCGTCGACTTCGACGAGGAAAAGGACACACGCGAGGAGGTGAACCTGCGCGATGCCATCGAGACCATCGCCTACGACCTCCTCGAGCAAACGCATGGCGGCTGGGAGAACAATGACGGGGGCTTCGGCACATTCACCTTCGACGTTGCCGAACGGTCCCTCACGCTCGACTACGACGAGCGATACATCGCCACGAACAGCTACGTTCACGAGTTCTGAGGGAGGCGGACATGGCACACAGCTACCATCACGCCGTCTCATCCGCGCGCAAGTTCAGGGGGGTTCCGGGCGACTATCAGGCCATCCATGACTACCTGGACGGGAGCAAGGAAATCATCGCCGACTTCCGGCACCGGGCGCTGCGCCACCACGCGGAAGGCTGCTTCGCCGCCGAAGCCCTGTTCGGCGTCACCATCACAAATTCGGCCGGCCGCCAAGTGCCCGTGCGGCTCATCGCCGAGCAGCACATCCTGGAAGACCTCGGCCGCATTCCGTCCTTCGCCGACTGGGTGCGCGCCATCAGGCCGGAGGCCTGGATGGGGCGCGTCGGCACCAAGCTTGACGGCATAAGTTTGGACGGAGAGCCGGCAACGCCCTCGATTCAAAGCGCCGCTGAGGTGCTGTCATGATGCGCAGCTTCTCGACTCGTCGAGGGCCTTATGTTTCCAGACACCGAGTTGTGGCTCAATGCCAGCCTCGCTGCCCGCGAGACTCAGAACAGCCCGCCGGTTATGGCAATCGTGGATTGCTAAACACGATGAAGACCGACAACGAAGTGGTCCAGTTTAGGCTTTTTAGGACGGTAGGTGCTACCCGCTCAAAGACGCCTAGCTTTAGCCTGTTACCAGTTCGCCGCCGCGGGGTTCATGCATCGGGCAGCCATTGTGGCTGCCGCGGAACTTGGCGGAGTTTGTATAGGTGCCATTGCGAGCGCGATTGACGCCGCCGAGGGGACGATGCGCCGCCAGCCCGTGCCAAGGCCCAAATGACAAACCATCATCCACGGCCGCCTTGCCCTCGGCACTCCAGGCGTTCTGTGCTGGCACCAAGATGCGCGCAACGGTGACGTAGGGGCTCTTGTCTTCCGGCCAGGGCACCGAAGCGTCCTCGATCGGCATGGCCTCCAAGTCGGTGTTGAGCTGGACCTGCAGCTCCCACTCGCCACCCTCTTGGCCAAAATGCTCGATGACCGACTCGCGCAACGCGTCCGGCTTGCCGTTCACATCGATCGGCTTTTTGGTCAGGGCCGTTAGGCCAGGCGAGACGGGCGCCAGCGCGAACTTGCAGACGTAGGGGCCGTAAAGGAATGGGGTTTGCGTATAGAACGTCTCGCCAAGAATATGCGTGGCGGGCTGACCGCCCATGGTGACGACGGTCGCGCTCTTGCCGCCGAATGCTTCCAGGACAGCCTCCGTGCCCCGTGCGACGCGGGAGACGACTTTCTTGACTCTCTCATGTTTATCAGTGGTGCCGGCAAGCGTCTTCAGGCTGCCAAGGAATTTCTGCGCGGTCGGCGCGCTGAAGGCCGGCGCGTTTACCATGACGAAGTCCTGGGTCACATCGCCTTCGCTGCCGGGTAGCCGATCCCCTTCCACACCGATGACCTTGAAAGCCAGGCCGCGTGGCGTGGAGACGCTGTCGTCCAGGATGTCGCCTGGCAGGGTCGAAAGGCGCAGAACCGTTCTGTAGCTGCCGGCTTTTGCGAACAGACCTTGGGCAAGCGCGGGCGGCAGGTTGGCGGCGACCGTCAGGGTTCCATGCAGCACGCCATGCGATTTGGCATGGACGCTGCGGTTGGCGTGGCCGGAATGCTCGAATGTGGTCTCCCGGATGCCCCGCATAGTGTCTTCGAGACCAGCATCCGTCTCGGCTTCATTTTCCTCCAGATGCTCCATTCCCGGTTCGAAAAGCAGGGGGCTGGAAGGAGTATGCAAAGTCTGGCTCATTTTTCATTTCCGTATGGACCGACCTAGAACGTCCAGCTGGAGATGCTGTTCCCCCAGTTTCGGGCTTTCAGATCCATCCCGGCAAGCTAGGTGTTTGATCCCAAGGAGTCATGACGCTACGCTGACGCGAGAAGCGGAGGAAGCGCCACGGCAGGCAGTCTTCACGGCGCAGGCACTGCCAGCTAGCCGGTCGCCTGAAGTATGGTGCGAACTGTTCCCTCCGGCTGGTCCCAATGTGGAAAATGGCCTGACCTATCGAACCAATGCAGCTGAGCAGTGGGGAAGGCGGCCTGCGCGCGATGGGCTTGGCGGGGCAGGAGAAGGCGGTCCTGGCGGCCCCAGCCGATGGTCACACGTCCGGGCGTGGAAGCCGTTCCAGCCTGCAAGGGTCCGGTCGCCAACTCGTGCACGATATCGTCGAAAACCCGCGTGGCGGCGAAGGTCCGCATCTCCGTCAGGACGATGTCCGGTGCGAGCGCCCAGGGTCTATGAGATAGTTGCGCCAGCAGCATCGTCCGCGTGGCCGCATGGCGCGAGAGGAACGGCATCACCGGCTGGAGCCCTCGCACGAGCCGGATGGACGCCGCGATGGTCGTCTGAAAGAACCGCGTCTCCCAGCCTCGCCAGAATCCCCCCGGATCGAGGGCTACGCAGTGGCCACCGACGCCGCGACGCGACAGCTCCAGGACTATACGGCCGCCAACGGAACTGCCGACCAGATCCACCGCGCCAAGCCCCTCACTTGCGATGAAATCTGTCAGGGCGTCGGCGAAAGCCGAGATGGTTTGTCGTCCCGGAACCGGTGGCGACGCACCATGCCCGGGCATGTCGATCAGGATCAACTCGCGCGAAACGCTGAGCGCCGGCGCGATTGTGTCCCACGACCGTATGCTTCCGCCAAGGCCGTGGACCATGAGCAGGGGAGGGCCAACGCCCAGGCGCGTAGAATGTAAAACCATGCTGACACAACGGCGCCGAGGATGCGGCGGTTCAACATCAGCGCCAGCGTCAGAGCAATTTGCACGTTAATCCTGAAGGAAACGGGTCAGTGGCAACGGGTGAGACGGAGCTACAGACGGTTCAGCGCCACATCCGGGAGGGCGAGGGGCACGTGCAGCGGCAACGTGAAATCATCATCGAGATGGGGGAGCGGGGCGCACAAACTGACGCGGCCTCAACCTGCTCGAGCAGTTTCAAAACACACTTCGCCTGCATAGGGAACCCCTTTTCCGTATAGAACTTCCATTGCCTGGATAATTCCGAGATGAGTGGATAAACGAAGGGTTCGAATATTTAATTGGCGTGCGTCCGAGCAAGAACACTTCTCGTTCGCGAGGTCGGTGAGCTGTTCTGCCACCAACTCTATTGCCAACAAAACGGCAAAGGCCCCACTCCTGCTTCGTCAGGCAAGAGCTTTGCTTTCCGCCCCGCCAATCTAGATCCGACCAATCGGCGTGGCATGAGCGTCGATCAGGCGCGACAGCACCCAGGGACAAACGGACCGCTGCTCCGGTTGGTCGAGCGCATCGCCGGCGGCAGCTTTCCTGCGAACTGTCCAGAAAGGGGGAGGGGAGGAACGAGAAGGCTTACCGCGCCATGGCCGGACCGCCGCAAGGGTCCGGCGCTGCGCACCGGCCCGGCAAGGGCCGGCTTCGCCCATGCCCCGGCCGGCCCCGCGCCCCGGGTGGGGAGGGGTGATCACCGCGGCCATGAAAACGCCAGCGCCCCATGGCCCAAGCCTCCAAGCCCCGCCGCGACACCGCCGAGCCCCGCGACCACTACGCCGACGTGACCGCCCAGATCATCGCCTCCCTCGAGGCGGGAACGCCACCGTGGCGCCGCCCATGGGATGCCGACCGGGCAGGTGGGCCGACAATGCCGCACAACGCCACCACGGGCGCGCGCTACCGCGGCATCAACACACTCGTCCTGGGCATGTCGCCTTTGGCGTTCATGACCTGCGACCCGCGCTGGGCGACCTACAAACAGGCGACCGAACGCGGTTGGCAGGTCCGCAAGGGATCACGGGGGACCCCCGGCTTTTTCTACAAGAAGATCGAGATTGGCGACCGCGAAGGCGGCGGTGACGATGCTCGGAAAGTCATCCCGCTGCTGCGCTCCTTCACGCTGTTTCATGCGTCGCAGATCGAGGGAATCCCGCCCTATGTAGCCCCGAGCGTCGAGGAAGCGCCCTGGCGCGAGCCGGAGGCCGCGGCGACGATCGCGCGCAACAGCCGGGCGGTCATTCGGGTCGGCGGCGGGCGGGCGTTCTACTCGCCGTCTACCGACCACGTGCAAATGCCGCCGACGGTTGCTTTCCGGTCGCCCGCTGCATACGCGAGCGTCCTGCTGCATGAGCTGGGTCATTGGAGCGGGAGTCCTGACCGCCTCAAACGTGATCTGAGCGGCACATTCGGCTCCCACGACTATGCCAGGGAAGAGCTGCGCGCCGAATTGGCGCAGGTGATGATCTGCTCCGAGCTGGGCATCGACGATTGCGATTTCACCAACGGTGTCGCCTACATCGCCGATTGGCTCGGCAAGCTCCGGGACGACAAGAAGGAGGTTTTCCGCGCCGCCTCAGATGCACAAAGGATCGCGGATTACCTGTTGGCCTTCCACCCAGCTTATGCGGAGACCCGGCGCGGGAATGACGGCGAGGACCAGGTCGCCACAGAGCCGGTCTCGTCAGTAGAGTCCGTGCCGACGACGATGCGGGAGGCAGCGTGATGCTGACCACACCGCACTGGGTGCTTGATCCCCCATCCCCACAGACCGGCGAGCCCGGACCTATCACAGTCCGCGCCATCGAAGAGGCGCCGGCCCACTGGGCGGTCTGCGTGATCCCCGGCAGCCTTGGTCGACAGATGCCGAACGGAGAGATCATACAGCTTCTGGACGAGGACGACATCGCGGCTGCCCGGTTGATCGCAGCCGCACCGAAGATGCGCGGCGCCCTGCAAGCGTTGGTTCAATGGGCTCGATACACCGGCGGATGGGATGCCCTGTGCTGGCAAGAGGCGGAGCGCGTGCTCGCGGAGGCGGGGAACGCGCAAACGCCTGCAGACGAACTGTGAGGTTCAAGCGACGCCCCAGGGCGCCCTACACCATCACAGACCGCAAGCGGGCCGCCGCCCGTCGCCTGCAGAAGCGGCAGCGCGACGCGCTGCCACTCCTGGCCGAGCTTGTCGCCGAACAGCAGCCCGGCATCGACCAGCTGATGCAGGACCGCGTGAACGCCTGGGGGGTGAGCGAGCAGAACTCCCGGGATTGGCAGGCACGGCGATGGCGAGAGGCGCGGCGCACCCTCGATGATTACGACCCGGAGACGCGTCGCGCTTTGCTGACTTACTGGAATGGCCATCGCTGGTTGCCGGCCGACGCCAGCTATCTGCTCGACATGCTGCATGGCTTCAAGCGGGGCCGGCTGGTGCTCATGAACGGCACGGTCCAGCCCGCCCGCATCGTCATCTCGGTCGCTGAAGCAACCGCAATCGGCTGGGGGCGCAAGCCCGTTGCGCGTGGGTGGCTCGGCTCCCCGGCCTGACCCGGCTTCGGTCTCGGGACCGTCAATCAACGGCCTACCTCGGGTCAACTCCCGGTCTACCTCCAGTCAACCTGCGGACAATGGCCCTGGTGCCGCCCGCTCCCATCACTCCCACCAGCATAGGAGGCAACAATGCCGCGCTCCCAAAACGACTTTGACTGGAATGCCAGCACCATCGCGCGACTGAGATTGCTCTGGGCCGAAGGGCATTCAACGACCGAAATCGGCCGTCGTTTGGGTGTCAGCAAGAACGCGATCGTCGGCAAGGCTCACCGGCTCAACCTACCTGCACGGCCCTCGCCGATTCGCAGAGATGGCGTCCGCAAGCCGCCGCAGCCGCGCCGGCCGCGTGGCCCAACCCTGCCGGCACTCCAGAGCCGGCCGCGAGAGCCGGGTTCTCCCAGCTTAATCAGGGTTGTGGCCGCTGAGATCCAGCGAGACCAATCGGACGCCGCGCGCCCTGTGCCGATTGTCTCGGAGGCGGTGTCGATCTGCACCGCGATCCGCGGCACCAATCCCTGTTGCTGGCCCATCGGTGAGCCGGGGACGCGCTCCTTCCGCTACTGCGACGCCCCGAACGAGGCCGGCAAACCGTATTGCCCCCACCACTGCGGGGCCGCCTACCAGCGAAAGGAACAGCAGCGGAAAGCAGCCTGACAGAGCTTGCGGAATCGAGGAACAGGAGGACCGCAATGACACGCGAACACCACTACACCATCGCGAAAAAGAGCGACGGAACATTCAGTGTAAACCGAACGGGGGAGCCATCTCCCGGCCCGGTCGCCTTCATCAAACCGATCCTCGATCGGACGGGCGAGATTACCGGCTGGCGGCTGAAGCCATTGGTCACCATGCAGGGGCCGCAGAACAGGGTCTGGGCCACGGCAGCCGAAGCAATCGCCTCGACCAAGCTCATGACACTCGCAACCGCAAGGCGCGCGGTCGAACACGCCAGCGGCCTCGCCGCAGGCGGCGTGCCGTGAACTACATCACGCGACTGCAAGGCGAGCTTGCTGAAATGCAGGATCAGCTGCAGGCCAAAGACGAGGCGCTGCGAGCATTCCGCGCGCATATCGCCAGCGAGAAGTTCTGCGGCTTCGATGCGGACGGAAGCCGTCGGGATTGGATTGCCGTGCGCGACGTTGATGCGCGTCTGTTGGAGATCATTGCAGCCGGAACCTGACGCCCTTCGCGTCCCGACTACAGCCGTTCTCTCCCGCTCATCTCTTTCATATTGGAGGCCGGCAATGCCCCGCTTTGCAGGTACGCCCGCGCACGATTTCGGTGCGGACCCCATCGTTGTTGCCTACGGCATGGGTGTCGATAGCACCGCCATGCTGATCGGTCTTCGTGACCGGTGCGTGCCAGTGGATCTCATCATGTTCGCCGACACCGGCTCCGAGAAGCCGGAGACCATGGCTTATGTCCCTGTCATTCAGAAATGGCTGGCGGGACAAAACATGCCTCCCGTCACCGTCGTCAAGCGCCATAGCCCGCGCGCCGGCGACATGTCGCTGCACGCGGAGTGTCTGCGCAAGCGTGTGCTGCCATCCCTCGCCTATGGCGGGCACAGCTGCAGCCTGAAGTGGAAGGTCGATCCGCAATGGAGCTTCACCAAGCGCCATTTCCGCTGGAACGCGCGAGCGCAAACCTGGCCCCACGGTCTTTCGATCACCAAACTGATCGGGTACGACGCCGGTCCGGGGGATGCCCGGCGCATCCGAAACGCCACGGGCAAATGGCCTCCCGGTCATTGCTACCGGTATCCGCTCACGGAGTGGGATTGGACGCGCGAGCGCTGCGAAGAGGTGATCCTCGCCGAAGGATTGCCGCTGCCGATGAAGTCCGCCTGCTGGATGTGTCCGGCGTCGAAAAAGCCAGAGGTCGATTGGCTGGCGCAGGCGCACCCCGATCTGGCGGAAACCGCAATCACCATGGAGCGCCTGGCGCATGAACGTGGCCTGACGACGACACGCGGCCTCGGCCGCCGATGGTCATGGTCCGAGTATCTCGGCCACGGAAACCCTGCCGCCAGCCTCCGGTAATTGCCGCTACCGGGTCGGACGCCGCAAGGGTCCGCCGCGCAAAGCATGCGCGACGGCCCGGCTCCGCCGGCTTCGCCCTTGCCCCCTCCGCCCTGCAGCGGCCGCGGGGATGAGTCTTCGAGAAGAAGACGGAAGCAGGGGATGCAGATGCACAATCTTCTCACGGCCGACCAGCACGAGCGAATGCTTGCGAACGGCAAGCAGGAACAGATCGACGCGAACTTCGACCCCAACCCGGTCGTCAAACTTGTCCTGCCAGGTCTCGCGATGGCTTGGCTGTTGACCAGCCTCAACCACGATAGCCCGGAGATTGCCTTCGGATTGTGCGACCTGGGCTTCGGCACACCGGAGTTGGGTTCGGTGTCGCTCGATGAGCTTGCCCAAGACATGGGCCCAGGCGTCCCGAAAGTCCGCCCCGACGCGAGCTTCGTCGCCCGAAAGCCGCCCAGCGCCTACGCGGAAGAAGCCCGCACCGCCCAGGCGATCGTCACCGACTGACACGCCCGCGCGAGCACAGCCGCGCAACACCAACAAACCCGACCCACTCGTGATGGCCGCGCGACCCGCCGTTCGCACGCCGGTCCGGCATCACTCATCCTGGAGAACCATCATGCCCGATGCAGCGCAGTACACGTTTGGCCTGTTCGACAGCTCCGCACTCGGCTGGACGGTCCCCACACCGACAGCTGCACCCGTCGTGTCGACCGAGGCGGAGGCTGACGACGAGCCACATGCACCCGCTGCCCAGGAGAAAGGGCTGAACTTCGTGCTGTCCGGCGATCGGCAGCTTGCCCGTGGCTGGCCCGCACGCGCCCGCGACAACATCGCGGCCATCCGCCTCTCGAAGGAACTGGAGGACTCCGGACGTGCGCCCACGGCCGCCGAACAGGAGCGGCTGCTGCGCTTCATTGGCTTCGGCGCCACGGACATGGCGCAGAACGCCTTCCCGCTGCCAGGCGAGACCGACCTCCGGCCTGGCTGGGAAGAAATCGGACGCGACCTGGCAGACGCCACGACCGCCCCGGAATACGCCGCCCTGCAGCGCTCAACCCAGTATGCCCACTACACGCCGGAGCCGGTGATCCGGGCCATCTGGCGCGCCGTCCAGCATCTCGGCTTCACCGCCGGCCGCGTGCTCGAGCCGGGCATGGGCACCGGGCTGTTCTTCGCCATGATGCCGGAGGCGCTGCGCGACACCACCCGCCTGACGGGCGTTGAGTATGACCCGATCACCGCTCGTATCGCCGCCCTGGTTCACCCCCAGGCCCGCGTGCGCCGGGAGGACTACACACGGTCCCCGCTCGCCGGCGGCTTCGACCTCGCAATCGGCAACCCGCCATTCGCAGACCGGGTCATCAGAGCCGATCCGACGACCGCAAAGCTCGGCCTCCGCTTGCACGATTACTTCATCGCGCGGTCCATCGACCGCCTGCGGCCAGGGGGTCTCGCCATCTTCGTGACCAGCACCGGCACCATGGACAAGGCCAGCACCGTCGCGCGCGAGCACATCGCGAGCATGGCGGACCTGGTCGGCGCGGTGCGCCTGCCGGAAAGCAGCATGCGAGCGACCGCCGGCACGGAAGTTGTGATCGACGTGCTCGTGTTCCAGCGCCGTGCCGAGGGTCAGGCACCCCAAGGCCCGGCCTGGATGGACCTTCGCGAGATCGAGCTTGGAGAGCAGCCGGCTGAACCGGAGCCGGAGTTGGATGGGCTGGAAGGCCTGGACGACGACAGCACCGCCCCGGAGGCCACTCCCGAGAAGCGACACCTCCGTCGCGGCGTCGTGCTGGTGAACGAGTATTTCCTCGCCCATCCAGAGATGGTGTTGGGTGAGCACGGGCAACGGCGTGGGATTTATGGACCGGGATGGTCCTATACTTGCCGCCCGCATGCGGAAGCGGGATCACTGGAGGTGCTCCTCGACGCCGCCTTTGCCCGGCTGCCCGCCGCCATCTTCACCGCCGATCCGGATGCCCTCCTCCACGAAGACACCCAGGAGTTCGCCCAGCCGATCCAAATCGGGCGCGCCGCTGACAGTGCGACCATCAAGGAGGGCAGCTACCACGTCGGCCAGGGAGGGCGGCTATGCCAGGTGATCGGCGGTGAATCCGTCGTGGTCCCGGTCAAGAACGGAAAGACTGGCGACGGTATCAGCCTGAAAGCCGCGAAGATCATCCGCGGCCTCATGCCGATCCGGGACGCCGTGCGTGACGTGCTCCGTGCACAAGCCGCGGGACAGCCCTGGAAGGCGCTGCAGGTTCGGCTCCGCACCTGCTACTCGAACTTCATCCGCTACTACGGCCCGATCAACCACACGGTCGTTTCCACCCTGACCGACGACGAGACCGGTGAAGAGCGCGAGCAGCACCGTCGCCCCAACCTGGCGCATTTTGCCGACGACCCGGATTGCTGGTTGGTCGCCTCGATCGAGGATTATGACCTCGACACGGGCGTTGCCCGGATGGGTCCGATCTTCCGGGAGCGCGTGGTGGCGCCGCCCGCCCTGCCGATGATCACCAGTGCCGCCGACGCCCTTGCCGTGACGCTGAACGAGTTGGGCTTCGTGGATCCGGAGCGGCTGGGCGAACTACTAGAATGCGAGCCACACGAAGCCCTGGAGCAGCTTGGGAGTGCGGTGTTCCGCGATCCAATGACCGAGCAGTGGGAAACGGCGGACGCCTACCTGTCCGGCCCGGTCCGCCACAAACTCGTGGCAGCCGAAGCCGCGGCAAGGCTGGACGGTCAATATCAGCGCAACGTCGCCGCTCTGCAGGAGGTGCAACCGCGGGACATACCGCCGTCCGACATTACGGCCCGCCTCGGTGCACCGTGGCTGCCGACCGAGGTGATCCAGGACTTTGTGCGCGAGGTGATGGGAGGCGAGGTGGAAATCTTCCACACCGTCGAGGTCGCCGCCTGGGGTGTGAAGGCGAGCACCTTCGCCGGCACCGCTCAAGGCACGTCGGAATGGGGCACCGCTCGTCGCCATGCCGGCCAACTGCTCCATGACGCCCTGAACAGCGCCACGCCACAGATCTACGACATAGAGGTTGTCGACGGCAGCGAGCGACGCGTGTTCAACGCCGAGGCCACGGAGGCGGCCAAGGAGAAGCTGGTCCGCATCAAGACGGCCTTCACCCAGTGGGTCTGGACCGACCCCGATCGCGCCGATCGCCTGTCGCGGCTCTACAATGACCGGTTCAACAACCTGGTGCCGCGCCATTTCGACGGCAGGCATCTGTCGTTGCCCGGAGCCAGCAACATCATCCGGCTGTACGACCACCAGAAGCGGGTCATCTGGCGGATCATCACCGCGGGCTCGACCTACGTCGCGCATGCCGTGGGCAGCGGCAAGACGTTTTCGTTGGCCGCCGCTGTCATGGAGGAGAGCCGGCTCGGTTTGGTGAGAAAGGCCGTTTTGGTCGTGCCGGGGCATTGCCTGGCACAGGCCAGCCGCGAATTTCTGCAGCTTTACCCGACCGCCCGCATCCTGGTTGCCGACGAGACCAACTTCGTCAAGGAGAAGCGGGCGCGGTTCCTCGCCCGCGCCGCCACGGCGTGCTGGGACGCCATCATCATCACCCATTCGGCATTCAAGTTCATCGCCGTGCCGAGTGCCTTCGAACAGGAGATGATCGAGACACAGATCGCCAGCTTCGAGCACCTGATCACCTGTGCCGACGGCGACGATCGCATCACGCGCAAGCGGCTGGAGGCGATGAAGGAGAGGCTGGCCGAAAAGCTGGAGACCCTGCGCGAACGCCGCGACGACATGCTGACCATCGAGGAACTGGGGATCGACCAGATCATCGTGGACGAAGCACAGGAATTCCGAAAGCTGACGTTTGCGACCAACCGCACCGCCCTGAAGGGCGTCGATCCCGACGGCTCTCAGCGTGCCTGGGACCTCTACGTCAAGCGCTGCTTCATCGAGACCATCAATCCACGCCGGGCATTGATCCAAGCATCCGGCACGCCGATCACCAACACGATGGGCGAGATGTTCACGCTCATCCGCTACCAGAATGAGCGTCTATTGCGCGAGCGCGGCGTGCACGAGTTCGACGCCTGGGCAAGCTCCTTCGGGGACACGCGCACCGAACTGGAGCTGCAACCCTCCGGCAACTACAAGCCCGTCGAACGCTTCTCGCAGTTCATCAACGTGCCTGAATTGATCGACATTTTCCGCAGCGTCGCTGACGTTGTGCTGAAAGATGATCTGCGCGGCTACTTGAAGTTGCCGCACATCAAGGGCGAGCGCCGTCAGTTGATTACGGCGGAGTCCAGTGATGCTTTTCGCGCCTATCAGCAGGACCTGGCTCGCCGCATCGAGGATATCGAAGGGCGCACCCGCCGCACCGAGAAGGGGGACGACATTCTCCTCAAGGTCATCACGGACGGGCGCCATGCCGCTATCGACATGCGCCTTGCAGAGGCGTGGAACGACAACGAACCGGATAACAAGCTCAACAAGCTTGTCGCAAACGCATTCCAAATCTGGCAGGCAACAAGCGAGCAGCAATATCGCCAGCGCGACGGCAGCATCTTCCCGATGCCTGGCGCAGCACAGATGATTTTCTCGGACCTTGGCACCCTGTCCGCTGAGGGAAGCCGTGGCTTCTCCGCCTATCGCTGGATCAAGGACGAGCTGATCCGGCTTGGCGTGCCGCCTGCCGAGATCGCCATCATGCAGCACTTCAAGCGCTCGGCCGACAAGCAGCGCTTGTTCAACGACATCAACGCGGGCCGCGTGCGCTTCGTGCTCGGCTCGACACAGACCATGGGCACGGGCGTCAACGCCCAGCTTCGACTGAAAGCACTCCACCACCTCGATGTGCCCTGGTTACCGTCCGACATCGAGCAGCGGGAAGGGCGCATCGAACGTCAGGGCAACCAGAACGACGAGGTGGAGATTTACGCCTACGCCACCTTGGGTTCGATGGACGCGACCATGTGGCAAAACAACGAGCGCAAAGCGCGGTTCATCGCCGCGGCCTTGTCGGGCGACCGAACGATCCGCACGATTGACGACATCGGGGAGGCCGCCAACCAATTCGCTCTCGCCAAGGCCATCGCATCGGGTGATGCGCGCCTGATGCAGAAAGCGGGACTGGAAGGCGAGATCGCGCGTCTGGACCGTCAACGGGCCGCTCATTTCGACGACCAACTCGCCGTCCGTCGCCAGATTTCCAACGCGGACTTCGACCTACAAGCGGCCCGGCGCCGGGTTGAGCAGATCGGCGAGGACCTGAAACTTCGGGTATCCACGCGGGCCGAGAACTTCGTCTACCTCTGGCAGGATCGCCGCATCGACGAGCGCCGGACCGCGGGCGCGTTGTTGCTCTCGAAGGTGCGCCTCGCACTGCGCGAAAAGACCGCAACCGAGTTAGACCTCGGCAGCATCGGCGGTTTTAGGGTGACATGCAGTGCCGGGCCGACATGGCGGCGTGAGTATGAAGCAAACCTCGTCATGCACCGTACGGGGTTCGAACAGCACATCGAAACCGGCGACGATGTAACCCCAATCGGCCTGATAGCGCGGATCGAGCACATTCTGGACCGGATGCCGCAGGAACAACAGGAGCAGGAGCGTAGGGTTGAGCAGGCTGGCCATCGGCTCGCCGGCTACAAAGAACGGCTCGGTCAGCCCTTCGCCCTGCAGGGGGAACTCGACGGCAAGCTCGACCAGCTCGCGCGCCTCGAAGCCGACCTGGCCGCAACCGCGAAGACGATCGCCAAAGCAGCCTGACCGAATTTGGACGTCAGCGCCGGGACAGCCGTGACGCGCTGACCCAGCCGCCGTGTCACGCACGGGCCCTAATCCTCACCAACTATCCATCGGAGACTATCATGGGATCGACCGTTACGGCGGGCCGCATGGCCGCGGCTTTTCGCGCGGAAAGCGGTGCTGTCATCTACTGCCTCTACGAGCAGACATACGAGAAGAACTGCTACCCACATACCCCGCACTGGAGCGCGATCTATATCGGCAACGCACCCGGTGCCCTGCGCAAGGTCTTCAATTACGCCTCCTTGTGCGAAGGCGGCATGCTGCAAAACCGCACCGGCTGGATGACGCCAGAAGGTTATCTCAGAAGCTGGATGTCTGAGTTGCAGTCCCCAGTCAGAATGACCCGTGATCATAGCATCAGCATTTTCGCCAAAAGCGACAGCATCTACGCGCCACTGACACAGGACATGCTGCCAGCGGTTTCTGCCACCCTGTCAGCTGCAGGGCTGCAGACAGCGGCCGAACAGCTTCTTGCTGGTGGAAAGATCACCCTCTCGCTGTTCGAACACGGGGAGATCATCGCGACACTGGTGGGTGAGCACCAGATCAGCGCACGGAGCCTGTTGCCTGAATATACCCGTCCCAGAGCCGAGGCAGAACGCTTCTCCTCGATGGGCCTCACTGGTGCAAAATCCAAAGCGCCGTCACCGGTGTTCGAACCCGCACTGATCGTCTCGGAGCACGGGGACATAATCCTTCGGAACGCCGACGGTGCTTGGCGTTGTTGCGGATCACGTTACGAAATCATCTCGACCTACATCCAAAGCCTTGCTGCCGTCGAACAGACACATCCGGGCAGCTACCGGACCCTCATTCAGTCATACCGCGAGCACCTGAAAGCCGCCCGAAAGGTGAACCCCAGCAGCGTGACGGTTAAAACCGACAGGCGGCTTGCGGAAAAGGGATGGGAAACAAAGAAGATCGAAGAAGCCGCCGGCCTTCCGGGTGCAGCCTCCGATGGTGACATCGTCACCATCCCGTTCAGCACGGAACACGAATACACCCTGGTTCATCTGCCGCGGGCTGCCACGACTTGGCGCGTGCTGGATGAATCCTGTCTGCCGCGCGACACCATCCACGCAGAACAGGTGTCGCTGCTTTGATAGCCGCCGAGGCGGTCTAACCAACACCTCTGAATGCTGCAGCGCGACCGGCGCCGCAAGGGTCACGGGGCTGCGCCCCGGCCCGGCTTCGCCGGCTGACGCCCTTGCCCCGCCTGGCCGCCACTGCAGCCGGGTGAGGGGGTCTTTCAAGAGGAATGTGAAAGACGAAACCATCACCCCAGGACCCAACCATGGCCAAACTTCCCAGCGGA
>CAXTUR010000043.1:0-21742 GCA_964247455.1 uncultured Acidobacteriaceae bacterium | reverse complement strand
GGGTGGGGAGGACGCGGCGGAACCCACCCCTTCGCAGTGAGACTGCAAGAAGATGGGGCACCCGGGAGGTAAGGGAGAGCCAGAGCATCGTGGGAAGGATGGCGGCGGCGAGAAGGGCTTGTTCGGGACGGAGGAGGAGCGAGTAGCTGAGCGCGGCTGCGAGGGGCCACAGCCAGCGATCGAAATTCGCTCCGGCGGTGTGCCAATGGTGGAGGGTGTAAAAGGCGACGGTAATGCAGAAGAGCGTAAGGATCTCAGTCAATGGTGCGGCAGTGTAGGCGGAAGTGAACGGGCAGAGGGCGGCGAGCCAAAGGGCGATGAGGCGAGCGCGTGTGCTGAAGAGGCGGCCAGCGAGTGCGGAGATGCCGAGGCCCGAGGCGAGGTCGATCGCCGCTTGAAGGTACGCCACGGCAGGGTAGTTGCCCATGCCGAAGAGGCGGAAGCAGGCGGCGAGGAAGAGCGGATAGCCGGGGAGGCGGATCAGGGTGGGTTGCGGGATGCCGTTTGTTTCGACGTAGCCGTAGACTCCGTGGAGCATCCAGTTGCGGGCGATGGCGCCGTAGACGAGCGTGTCTCCGGAGAGGCGCAGCGCGTGGGTAATGAACCAGAGGCGGAGCGAGAGGCCGCAGAGGAGGGCGAGCGTGGTCCAAAGCCATGTGCGGGGGCGCGGGTTCATCGAAGTGTAATGATAGCCGGTGATCCGGTTGTTAGCACCGCCAGACCTCGACTTCGCCGGACTCGCTCGGGATGACGGCTTCGGGAATGCGGGAACCATCAGGGCGTAAGCTCAGGACGGGTTCGTTGACTGCAAACGGTGGGGTGCATACGATGGCGACAGGGCCCTTCAGTCCGCTAAACCATTGATGACCAACAACCCTGTCTTTTACGATCCGCAACGCAAACGCTGGAAGCGGCTTCGTCGCATCTTTGACGCGCTGGCGTTGATGGGGCTCGTGGTGGGCATCCTGTTTGTCATCGGGCTGTTGCGCATCAAGCCGCTGCCGGAGTTGCTACTGCCGTCCATCAAGCGGAACTATCGCGCACTTACCAATCCTCCCGCGCCGAATCTGAAGGCAGGTGCGTTACATCGCGCGGCGCACCGGAAGACCGACCGCAAGCCGTCGGACATTCCGCTGAACACGGGCGAGGGTCTGCGCGCGGCGTACTACGTGGAGGACGATCCAGCGAGCTACTCGTCGTTGCGGCAGCACCTGAAGCAAATCGACTTGCTCTTCCCCGAGTGGCTGCACATGGTCTCTCCGGATGGAACGATGACTTCGTATACCATCGACAATCGGCCCTATGCGGTGGTGGACCCGGGCGGCGTGCATCCCGTGGACCGCGAAAACCGGGTGGCGCGGGTGATTGCGGAGGCGCATGAAGACACGGAGATATTTCCGCTGATCAACAACTACGATCCAACAGTAAATCGGTTCCTGCCATCTATCGGCGACTTCCTGAAGAATCCCGATGCGCGTGCGCACTTTATCTCGCAACTTGATACATTCTTGGCGCGCAACCCGAACTATCGCGGACTGTCGCTCGACTTTGAGGAGGTTCCGACCGAGGCGCAGCCGGGGTATATGGCGCTGGTGGGGGCGCTCTATGCGGACTTCCATCCCCGTCAGCTGCGGCTTTACGTCAACACGCCGGTTGCTGATGACGATTTCGATCTGAAGTTTCTGGCGGACCATTCCGACGGTCTCTTGCTGATGAACTACGACCAGCACCAGACGGAGAGTGGGCCGGGACCAATAGCGGCGCAGGACTGGTTTGTCGGTAACTTGAAGCGGATTGTGGCGGTGGTGCCGAAGGAGAAGCTGATCTGTTCGATCGGCAGCTATGGGTACGACTGGGTGACGGCCATACCGCCTGTCGCTCCGGCGTCGAGAGGGAAAAAGCCGGTCGCACCCGCGCTGGGAAAACTGCTGTACTCCCGCAATTTGGCGACACAAGATGCATGGCAGGCGGCGGCGGACTCGGAGTCGCAGGTGGATCTGGACGACGATACGTTAAACCCACATTTCGCCTATGACGACGATGACGCCAAGCAGCGGCATGAGATCTGGTTTCTGGATGCCGTGACGACGGTCAACGAGATGCGCGCGGCGCAGGCGCTGGGTATCCAGACGTTTGCGCTCTGGCAGTTGGGCTCAGAAGATAGCTCGCTGTGGAAGATATGGGACAAGCCGAGTCACTCGGACCCGCTCACCGCGCTGGCGAACGTCGATCCGGGCTACGACGTGGATACCGAAGGAAACGGAGACATTCTGCGGGTGACGCGCAAACCCCAGCCCGGCCACCGCACATTGACGCTGGACGATGATGACACCGTGCCGCTGCTATTTCGCATGGTGACCCAGGAGCGGATGGACTCGTATCCGCTTTCATACACCATTGAGCAGTATGGCTACCACCTAAAGCAGGTGGCGCTCAGCTTCGACGACGGACCGGACCCGACATGGACGCCCAAGGTGCTGGATGTGCTGAAGAAGTATGGCGTTTCGGGCACGTTCTTCATGATTGGCGAGGAGGCGCAGGACAATGTTGGCGTGATGAAGCGTGTGTATCGTGAGGGCCATGAGATTGGCAATCACACGTTTACGCATCCCGACATCAGCGAAATTTCGAATGGGCAGGTGGACCTCCAGCTGAACTCGACGGAGCGACTGTTTGCGTCGAAGCTGGGGGTGCAGCCGCTCTACTTTCGGCCGCCGTATTCGATTGATCAGGACCCCGATACGAATGACCAGGCGGCGCCGATCGACCGTATTCAGAGTCTTGGGTATGTGACGGTCGGCGACAAGATCGACACGAACGACTGGGACGAGCATCCGAAGAAAACCCCGCGGCAGATTACAGATTCGGTCTTGATGGCGATCGCGCAGATGGACGCGCAGCCCTGGACCAAGGGCTCGGTGATTCTGCTGCATGATGGAGGTGGGGACCGCTCGGCCACTGTGGCGGCACTGCCGGTGCTGATCGAGACACTGCGGGCAAAAGGTTATGAGATTGTGCCGGTGTCACGCCTGATGGGCAAAACGCGCGCCGAGGTGATGCCAGCACTGACGCCAAAGCAGCGTTGGCTGGCGGCGGTCGATTCGATTGCGTTCTTCTTCATCAGCTTCTTCAACCACTTTGTGATTGGCGTCTTCTTCGTCGGCGACATCCTCATGAGCGCTCGGCTGATCATTATTGGCGTGTTGGCGATCATTGATCGTTTTCGCAAGCGGAAGAACTTCGCCCAGCCGGGGTATGAGCCGAGCGTGGCCGTGCTGATCCCGGCGTACAACGAGGAGAAGGTGATCGTGCGGACGATCCGGTCAGTGATGATGTCGACCTACAAGAACATTCGCATTGTGGTCATAGACGATGGATCAAAGGACCGGACTAGCGTGGTGGCGCGGGAGGCGTACCCGAAGGAGATCGAGTCCGGCCGCCTGACGGTGTTGACCAAGCCGAACGGGGGTAAGGCGGACGCGCTGAACTATGCGCTTGAGACGACGTACGAAGATATTTACGTGGGGATCGACGCGGACGGGGTGATCGCCAAGGAAGCGATCGCCAATATGGTCTGCCACTTTGCCAATCCGAAGATCGGCGCAGTGGCGGGGAACGCCAAGGTGGGCAACCGCGTCAATCTGTGGACCAGGTGGCAGGCGCTTGAATACATCACAAGCCAAAACTTCGAGCGGCGGGCTTTAGATCTGTTCGATGTGGTGATGGTGGTGCCAGGAGCTATCGGAGCGTGGCGCACAGCGGGGGTAAAGGCGGGCGGCGGCTACCATACCAACACCGTCGCCGAGGATGCCGACCTGACGATGAATATGCTGGAGCAGGGCTATAGCGTCATTTATGAGGACTCGGCGCTGGCCTTTACCGAGGCTCCGGTAAATATGGATGGGTTAATGCGGCAGCGTTTCCGCTGGTCTTTTGGAATTTTACAGGCCATCTATAAACATAAGGGAGCGATTGCGAAGCATCGCGCCATGGGCTTGTTTGCGCTGCCGAATATTCTGATCTTCCAGATACTGCTGCCACTGGTTTCGCCGCTGATCGACCTTATGTTTGTTATCGGCGTGTTCCATTACTTCTTGGACAAGCACTTTCATCCAGAGACGACACCGGCTGCTGGTTTTTATAAACTGCTAGGGTTTTTCCTGGCATTCCTGATTATCGACTTTACCGCGTCGTCGTTGGCGTTTGCGCTGGAACGGAAGAATAAGGCAAGCAAGGGTGACTTCTGGCTCTTGTTCCATATCTGGATACAGCGGTTTACCTATCGGCAGGTGTTTTCGGTCGTACTTCTTAAAACGGTAAAAAGGGCCATCGACGGGAAGCCGTTTGCATGGGACAAACTGGATCGGACTGCGAAGATGTCTAAGGCAACCGAGACGATGATGCAATAAGGTCTGAGTAAGAGCACAGTTTGCGAGGAGCGAGTTTGAAAACTCGTACTAGGACTTCCTAACGCGAGTTCAGCACACAAGTTATGGGCTATTGTCACACTTAGCCTCTTTGTGGGACCGCGCTGCGTTCTGTAAACTTGTACTCCTGCGGTCAACTTACAAATGAGGGTTTCATGAAGCGTGTTGTGGCTACTGTAGTGTGGGTGGGGATGGTTTGCGGTTTGAGTGGGCGCGCGGCAAGTAAGCGGGTGATGAGCGTGGAGCCACAGGCCGTGTCGGGATGGTCATTGCGGGATGCGGCTAAGGTGCCGCAAGCAGGTGGGCAGGTGTCATCCCCTGGGTTAGATACGGCGGGGTGGTATCCGGCGACGGTGCCGGGCACGGTGCTGACGACGCTGGTCAACAACCACGTCTATCCCGAGCCCCTGTATGGGGAGAACAATCGTCCGGAGATCATTCCGGAGAGCCTGGCACACGGCGCGTATTGGTATCGGACTGAGGTGGCGATCCCGGTCGGGTATGCGGGGCAGCACGTCTGGTTGAACCTCGACGGGGTGAACTATGCGGCGCGGGTGTGGGTGAACGGATCCGAGGTGGGAACGATGCGCGGGGCATTTGTGCGCGGGGCGTTCGACGTGACGTATAACGTCAAGCCGGGGCGGAAGGCGGTGATTGCCGTGCTGGTCTCGCCGCAGCCGCATCCCGGCGTGCCGCACGAGCATACGCTGCGCGCCGGAATTGGAGAGAACGGCGGCGAGTCGGCGATCGATGGGCCTACGTTCCTGTCGACGATCGGGTGGGATTGGCTGCCGGCGATACGCGACCGCGACGCAGGCATCTGGCAGAAGGTGTACCTGTCGACGACCGGACCGGTGCGAATTAAGGACCCGCTGGTAACGACCGACTTGCCGCTGCCGAGGACGGACTCGGCGGATTTGTCGGTGCAGACTACGCTAGTCAATCTTACAGACAGGCCGGTGGAGGGAGTGTTGCGGGGGAGCGCGGAGAGACTTAGCTTCGAGCGGGAGGTGGAGTTAGCCGCCCGTAGTTCGCAGCTTGTGAGTATGGATGTGAAGACTACACCGGCGTTACATCTAACGCAACCCAAGCTGTGGTGGCCGAATGGGTATGGAGCGCAGAATTTATATAGGTTGCGACTTAGTTTTGAAGTGGGCGGGAAGATTTCGGACAACAAGGACGTTAGTTTTGGCGTTCGGAAAATCAGCTATGCGGTGCCAGATTCGGACAACCTGACGATCTCGGTCAACGGCGTAAAGATATTTATTCGTGGCGGAAATTGGGGACTGGATGAAGGCTTGAAGCGGATTCCAAGGGAACGGCTGGACGCGGCGATTCGGATGCACCAGTTTGCGAACCTGAACATGATCCGCAACTGGGTGGGGCAGAGTACGGGTGAGGACTTCTACGATCTTTGCGATAAGTACGGGATATTAGTTTGGGATGAGTTCTTTCAGCCAAATCCCTCGGATGGTCCAGACCCTACGGACCTGGCGACGTATATGGCTAATGTGCGCGATAAGCTCCTGCGCTTCCGCAACCATCCTTCTATTGTGCTGTGGTGCGCGCGCAACGAGGGGTATCCGCCTAAGGAGATCGACGATCGCTTGCGAGTGCTGATGACGGAATTGGAGCCAGTGCGGCTTTATCAGCCCAGCTCAACGGAGGGGCGCGGGGTACGCTCGCACGGACCGTACCGTTGGCGGGAGCCGCGCGAGTTCTACAAGGTGGAAGAGGCGTTTAAGACGGAAACTGGAAGCATTTCTGTGCCGACCCTCGAGTCGATCAAGGGGATGATGCCTGAAAAAGACTGGGAAACGATCAATGACGACTGGGCGGAGCATGACTTTGCCAGGGGCAATCAGGGTGCCGAAAATTACCCGGAGGTCCTTGCACAGCGGTACGGAAAAATTGTCAATCTGGCGGATTTTACGCGTAAGTCGCAATTGATGAACTATGAGGCGTTTCGAGCGATGTATGAGGGCAGAAATGCTCAGTTATTCAAGCCCACCACTGCAGTCCTAACGTGGATGAGCCATCCGGCGCAGCCCAGCTTTGTGTGGCAGATATACCACTACGATCTGGAACCCAACTCGTCGTTTTTCGCGGTAAAGAGTGCGTCGGAGCCGATGCATCTTCAATATAACGAGGCGGACGGGAATCTGCAGGTGATTAATAACCGGGCGGAGGCGCTCACGGGCGCAACGGCGCGGTTTACGATCTATAACCTGGACGGGTCCAGTGTTTTGACAAGAGAATACCCGGTCACGGCTCCGGGCGACGCGGCCACCAGCCTCGGAGTGGTCGAACATCCCGCGAACGTCTCTCCAGTGCATTTCATTCAGCTTTCTCTTACTGATGCTGACGGGAAGCCGATTTCAGAAAATTTTTACTGGCGCGGGTTGGCGGAGCGTCCCGACGATCTGACCAGCCTGGACACGATGCGGCGCGTGACCCTCGATGCGGGGTTGGCGCGGCGGGACATCAATGGCAAAAGTGTGATCTCGGTTACGTTGCACAATGCCGATAAGAGAGTGGCGCTGATGGCTCATGTGCAGCTTCGGCGAAGCACGGGGGAGCGGGTGCTTCCGGCCTATTACAGCAGGAATTATGTTTCGTTAGCGGGTGGCGAGACGAAGGTTATAAGCGTTGAGGCCGATACGAAGCTGTTTGGCGGTCGGGATGCGCTAGTCGTTGTGGACGGATGGAATGTGGTTGTGGCGGACGCCGCGGGGGCTGGAGTGTCGATCAGGACGAATATGGATGCATTGGTGGAGCATTCGCCGGCGACAGGATTGCCATATCAGACAACCGGGCTGCGATAGGTGCGCCACGTCTCAGAATCGGAACGGGGCGCACCAGCAAACCAAATCTCCTTCGGGAATGACGACCAGAAGGATGGAACACCGGTTGTTAGACGAAGAGTGGAGCTAGTACCAAGGTGATGGTGGCTAGCAATTTAATGAGAACGTGGAGGCTGGGGCCAGCGGTGTCCTTAAACGGATCGCCTACCGTGTCGCCGACGACAGCGGCTTTGTGGGCGTCCGACTTCTTACCACCGTACTGACCGGTTTCGATGTATTTTTTGGCGTTGTCCCAGGCCCCTCCACCATTGTTCATCAACATGGCGAGAAGGACGCCGGAGATGGTGCCAACCATGAGGAGGCCAGCGACGGCTTTGGCTCCGGCGAGATTGACCGCGACACCATTGACCGAAGGCACGGCGAGATGCATTCCCGGCCCGACGATGTCGGCGACCGCGCGGTAGCTCGGGCTGAAGTTGCGGAAGATGAGGCCCACCGCAACAGGAAGGCCGACGGTGAGCAGGCCGGGGAGAACCATCTCCTTGAGAGCCGCGCCGGTGACGATGCTCACGCAGCGGGCGTAGTTGGGTTTGGAAGTCCCGGCCATGATGCCGGGATTCTCGCGAAACTGGTCGCGTACGTCCTGCACGACCATCTGCGCGGTGCGACCCACGGCTTTGATGGCGAGCGAGCTGAAGAGATAGGTCAGCATGGCTCCGAGCAGCGCGCCGACGAAGACGGGCACTTCGGCGAGGTTGATCTCGGTAAAGGTCCATCCGGCGGGCATGAAGCCACCGGCGGCGGCGACTTTCTCGACGACGATGGTGCGAATTTCCTCCAGGTACGCGGAGAAGAGGAGGAACGCCGCGAGCGAGGCCGAACCGACCGCATACCCCTTGGTCAGGGCCTTGGTGGTGTTGCCGGCTGAGTCGAGCTTGTCGGTGCGGTCGCGGATCGACTCATCCTGATTAGACATCTCGATGATGCCGCCGGCGTTGTCGGTGATGGGGCCGAAGGTGTCCATGGCGAGGATATAGGCGGCGCAGCTCAACATGCCCATAGTTGCGATGGCGGTGCCGTAGATGCCTTTGGCGTAGTCGCTTACGCCCGCGACCCCGGCGAGGCCCTGCACGCCGAAGTAGTAGCTCAGCAGCAGCGCGGCGGAGATGACGACAACCGGCATGGCGGGCGTCTCCATGCCGACCGCGAGACCGGAGATGATGTTGGTGGCCGGACCAGTGAGCGACGCTTTGACGATGGATTGGACGGGACGGTATTTGGCTTCGGTGTAGTACTGCGTGATCCACACGAAGAGGAAGGCGGTGACCAGGCCGGTGACGCCGCACATCAGCAACCAGCTTGGCTGGACGCCGGGGCCGCCAAGCATAAGGTGGATAGCCGCCGCAAAGCCCAGCAGCGCAAGGCCGGAGGTGACGTAGAAGCCGCGGTTGAGGGCGGACATGGGGTCTTTATGCTCGTTGGTGGAGACGACGAAGACGCCGACGATGCTCGCGATGAGGTTGATGGCGAGGACGATGAGCGGGAAGAGGATGCCTTTGAGGCCGAAGACGGGATAGAGTGCCGCGCCCAGGATCATCGCGCCGACGTTTTCGGCTGCGGTGGACTCGAAGATGTCCGCTCCGCGGCCAGCGCAGTCGCCGACATTGTCGCCCACCAAGTCGGCGATGACGGCGGGATTGCGTGGATCGTCTTCAGGGATGCCAGCTTCGACTTTGCCGACGAGGTCCGCGCCCACGTCGGCGGCCTTCGTGTAGATGCCACCGCCGAGCTGGGCGAAGAGGGCGACGAGCGAGGCTCCGAAGCCGAAGCCGACGAGCTGGTACGGGACGCCGCGCGGGTCGTTCAAGCCCCCGAAGACGAGGAACAGAGAAGCTACGCCGAGCAGCGAAAGCGCGACGACGACCAGGCCGGTGACGGCACCGCCGCGGAGGGCCATTTTAAGGGCGCGGTCGAGCGAGGTGCGGGCGGCCGAGGCGGTGCGGATGTTCGCGCGGATGGAGCAGTACATCCCGGTAAACCCGGCAAGACCGGAGCAGACCGCGCCGACGAGGAAGCTGATGACTGTCTTGGCGGCGTACGGGGCGGTGCGTGGCGAGACCCGGTAGCCGACGAAGACGACGATGGCCAGCACGGCCGCAATGATGGCGATTGTCTGGTACTGGCGCTTCAGGAAGGCCTCGGCCCCTTCGCGGATGGCGTTCGAGATGGCCTGCATATCGGGGGTGCCGGCGTCTGAGCTGATGACCTGCCGCGCGAGGAAGAAGGCGAAGGCCAGGGCGAGGAGCGCGACGGCGATGGCGATCCAGAGATAGAGGCGGCCGTCGTCGGTGGTGCTTGATGCGGGGAGGGTCTGTTGCAAAGCCATGGCCAGGAAGGGTGATACGTGCATAGACTGCGTTCTCCTTATATGTTCGAAGCGTGTTCAGCGCGTGCGTGGTCGTGCTTTCTATGAGGCGGCCATTATCTACGATTCGGCGGGGATGCGCGAATCCGAGCTGTCCCGTTTAGGAACAGCAACCGCTTTTCACGGGTGGTTAGAGGGGGTATCGGAGCGCATTTCAAGCATACTGTGGGAAGTTGCGCTCTCTCGGGCCCGGAGTTCTTATGCCTTTCTCTCGTTTTCGTTATGTTGTTCTTTCGCTGTCTGCTTGCTTCAGCTTGCTGGGTTGCTCGGTCAGCGTGCTTCCTGTTCCTGTCGCCAGCGCGGTAGCGGTCTCAGGTAACTGGCAGATCGCTTCGGCGGACGCGAGCGCGGCGCGGCTGCCGGTGTTGACGGGGGAGCTGTCGGATTCGGGCGGTGCGATCAGGGGTGTAGTGCACTCGCGCGCGAACAGCGATTGCGTCGCGCCGACGACGGCTGTGGAACTGACCGGCTCTGCGACTGCCGCAAACGCCCTAACGCTTACGGGAGGTCTGGCGGGCGGCACGTTGAAGATCGCCGGGACCCTGGCGGCGGATGGGCGTTCCATTGGCAACGCCACCTACACCGTGGTGGGCGGAAGCTGCGCATTTGCCGCGCCCGCTTTGGCTGTGGCCAACGCGTACAGTCCGATTGCGGGAAATTTCACAGGCGGCTTTTCGGACGGGAATGGACAGGTGATCAGCATCGCCGCCACGCTGACGCAGAACCCGGCCTCTGATCCGAGCGGGAACTTTCAGCTCAGCGGGACGGCCACCTTCCCGAATAACCCTTGCTTTAACAGCCCAGTGAACATCGCGAACTCGCAGGTAACCGGCGGCAGTTTCAGTCTGACGTATACGGATGCAGTGACGACGAACAGTGTCACGGCAAGCGGAACGTTCTCGACGGATGGGCTGACGTTGACAGCGACGAACTGGGCGTTGACCGGGCCTTGCGGACCGGGCAGTGGGACCGGGTCGCTGACGCGGCACTGAGTTTGAACTGAGACGTAAAAGCGGGTGAGAAGTATAGGTTTAGTGTAGATGGAGACGATCTGCTCTGCCTCCATTTGCTTACCGGCCATATGCCGTTCCTATCCTAGATTTCCGGGCTGCAGTCCCATATGGTACATAGCGCGAACCTTAGCAGCCGCTTCCCGAACAGTGACCTTACCGTCTTTGTCCGCATCGAGGCCTTTGTTTTGACCATATTTCTTGGAAGGAGCTGTGAACAATGCTCACTCTGTGTCCCTGCCAATAGCGACTGGATACAAAATCGACATATAAACATCTTCCAGGTCCTGCAACTTTCCCTTGTGTGGCAGGAAGTGTTTCTGTACGTAGTCCAACTGCTCAGTAGCGGTCATCTTAGCCAATTGCTCCGTGGAGGTTCAAAGCGCTTTTGCGACAGGTGGCATAAACTGGATCAACCCGATAGCATCGCTCCCCGCAGCGTTCTTCATGGATGGACTGAAGCTCTCGCCTGACTCGAAAGCCATCGACGCCATTAAGAAGTCCGCCGGTGCTTGGAGGAAGTCGGCCATTGGAGAAGCTTTAGCTTGAACGAGGCCTCAACCTTCGCGCCCCAGGCGAGAGTCGTCTTTGAAGTGTCTCCTCCACACAGCGCCTTAGATACTGCGCCTGTAGACGTAACGGTCGCCTCAACCGGCTTGATAGCCTTCTGCTTCTGCAATGAATCGATGGCCGCTAACATCGTCGGATTGGCACGCCCATCCACCTTGAGCAGCGGCATTGCTGGCGACTGAAACCGATTAAGAAGCTGCTGCACTAGACGTACATCCTGCAACTGGTTCGTGCCGCTCTTTCCAACTGAAGCAGTCAAGCTTGGTATCGTTACTCTCCCTTTCGAGCGTGCGTTCGTGGTCGTCCGACTGGCAGCAGGTAGCGGCCCCGCGCATAGGCTACGCCCGAAGGCTTGAGCCTTCCACTCCGTCACTAAAGCCTGTGCCCCGTTCGTGCGAACCCGTTCCAAAGTAAACAGGACATCGTTAGGCTGGTACACCGCGACCCCAAACTGATTTGCCACGGTGCCGTCGGCAAAGCTCACAAATCGTACTTCGATCCGGTCTTCGTTCCCGGAAACCGCGCAATGTATTCTGTCTTCTGTCTGAAACCCATCGGCGTTCAGCGTCACTGGCTGCGACGCACTCTTCGGCACATGTAGCTTATAGGTGATGAAGGCATGGGTGCCCGACCCAGTGGGGATCTCCCCCAAAGCATCCTCATACACATAGCTACCAGCCCAACGTCGCGTCACCGCATCGGAAGCCGAAGCCGAAGCCGAAGCCGTCACCGTCTGCGCCATCGCGCGATTCGGCACTCCGTAGACCAGCGTTCCCTCAACGGCAATCCACATCAAGACTAAACAAACAAAACGCACAAGCTCATTCCGCAGACGATTGTATGCTGAGCGTTCCACTAAACCACCGCCAGGAGGAGCAACAATAAAACCAGCAGCCGTATGCCCACCGGCTAATAGTTCTGGTAGAGCTAGGCCATCTGCGGAACGGCGGTCAGCTTTGCGCACAGGTCGTCGGCGATGAGTTTGCCGTGGAAGCGGCCATTCTCGATGAAGATTTCGTTAGTGCGCTCTCCCGCAACGATGACACCCGCGAGATAGATGCCGGGGACGTTCGATTCGAGGGTGGCGGGGTCGCAGACGGGGCAGCGGTCGTTGCACTCGTCGAGCCGGACGCCGAGACGCTCGATAAAGGAGAAATCCGGGTGGTAGCCGGTAAGCGCGAAGACGAAGTGGTTAGGCAGGGTGCGCGGGCCTTCGGGCGTGGCGAGGGTGACGGTGTCTTCGGTAATGGACTCGACGGTGGAGTTGAAATACGCCATGACTTCGCCGTTCTTGATGCGGTTGGTGATATCGGGCAAAATCCAGTATTTGACGTGGCGGTGCATCTCCGCGCCGCGATGGACGAGGGTGACCTTTGCGCCGTGCCGCCATAGATCGAGCGCGGCGATGGCGGCCGAGTTCTTGCCGCCGATGATCAGCACGTCGAGGCCGAAGAAGGGGTGTGGCTCGTGATAGTAGTGCTTCACCTTGGAGAGCTCTTCGCCGGGGATGTTGAGGTAGTTAGGCAGATCGTAGTAGCCGGTAGCGACGACCAACTTCTTCGCGCGGTGCGTGATCGCGCGGTCGAACCGATCCGTGGTGTGGACGCGAAAGTCGCCGTCCGAGCCCGAAACGGAATGCACCGTCTCGTACTGGCGGATGTCGAGGGCATAGTGCTCGGCGACCTTGCGGTAATACTCCAGCGCCTCGGAGCGGGTGGGCTTCTGGTTGGGGCTGGAGAAGGGCATGTCGCCGATCTCAAGCAGCTCCGGCGTGGTGAAGAACGTCATGTGTGCAGGGTAGTGGAAGAGCGAGTTCGTGAGGCAGCCCTTGTCGACCAAGACGGCCGATAGCCCGGCGCGTTGGGCCGCGATCGCGCAGGCCATTCCCGTGGGTCCGGCTCCGATGACGAGGAGATCGTAGGTGTCGTTGTCGTGATGGGCTTCGCTCATCTCCTTATTTTAGCGAGTTTCAGAGAAGGCGTTTCGTGACGGCTCGGCACGGGGTAGAGTTAGGACGATGAGTTTGGACGCGATGAACTTGGACCCAAGTAATGGGGGACCGGACGAGCTTGCGCTGTTGCGGCAGCGGGTAGACCGGCTGGAGCGGGAGGTGGCCGAGCTGCGCGGAGGGGCTCCAAGGGTTGCCGAGGCCCACCTTAGCCACGATGAGGCGGTGGCGAAGGTGGGGCACCTGGAGGTTATGCCGGCTCCTCCTCCTCCTCCTCCGCCTCCTATCGATCTGCCGCCGGTCGTCTTCAGCGCGCCACCTCCTCGACCTTCGTTGGAGAGCCGGCTTGGATCGCAGATCTTCAATCGAATCGCCATCGTCGCGCTGCTGATTGGGACGGCCTATGGGCTCAAGCTGGCCATCGACAACGGCTTGCTGGGGCCGGTGGCGCGGGTACTGTTTGGGCTGTTGGCTGGCGCGGGGCTGGTGCTCTGGTCGGAGCGGTTCCGGCGGCAGGGCGTGCTGGCGTTTTCGTACTCGCTAAAGGCGGTCGGGTCGGGCGTGCTATACCTGTCGCTTTGGGCGGCGTTTCAGCTGTTTCATCTGCTGCCCGCCTGGGCCGCGCTGGCTGCGATGATCCTGGTGACGGCGTGGAACGCCTTCATGGCGTGGTCGCAGAACGCGGAGCTCCTGGCCGCCTATGCGCTGATCGGCGGTTTCCTGACGCCGGTGCTGCTCTCGACCGGAGGCAATCATGAGATCTTCGTCTTTACGTATGTGTTAGCGATTGACGCGGCAACGGTCGCGCTGATCCGGCTAAAGCACTGGCCGCGGCTGCTGCTGGGGACGTTTCCGGCGACGGTGTTCTACTTCATCGGATGGTACTTTAGTTGGTACGCGGCGGCGGAGCTGGGCGTAACCGCGCTGTTTCTCCTGCTCTTCTGGGCCATATTTGTAACGGCTTCGCTTGGTGTGGCGGAGGAGGAAGGGACCGTCACGCCGTTGCAAAGCGTCCTGCTTCCGCTGGGTGCGGCGGCGTTTCTGGCACTGGGGATGTACTCGGTCCTGCAGGACGCGCGGCATCACGATTGGCTGCCGTGGCTGATGCTTCTGCTGGCGGCGGCGTATCTGGGCCTGATGCGGCTGCCGCAGCGGCGGACGGTTTCAGCGGTGCATCTGTCGCTCGCGGTAGTATTCCTGACGATCGCAATCCCGCTGAAGGCGAACGGGCGATGGATTACCGTGGCCTGGCTGGTGGAGGGCACGGCGCTGTTCTGGGCCTCGACGCGCCCGGGTGCGGGCAAGGAGAGCAGTGAACCTCTACGCGAGACCGCTGTGCTGCGGTGGTTGGCGGCGGGGACCCTGGCTTTGGGGTTTATCGCGGTGTTCGTGTCCGAGTACTGGTACAGCTCCTGGATGCCGAGCGCGTTCTTCCAGCACGATGTAGGCACGGCTCTGGTGGGAATTGCGGCGTTTGCGGGTGTAGCGTGTATTAGTCACCGACAGGGGCGAACGGGCAAGCAGAACGAGTTGGTGGCCTCGTTGATCGCGGTCGATCTGCTCGCGCTACTGCTGTGCCTGCGGGAGATCGTCGTCACGCGCTACATTCCGCAGGGAACGGCCTTTGCCCATGCGGACCTGGGAAGCGCGATGATTGGCTTGGCGGTGCTGGGAGGAGTGGCGTGGGCTGCGCTGCGACTTGCCAGGCGCGACGGGGAGCACGAGCTTTGGCCGCAGCTAAGTGCAGCCTCCGTGATCGCGTTCAATCTTGTGGCGGTACTCTCGGGCGTCCGGGAGATCGCCGCGTTATGGCGGCATGGGGTCACCGCTCCCAGTGATCGCTTGCAGGAGGCGCTCGCCATCTCAGCCTTCTTGATGCTCTATAGCGCGATGCTGCTGGCAGTCGGCTTCTGGCGGCGTGCCGCGTTCGTTCGCTGGCAGGGGCTGGCGTTGCTGGTGTTTACCATCGCCAAGACCTTTCTCTACGACATTGCCAGTTTGAGCCAGGGGTATCGCGTGGCGAGCTTGCTGGGACTGGGCGCGCTGCTGATGGGCGTCAGCTTCGCGTACCAGAAGGATTGGCTGGGTCTGAAGGAGACGACGACCGCTTCAGAGGAGCAGCCGTGAGGGCGCTGCTGTTGGGATTGCTACTATGGCAGGCGTCTTCAGGTTTTGGTACGCCGAAGCCGGAGCCGTGGCACTTTATCTACAAACGCCCGGTAACGGTAAGTGACGCCGGAACAAGCGGGCAGGCGTGTATGGCGCTCGATGGAGCCGTGTACGCGCACTCCGCGGAGACCCTAAAGGACGTGCGCCTGTACGGGGAGGCCGCTGGAGAAAGCCCGCACGAGATCCCCTATGCGGTCACCCAGAGCCAACCGGCAGAGCAGGAAAGCGCGTCGGCAAAGGTGCTGAACCTAGGTAAACGGGGTGGCCGAATCGTCTTCGACCTTATCATGCCGAATCGTCCGTATACGGATGTATACCTTGATTTGTCTGGGCGGGACTTTATCGCAACAGCGGCGGTGACTGGGGCGAACAGCATGAACGGAGCGCCGACTTCGCTCGGCAGCTTTACTCTGTTCGATCTAACGAAGCAACATCTGGCTCGAAGCACTGTGCTGCATTTGGCCGAGACCCGGTTTGCCGTGCTGCACGTGGAGATGATTCTTTTGGACGCTCCGGGATCGTCTCCGTTGGCTGTGAATAAAGTGGTCGTTCAGGGGGCTTCGGTGCCGCCAAGCCGCGAAGCTCAAATCATCTATACGGCCGTGGTGGAGGCGTCTTCCATCGAACAGCGGGGACGAACCACGCTGGTCACTTTTCGCCTGCCCGCCCGCGTGCCCGTCGAACGGGTAAGCTTTCAGATCGCGCCCGGTTATTCGGGCAGCTTCGACAGGAACGTGGAGATTTCGGCCAGAGAGAGAATGAGGCTCCACCATCCTCCCGAACCCGACGATGTGGAAACGATGCAAGGATCGATCCAGCGGGTTCATCTTACCCGTGAGGGGCGCGACATACAGCAGGAGCAGATGAGTGTTTCGGCGATTCTTGGATCGAACCTGCAGCGGGATGCGGTTGTGGAAGTGCAAGTGGAGAACGGAGATGACGCGCCTCTGCCACTCTCCGCAGTTCGGCTGGAGATGCGGCAAAGAAAAGTCTGCTTCCCGGTGCAGGCCGCCTGGTCGGCGTTGAGCCTCTTCTATGGAGACGATGCGCTGGATGCGCCGCAATACGATTTTGAACGGGTGCTTTCACTTGGGAGCGATGTGGCGGTGGCGCGGCTTGGGCCGGAGGAGCGGAACCCGGGGTATGCGGCTCGTGCGTCGGTCATGAAGTCGTTGACGGAGCGCCATCCCGAGGTGGTTTGGGTGGGCCTGCTGGCGGTGGTTTGTGTGTTGGGAGTGGTGGCGGTGCACTCGGCCCGGAGAGTTCAGGGGTAAGCTGGGAGCATGGATCAACTAGTGGTGCGGGAGTGTGGACGGGCTAATGCGTTTGCCGTCTCAGTGATCGGCGCGGCGACGTTTGTGGAGGCGTTTGCGGAGATGATTCCGGGCGAGGCCATCCTGGCGCACTGCAGGGCGAAGCATACTGAAGCAGCCTATGTAGCTCTTTTTGAGGATGCTAGAACCCTAGGATGGCTGGCAGAGGTGGCTGGTGGAGGTGGGCCGGTGGGGTATGCTCTGCTCACTGCGCCAGAATTCCCCGAGGGGCTGGCGCGGGAGCAAGACTTGGAGTTGCGGCGTATCTACCTGCTCTCGCGCTTTCATGGGGGCGGAGCGGGGTGGCGAATGATGGAGGCGGCGGTTGCGGCGGCGCGGGAGCAAGGGGCGGAGCGACTGCTGCTGGGGGTGCATCCCGACAATGCGCGGGCGCTTGCTTTTTACAAGAAGAGCGGGTTTGTGCAGATTGGAGAGCGCCGGTTTCAGGTTGGTTCGTCGGTCTTTGTGGACCCGGTATTGGCTTTGCAACTCTAAACATTTGTCGCGGCGATCTCCCAGCTACAGGGACCTTCAAATCCGCAGGAAGATGCGTTTGCGGTAAAAGGGGTAGACCAGCAGCCAGCACAGAACAAGGTAAGCCAGTGAGTTCAGCAGAGACGACCATGCGGGCTGCGGAACCAGCCCGGCGAAGCCGCGGTAGAAGAAGCTCTTCAGGTCTGTCTTCGGCGAAAGCTGGATCATGTGGAGGATCGTGTCGCCTAGCTCTGAGATCATGTAGGCGAGGATGGCGTTAGTTCCAAGCACCAGCAAGGGCCGGTAGAGCGCCGGGTGCGCGGGCGTTGTGGGGTCGTTCGATTCGGTGGAGCTGCGACCGACGCGCCACAGGTCGACGATGGCGATGGCCGCCGCAAGCAGAAGCGTGCTGCATCCACCCGCAAACAAGGCATAGGAACTCGTCCAAAGCTTCTTGTTCATGGGAAACCAGGGATCCCACAGCAGAGCCGCGCCGATCAGCAGAACGCCGGCAGCGGCAAGGAGAACGGTCTTGCGGGCGATGCTCTGCGTCGTGCGCAGCCACATGCCAGCGAGCAGACCGAAGAGCGTTGTCGCAATTGCGGGCAAGGTCGAGAGCAGGCCCTCGGGGTCTCGAGTGCGCTCGTAGAGGTGTGACGCGCTGAAGAGAGACCGGTCGAGCCACGCGGCCAGGTTTCCGTTGTGATCATTGATCGGAACGGTATGCGTAGGCACGCCGTACCCGGGCACCGGAACGAAGCGCATCAGCGCCCAATAGCCAACCAGGCAAGCGACGGAGATGGCCACCTTGCTCTGCCATCGCGGAGATAGAAGATAGAGCGTGCAGACGGCAAAATAGCAGACGCCGATGCGAGGAAGCACCCCGTAATAGCGCGCCTCGGCGAGATGGAGGAACGGAAAGTTGTTGACCACAAAGCCAAAGAGGATAAGCAGAAGAGCGCGCCGCAATGCGTGGAGAAAGAGTTCACGCCGGGTCGCTCCGTGGGCCTGGCGAGCCGCGGTGGAGAGCACCGTCGTAAGTCCGACGACGAACAGGAAGGTCGGGAAGACGAGATCGGTGGCGGTCACACCATTCCACGCCGCGTGAGAGAGTTGGGGAAATGGGGCGGGACCCGTCTGGTCGTTCACCACGATCATGAAGGCGATGGTAAGGCCGCGGAGGATGTCGATCGATAGAAGGCGCGGCGGCTTAGTAGAGAGAGGCGTCGCGACAACGTCCTCGTCGACCGTGGGGGCGAAGTCTGGATCGTCTGTGATCACGGCGTTCCTTTCGGGTCCAATCCCAAGCCAAGGATTGTGGCGATCGCAAGGCTCTGTGCGTAAGTATCGCCTGTGGGATCTTCCACGTAGTGCGTCGGTGCGCGGTTCCATCGATTGCCAAAGGCGTACCAATCGATGGATTTTGGTGCCGTGTTGCTCTTGAGCGCGGTTTCGAGCGAGTCGAAGTACATTCGCCAGCGCGGAGCGTAGTAGGTGCTCACCAACCCGGCCCAGTCGCGGTTGCCGTACTCGTGTAGATTGCGGCTGGCCTCACGATCGCCCCAGGTGGTCAGGATGGAGTGGGCGTCGTACTCAACGCGTTCACGATCCGCCGCCGTGTGCGCCCATGCCGGGACATAGCTGAGCCAGTGGCCGAGCAGGAAGTACTCGTTCGTGGCGAGCAGCTTATCTTCTATCGCCATGGAGCGCATCCACTCGGCGGTGCCTGCTTCGAATGCGGCAAGATTGTGCGCGTCATAAGCCGCTTTGAGGAGGGGCAGCTGCCGTCTTGCGTCGTTCGCCAGCACTTGCCGGGTCACGTCGGTCAGATCGTAGCGGTAGCTGGCGGAGCTTCGCAGACTAGGCGCTACCTGCAGCAACTCGGTGAGTGCCGGCTTCAGGTCTTCCGCGGCGTAACGCATCACGTCGGGTGCCCAATGGCCGGTCCTCGTGGCGGTTAACGAAGGCTCTGCGTTGAAGACGGATTCATGTGAGGCGTCGCGCTCGCCGTGGGTAAGGTCGCCGTCCGCGCGATACCCGTAGGCGGTCTTCAGCAGGATGCGCCAGGCGTTGCGCGCGTGGACATCGGGCGCGCCGTAGCGACGCTCGGCATAGGCGTCGGTCCAGGCTTCGAGGTCTACCGGCTCGGCCCGCCACGCCATCTCGGTGTACAGGTCGAAGGCGAAGGGGTTGGTGTCGAGCCCTTCGGTAAAGAGCGCGGTGCCGGAGAGATGGCTGTCCGGCGCGGAGCGCATCGGCGGCATGCGGCGGGCATAGTCGTAGAGCGGCGCGCCCATGGTGGTGCGGCCGCCGAACTCCCAAAGGCCGCCGTAGAGCCAGCGGGCGCCGGCGAAGTCCCGCTCGCGACTGTCGCGCGGGATGCGGCCTTGCTCGATGTCGGCGATCAGGATCTTCGAGCGATCGACGGCCTGCACCAGCTCCCGGCGGGGATTGTCCTGCCACGCCATCATGAACCAGAGTGCGTTGGGATGGGCCACGTTCAGCGCTCTCTGGATAGCTCGCGCGCCGCCAGCCACAGGAACGTCTCCCGATTGGCCGCCCTCCTGGAACGTCTCCATGTCGTAGAGCGTCGTGTCGCCGAAGAGGTCTCGCTGAGCCTTGTAGAACGCGGCGGCGAGTCGCGCGAAGGCGGGATCACGCGGGTCGAGCCAACCGGGCCGCCGGAAGCCGTTCCATGGCTCCGTTTGCACAACGACGTGCGCGCCGGGCACGTGCTGGGCGAAGTCCGCTGGCACCACGCCCCAGAAACCCGGCAGCACGGGTGTGATGCCCAGCTCACGGAGGGTGGCCAGGATCGTGCGCGCGCTCGCCGCCCGTTGCCGCATCAGGTCGAGCGAGATAGGTTCGACGAAGCAGCACATGTTCCCCATCCACTGCCAGTTTTGATGGGCGGGCTGCGTGATCCAGCCGCGGATGTCAGCGTCGTTGTAGCCCATCTGTCGAAAGGCCTCGTACACGGCGAGGTCATTTCCGCGCTGGATCAGGATGGCGTTGAAGCCGGAGAGGGCGAGGATGTCGATCTCATGTTGCCAGCGGCCGAGGCTCCAATAGGGTGTGGTATAGCCGTCGGTGTTCTCATTGAGCGCGTAGCGGAAGGGGTAGAGCGCGGGCTGGACGATGGGGGTTGTGACTGCGGGCAGCTGTAAACCGGGCGCGCCTAGCTGACTGCCGTTGGGCGAGACGCTCCGATGCGCGACGTACTTGAGGTACCAGTTGACGCCGAAGAGCAGCGTCGGCACGGTGGCGGCCTGCACGTGGATGTCGCCGCGGGTGCCACTCACGCGAAAGCCGTCGGGCTTGCCCGCATAGTCTCCGGGCGCGAGCGTGAGATGCAGCTGCGGGGCGAGGTGCGGCATCTCGCGACGGAGCACCGCCTGCGCGGCAGCCACGGTCCCCTGGCCCGGCATGGGAGCCGCGGAGAGGATCACGAAGAGCAGCGGAAGCAGGCGCTGGCACATACCGACGAGTGTAGCTGGGCGCGGGGGTGTTGGGAAGTTTTTGATGAAAAAGGGGCGGTTTAGAGCAGTGATCGAACAAAAGAAAGGAGTTAAGGGTAGATAACCTATGGTTAGCTCTCTTGGAGAGCGTGCCCACCGTTTGGAGGATGTTGCCACGACAGAAGGTTGGTGGCGCGCCGCCGAAGGTGGGGCACCCGCAGTCTTGGTGAGTTATTTGGCCTACGCTGTATGCTGGACACGAAAGATCAGCCTTGAAGCGAGAGTCGTAAAGCATGAGATATATGGTTCAACCGGGCGATACGCTTTCGGGCATCGCTTTCCGGGAACTTGGCGAAGAGCAACGCTGGATGGAGATCGCACGCCTGAACCTTTTGGGCGTGGTTGATCACCTTTGGATCGGCGAACGGCTTATCCTCCTGAGCGACGCACCTTGGCGCATTTTCCAAGTGTTCATGGGGCTGATAGTCTTCACCCGCCGATGTGGGGCGGTCGGGAGAAGAAACCGGCTCTTGCTCCGGTGCAGACGCATATCTTCCTCTTTGGCGATGAGATCAACCCTTTAACCAGGAAGGTCGTCCGTAAAGTGGGTGTGCCGAAGAGACCGGTGACTCCCGAAGAGTTGATGCGGATTATGAATCCCGATCAGTTCGGATTTGATCCGAGAGACGCTTCCACCAACGTGAGCCTCGGAAGGCACGCGGGGCAAGGTATGACGAACAGCCGATACTTATCGGCCAGTGATCTGCCGATGGGAACGCCTCGCTTTCCGGAACTTAAAGATCGTTATTGGATCGACGCTACAAGGCAGAGGCGGCTGGGGTTAAGTTTCATGAGCAGAGTGCTATCCAAGCTGACATTGATCGTGTAATCGGTAAGGCAAAGAAAGCTAAAGACATGGGTCTAGTGGAGGAACTAGAACGCATTAAGAAGCTTTCTGCTGAGGTAGACCGCGAGGTCTTACTGGAGGGTCACGTTCCCTCCTCGGCGATCAAGGGAATGCCTGCGATGGGGCTGACGCGGGGATTGCAAGTGGTGCAAGGTGTGGCTTAGCGCTCGCAGTCTACGACTTGGGAAGAGCGGGTCAACGCTCCATCAAGAAGCATTCCATCGTACCGATTGCAAG
>CAXTUR010000042.1:2931-21759 GCA_964247455.1 uncultured Acidobacteriaceae bacterium | reverse complement strand
GATTCACCGGTCGCACTTCCTGGGCGCCGTCTACGGGATGGAGCGGATGATGGGGCGGGCGGAGACGCCGGTGCGGCGGGTGCTGAACTACGCGAGCGAGCATTTCGGCTCGGCCATGCCGCAGATCGTGTACGTGCAGACGGTGATCGGCAAGAACGAGGCGGGCAAGCTGGTGGTGCGGGGCTTGTTCGTGGGGGACGACGCGGAGTGCTTCGAACTGGCGGCGGAGCTGAGCTTACAGGTGAACTTCCAGATGATGGACCGCGAGATCAAGAAGGCTGTGGTGTACCTCGATCCGGGGGAGTTCAAGAGCACGTGGCTGGGAAACAAGAGCGTGTACCGGACGCGGATGGCGTTGGCGTACGATGCGGAGCTGATTGTGCTGGCTCCGGGGGTGCATGAGTTTGGCGAGGACCGGGCGATCGATGCGCTGATCCGGAAGTATGGATACTGCGGGACGCCGGCTACGCTTGAGGCGGTGAAGAGCGACCTTGAGTTGGCGAACAACCTGAGCGCGGCGGCGCACCTGATCCATGGATCGAACGAGGGACGGTTTCGTATACGGTATTGTCCGGGAGGGTTGACGCGGGCGGAGGTAGAGGGGGTCCACTTCGAGTATGGCGATCTTGCGGCGTATGCGGCGAAGTACGATCAGGCGAAGATGCGCGATGGATGGAACGTGGTGGAGGGGGAAGAGGTATTCTTCTGTTCGAACCCGGGGCTGGGGCTTTGGGCCTTTGAAGGGCGATTTGGGAGGTAGGGATGGCGAAGTTCTTGCAGATTACGCCGTGTATGCAGGTGGTGGATGTGGAGGCGGCGGTGCGCTTCTTTGTGGAGGTGCTGGGCTTCACGTCGACCATTCAGGGGCCGACGTATGCGTACCTGGAGCGCGGTGCGGCGGGGATGCGGATCTTGCAGGCGTCGACTTCGCCGGGTGAGGAGCAGCCGCCGGGGACGCGGGCGTTCCGCTACTACATCGACGTGGAGGGGCTGGACGAGCTGTATGCGGAGTTGAAGCCGAAGCTCGACGCGCTGCCAGAGGGACATGTGTATGGGCCGGTGGCACAGCGGTATGAGCAGCGGGAGTTGATGGTGATTGCGCCGGACGGCGATCTGGTGGTGTTTGGAGAGGAGGTTCCCGGTTCGCGGGGCGGTACCGAGGAGGCTGGATGAGGCTTGCGGTTGCGGTAGCGTGGGGGATGTTGACGGCGGGCGCGGTGGCGCAGGGCAAGCCGGAGCTTTGGGTGGAGGAGGTTGCGGGCGGGGCCGAAGTGCGGGCTGTCGTCGCGGCGAGGGAGAGCTGCCCGGTGGTGCTGGCGGATGGGCGCAGGCTGCCGCTGGTGGAGCGGAAGGCGACGGAGCTGGTCAGTTTTCCGGTGAAGGGCTGCGGGGCGGCGGTGCCTGCTGGGACGAAGGCGCTGCGGTATGGAAAAGAGAAGTTGCCGCTGCTGAGCGCGAAGGTGGATCGGATCGTGGTGATCGGCGATACGGGCTGCCGAAGGACGGAGAAGGAGACGCAGGACTGCGAGACGGATTGGCCGTTTGCGAAGATCATCGGCTATGCGGTCGCGAAGAAGCCCGACCTGGTGGTGCACGTGGGCGATTACTACTACCGCGAGACATGCCCAGGCGGGGAAAAGCATTGCGAGAACTGGGAGAACTGGCGGAAGGACTTCTTCGCGCCGGCGGCTCCGCTGCTGCGTGCGGGGCGGTGGGTGCTGGGGCGGGGCAATCATGAGAGCTGTGGGCGGGCGGCGGAGGGATGGTTCCGGTTTTTGGATGCCGGGACGGTGCCGCTCGCGTGTGTCGAGGGGAAGCCGGTGGAGAGTGCGCCGTTTGCGGCCAAGCTGCCGGGACTTACCCTCGCCGTGGTTGACAGCGCGGACGTGCCAGATGCGTGGACGGGGGAGCAGCGGATCGCGCAGTACGGTGCGCGGGAGCGGTCGGTTGCGGGCGGGGCGAGAGGTCCAGTGTGGGTGGTGACGCATAAGCCGCCGTATGTGGGCGGGCTCTACGGCAAAGGGCCGGAAGGGCCAGAGACCGTCGACGATGCGTCGCTGGGCGGGGTGGAGATGTTCGTCTCGGGGCATCTGCATATGTTCGGCAGCTTGAGCTTCGGCGCGGTGCGGCCGGTAGAGCTGATCGTCGGCGATAGTGGCACGGCGTTGCTGAAGCTGGCGGCGGAGCTCGACAAGGTAGAGGCGAAGGTCGATCCGGCGGGGATGTTGCAGGGCGAGATGGAGGTCGATGGCAAGACAGCGAACTACAGCGGGCGCGGCCGGTTCGGGTACATGGTGCTTGATCGGGCGGTAGAGGGATGGACGGGGACGCTGCATGGGGTGGATGACGCGGTGCTGGCGCGGTGTTCGCTGAAGGAGCGGGTGATGACGTGCAATCCGGGAGTGGCGGAGAAGCAGGCTGGTGGTCGCTAGTCTTGACGAAGACCGAACTACTTACAATGAGGTTTGCTTTCATGATCCGACTATGTGGCGAAGCCGACTTTGATGCGATTTGGCAGATCGTCAACGATGGGGCGCAGGCATACAAAGGGAAGATTCCAGCTGATCGATGGGCCGAGCCTTATATGTCTGAGGAGAAGCTCCGGCATGAGATCGCTGATGGCGTGCAGTTCTGGGCGCATGAGGCTGAAGGGGCGCTTGCCGGGGTGATGGGCATTCAGGAAGTGCTCGACGTGGTGCTGATTCGGCATGCGTATGTGCGCACGAAGTACCAGAAGCGTGGAATTGGGGGCAAGTTGCTGGCGCATCTGCGCACGCTGACGACTCGTCCGGTATTGATTGGAACGTGGGCTGCCGCCGTTTGGGCGATCGGGTTTTATCAGGCGCATGGCTTCGACGTTGTGAGCATCGAAGAAAAAGAACGATTGTTGAGGACGTACTGGAAGATTCCTGAGCGCCAGGTGGAGACCTCCGTGGTGTTGGCGGATGGGCGGTGGCGCATGCTTGAGGCACAGACTACGATTGCTGGTTGACGTGCTTGCCGGTATGCTGAGGTGCGACAGGTAGGGAGAGCGATGAGTGAAGGATTGAAGTTGCCCCGGTTTTCAGTAGGCGTAGGGGACCGGTTCGCGCACCAGGCGAAGGCGCAGCTGCGGGCTTGCATGCTGGCGGGCGACGCGGGCGTTGAGGTGGTGCCGGTGTGGAACAAATCCAACCGTGAGCACCTGATTATCGGCTCCGAGCCCAGCGAGACGCGGGCGGCGGCAGATGCGGCGGTGGCGGAGCTGGGCTGGACGAAGCCGTACTTTCTCGACGCCGACCATATCAACCTCAAGACGGTGGAGCGGTTTCTTGCGCCGTGCGACTTCTTTACGCTGGACGTGGCGGACCTGATCGGCAAGGCCGCCAAGTACGAGGATGTGACTGCCTTTATGCGGAAGCATCCGGAGCTGGTGGGTACAGTGACCATCCCCGGCGTGGCTGCGCCGTTCGTCACGGATGAGGCCTTCGTGACTGGAGTCGCCAATAAGTTTCTGGCCGCCGTCCAGCACGCGGGGGCGATCTACCGGCTGCTGGTCGAGCGCAAGGGCGCGGGCAACTTCGTGCCCGAGGTGTCAATGGACGAGACGGATGCGCCGCAGACTCCGGTGGAGTTGCTGATTATCCTAGCGGCCATTGCAGACGAGGGTATCCCGATCCAGACGATTGCGCCGAAGTTTACCGGCCGATTTAACAAGGGCGTCGACTACGTGGGCGATGTCGCGCAGTTTACGAAGGAGTTCGAGGAGGACCTGGCGGCGATCGCCTTTGCGGTGAAGGCGTACGGTCTGCCCAGCAACCTGAAGCTGAGTGTGCATTCGGGGTCGGACAAGTTCTCGATCTATGCGGCCATCTACGCGGCGGTGACGAAGACGGGCGCGGGTGTCCATCTAAAGACGGCGGGAACAACGTGGCTTGAAGAACTGATTGGACTGGCGGAGGCGGGTGGCTCCGGGCTCGAGATCGCCAAGGAGGTCTACCGGGAGGCCTACGGGCACATGGATGAACTGTGCCAGCCGTATACCACGGTGATCGACATCGACCCGGCCAAGCTGCCCGCGCCCGAGGCTGTGGCGAGATGGACAAGCGAGGAGTTTACCTCGGCGTTGCGGCATGACCAGGCGAACGAGGCGTACAACCCTAGCTTCCGGCAGCTGCTCCATGTGGGATTCAAGGTGGCGGCCAAGATGGGCAGCCGGTACCTCCACGCGCTCGAAGCCAATGGGGAGATTGTGGCGAAGAACGTGACGGAGAACCTGTTCGCGCGGCACATCGGGCCGGTGTTTCTGGGGGCGCAATGATCGTGGTGTTGATGGGCGTGAGCGGGTCGGGCAAGACGACCATCGGGACGTTGCTGGCGCAGCGGATGAACCTGATCTTTGCCGACGCGGACGACTATCATCCGGCGGCGAACAAGGCGAAGATGGCGGCGGGACATTCACTGGACGACGCCGACCGGCAGCCCTGGCTCGCGGCGCTGAATGGCGTGATGCTGGGATGGTTCAAGAACGAGGACGGCGGCGTTCTGGCCTGCTCGGCCCTTAAGGACACCTACCGGGTGACGTTGGCGGGGGGTATGCCTCCGGGGTCAGTGCGCTTTGTTGTTCTGGAGGTGCCGAGGGAGATCATCGCGCAACGGATGAAGGCGCGGCACCACGAGTTTATGAGTCCGGCTCTGCTCGACAGCCAGATCGCTACGCTCGAGGACCCAAAGGACGCGATCAAGGTAAAGAACGATCGTTCACCGGAAGAAGTGGTGGAAGAGATTGTGAGCTTCCTTGGGTAACTTGGCCTACAGACGAAAGCAGATTCCTCTGCTTTGTTGCGGAATGACAAACATGGGGAGGGAGGGACGAGATGGGGCATCCGCTGTTTGAGCTGAAGGGAAAGACGGCCGTCGTGGTGGGGGGCACCTCGGGCATCGGGCTGGCGATGGCGGTCGGGCTGGCGGATGCGGGCGCGGATGTGGTGTCGAGTTCGCGCCGGACGGAACAGGTGGATGAGGCGGCGGCCGCGATCGAGTCAAAGGGCGTGCGGTCGTTGCGGTTGACCTCGGACGTCGGCGACCGGGCTTCCTTGCAGGCGCTGCTCGACGGTGTTCTTGCGGAGTTTGGCAAGGTGGACATCCTGATCAACTGCGCGGGCAAGATCAAGCGTGCGCCCACGCTCGACTTTCCCGAAGAGCTTTGGGACGACATTATGGACACCAATGTGACGGGAACGCTGCGGGCCTGTCAGATCTTCGGCAGGCATATGCTGGAGCGGGGCTATGGTCGGATCGTCAACATTGCGTCGCTGAACACGTTCGTCTCGCTGAAAGAGGTCACGGCGTATGCGGCGAGCAAGGCGGCAGTGGGGGCGCTTACGAAGTCGCTGGCCGTAGAGTGGACTTCCCAGGGCGTGACTGTGAACGCCATCGCGCCGGGGGTCTTCCGAACGGCGCTGAACGCCGAGTTGCTCGACAAGAGCGAACGCGGCAGGGAGCTGCGGATGCGGACGCCGATGGGGCGGTTCGGGAAGACGGAGGAGCTTGTGGGAGCGGCGATCTTTCTGGCAAGCGACGCCAGCGCGTTTATTACCGGCGAGATCCTCGTCGTCGACGGGGGATTTCTAGCCAGCGGCGTCAATCAATAAGGTTCACGTCGTCGGAGTCTCACGGCGCAGACCGCTATGGGGTGTCAGCGGCCGGTCACCCGGCTTCCGCATCACGATGGCGGCGTTGGGCGGGATGATGGTCAGCAACAGGAGAAAGATTCCGACAACCTCCGAGATGTGAAGCGAACCGATGTTGCGGAAGTACATCGCAAGGCATACTGCACCAAGCAGCGAGAGGCCAATGACGATCGCGGCGACGGCTTTGGCCCAAGGTTTCTGGTCGAAGGGAAGCATGCTTCTACTCCTGTGCTGCACTCGAAGCGAACATACTCCCTGCGCGATACAAGTTGCAACTGCTTATGAACGCTGTAGTACCAAAACAGAAGGACGGTTACATAGGGATCGGCGCATGGCAGACGCCACGGGTGCGGTGACGGTAAGCCGCCGTCACTGCCGCTAGCCCGATGGCTAAAAGCGTGAGAGAAGCTGGCTCCGGCACGGCAGTCGCCGTCAGGCTAGTAAAGTCAATCGCTATGCTGGGCGAGCTAATAAAGGGATTGAAGCTGCTCGTAAAGCCCTGGCAGACGACCGTTGTGGAGCAAAGCGAGCCTCCTTCGTACCCTTTCAGCAGTGTGGGGAACGACAGTAGAAGGTTGTCATCCTCCTGATTGTAGGAGGTGGAGTAGAACTCAAGCGGAGTGGCACCGGCGTAGACACCCTCATAGAATGAACCGATGAAGATATAGGTACGCCCGCCGTCTGACACAGTCACTTTGGTTGGGTTGACGTATCCGCTTAGAGTGTCTACGGCAAGAACGCCCGTGGCGGTTCCTCCGTCCTGGAGTACGCCGTAGAGGTTGAAGTTGATCGTGTCTGCGAAAGCGCAGGCAGGTAGCAGAAGTGTCAGGAGAATGAAAGGACGAAGAGCACTGTGCATGGAAGCACCTCGAGATACGGCATCGTCCGCTTGGCAGCACTCATTGTCAATAAATCTTTCGTAATGTCATCCGAGCCACTTCGGGTTGGAGGCCGTGCCGTCGAAGTGCGGCGTCGTCTTGAAAAGTTCAAACTTGCCGGTCATGGCGGCCTGCTGTGTGCGGGAAAGGATGCCGGCGATCTGCGCCTGCGTGAGCGGCTTGAACGTCTTCGCGGCGGTGAGGGCCTGTTGCAGGATCTCTGGCTTGTCGATGCCGGTGATCACAACGGAGACCGGCTGCGTCAGGCCGTAGTGGAGGGCTTCCATCGGCTCGACTGTCTTTGAATCAAGGATGAAGCTGTCGCCGAAGGTCTTCATGGCGAGCACACCGGTCCCCGCTTTCTGAGCGACCGGGATCACCTCTTTGGTGAAGGAGCGGAAGTGGGCGTCCATCACATTGACCGGCATCTGCACGGTGTCGAACTTGAAACCGTGCTTCTGTGCGGTCTCAAACATCCGCAGGTGGACGGCGGGATCTTTGTGGCCGGTGAAGCCGATGTAGCGTATCTTGCCAGCCTGCTTGGCTGCAACGGCAGCTTCAAGCGCCCCGCCGTCGGCGAAGATGCGATCGGGATCTTCCATGCGGATGATCTCGTGGAACTGCACGAGGTCGATGACATCGGTGTGGAGGCGGCCCATGGACTGCTCCAACTGCTTGTTGTACTCGGACTTGGTGCGGCCGTCGATCTTGGTCATGAGGAAGACCTTGTCGCGGTAGCCATTGCGGAGCGCCTCGCCCATGCGGACCTCCGAGATGCCGTCGTTATAGTCCCAGCAGTTGTCCATGAAGGTGATGCCGCCGTCGATCGCGGCGTGGATCAGCTTGTAGGAGTCCTTCGGATCTTCCTGCTTGCCGATGTGGAAGCCGCCCATGCCGATCGCGGACACGGTCTCACCGGTCGTTCCAAGCTGGCGGTAGATCATGTCAGGCGACTGCGGGCGCTTGGTCGCGGCGGAGCTGGGAGCCTGGGCTTCGGCGATGGCAGTGCCGGTCGCGGCGGCGACACTGGCGGCGGTGGCGGCTTTGAGGAAGTCTCTGCGTTCCATGGTGATTTCTCCTGGGCGTGTGATGCGCAGATGCGGACTGCGGCTACCTGTGGGCTGCGCGAGCGATCAGGGTGGCGGTGTAGGCCGCGCCAAAGCCGTTGTCGATGTTGACGACCGTGACGTTCGGGGAGCAGGAGTTGAGCATGCCGAGAAGCGCGGTGGCGCCAGCGAACGAGGCTCCATAGCCGACGCTGGTGGGCACGGCGATGACGGGAACGCCGACGAGGCCGCCAACCACGGAGGGGAGCGCGCCCTCCATGCCCGCGCAGACGATGACCACGTCGGCCTGGGCGAGCTGTTCGCGTTGGGCGAGGAGGCGATGGAGGCCCGCGACGCCCACGTCGTAGAGGCGGGTGACGCGGGTGCCGAAAAGCTCGGCAGTGACGGCGGCCTCTTCGGCGACGGGCAGGTCGCTGGTTCCGGCGCAGAGGACGGCGACGCAGGGAAGAGGGAGAAGGGAGGAGGGAAGAGGGGGCGTGCTGATGATGCGGGCGGTCTCGTGATGGAGAGCATTGGGGCTTGCGGCTTGCACTGCGGCGAAGTGCTCCGGTGTGGCGCGGGTGGCGAGGACGGCGATACCCGTTGCGGCCATGCGGGCGAAAATTTCAGCGGTTTGCTCGGGCGTTTTACCGGCGGCGTAGATCACCTCCGGCAGGCCCAAGCGCAGGCTGCGGTGATGGTCGATCTTTGCGTAGCCGAGCTCTTCGTAGGGGAGCGTTGCCAGCTGGCTGGAGGCTTCGGTGGGCGTGACCGTGCCGCGTTGAACGTCGGCGAGGAGTTGAAGAAGAGCGTTCGGGGTCATCGGGCTTTGCTGTGGAGGTAGGCGGCGGAGGCGGCCTGGAGGACCTGCTTGACCGGAATGTTGTGGGCGGCGGCGGCGCGGCGGCAGTCTTCGAACTCGGGCTGGGCGTTGAGCTCTTCACCTGCCAGCGAGCCGACCTTGATGCGGATGTCGCCGAAGGGTGTGGAGACGGGGACGTGGGTGCGGTCGAGGCAGGCGCGCTGCTCCCGGTGGATGCGGATGCCGAGGGTGCTGGTTTCGGTGAGGAGGAGGCGCTGGAGCGCGGGGGCGTGGGCGTCGTCGGCGAGGACGGTGAGGAGGGTGCCGAGACGGCCCTTCTTCATCTGAACGGGAGTGCACATGACGTCGTGCGCGCCTAGGGAAAGGGCCTGTTCGGTGACGTGAGCGAGAATTTGGGGGGAGAGGTCGTCGAGGGCGGTTTCGAGGACGATGATGGTTGTGGGGTCGTCGGAACCCACCCATTGCGATGAGGCCGCAAAGGATGGGGCACCCGCACCCGGAGTTTGAAGGGCTTCGCTAAATTCGCCGATGCTGAGGCGGAGGACGTTGGGGAAGGCGGCGGGGTTGCGGGTTCCTGCGCCATAGCCGATGTTGCCGACGCGCATGGCGGGTTGTGGGCCGAAGGTGCAGTTGAGTGCCCGGAGCAGCGCCGCGCCGGTGGGGGTGACGAGCTCCATCTGGATGGAGGCTGAGTAGGTTGGTATGTCGCGGAGAAGATCGGCGGTGGCCGGCGCGGGGACGGGGAAACGGCCGTGGGCGCAATCGACCATGCCGCCGCCTACATTGACGGGGGAGCAGAACCACTTCTCGACGCCCAGAGCGTGGATGCCTGCTGAGGCGGCGACGATGTCGACGATGGCGTCGACCGCGCCGACCTCGTGGAAATGGATCTGGTCGATGGGGACGTTGTGGATCTTGGCTTCTGAGGCTCCGAGAAGTTCAAAGGCGCGGATGGCGGTCTGCTTGACCGGACTGGCGAGGGGGGCGGCCTGGATGAGCTGGCGGATGATGGTGAGGGAACGGCCGTGCGTGTGGGCGTGGCGTTCGTCGATCCCACCCTTCGCGGGGGGCGCGAAGGATGGGGCACCCGGATCGTTGGAAGGGGCACCAGGGGCTTCGTGGGTGTGGGAATGCTCGTGGGGATGGCCGGTCTTGTGCTGGTGCTGGATACGGGGTTGGTGCTGGTGAGTGTGGCCGTTGTGTTCATGGACGATGGGTGCGGGCTCGGCCAGCTCGAAGCCTTCGAGGACATCGACCTTGGTGGAGGAGATGCCGCTGCGGTCGACCGTTTCGATGCGGAGGGAGGCGTTGAGGTTCAGCGCGGCAGTGGCCTTGTGGAGGACCTGCGGATCGACGCCCGCACCGATCAGTGCGCCGAGGAACATGTCGCCGCTGATACCGGCGAAGCAGTCGAGATAGGCGATGCGCATTCTGTGACCTTCAATCAATGGGCAGCGGCGATAGTGGGAATGAGAACCGCATTCATCGAACCGGAGCGGTAGCCCTGGGTGTCTAGCGTGATGTAGAGGAAGCCAACTGGTTTGAGAGCGGCGGTGATTTGATCCAGCGTATCTATAGATAGAGCGGAGGGCAGCTCGTCGCGGCTTATCTCGATGCGGGCGAGGTCGCCGTGGTGCCGGACCCGGACCTGGCGGAAGCCAAGGGCGTGGAGCGCCTCTTCGGCCTGCTCGACCTGGCTTAGCGTCTCGCGGGTGACCGGGCGGCCGTACTCGACGCGGGAGGCGAGGCAGGCGGAGGCGGGCTTGTCCCAGACGCGGAGGTTGGCCTGACGAGCCAAGGTGCGAATCTCGGCTTTGGTGAGCTGCGCGGTGACGAGCGGTGCGACAGCGTGGTGCTGGGCGGCGGCCTGCTGGCCGGGGCGGAAGGCGGCTACTCCGGGAGCCTGGTCGTCGAGGTTCATACCGTAGGCCAGATGGCTGAAGTCATGGGCGGCACGGAAGGCCTCCATCTCTGTGAAAAGCTCGTCTTTGCAGTGGAAGCAGCGTTGGGAATCGTTGCGCTGGTAGTCGGGGTTGCTCAGTTCGTCGGTTGTCAGGATGTGGGTCGGGATGCCGTGTTCGGCCGTAAAGGCGAGGGCGGCGACGAGTTCGGTGCGGGGGAGAGAGGCCGAGTCGGCGATGACGGCCAGCATCCGGTCGCCCAGAGCGCGGTAAGCGGCGTAGGCGAGAAAGGCGGAGTCGGTGCCGCCGGAGTAGGCCACCAGGACCGAGCCGAGGTCGCGGAGGGTGGTGTTGAGGAGCGCGAGTTTGGCGGCTAAATCCATAAAGGTCATTCTAATGAAAACGGGCTCAGGGGCTATGATGCGCGCTCCCTGAGCCGAGTCTCTTTATGGTGTAGAGGCTTTAGCGGTGTCCGCCGCCGCCACCGCCGTGAGAACCGCCGCCGCCGACTGCGCCACCGCCGCCGCCACCACCGTGGAAGCCGCCACCGCTTGCGGCTGTGCCATGGAAGCCGGAGGACGTAGTGCCGGCGCGGGCACTGGTTGTGGTGCCCGGACGTGGGCCCTCGCCGGGACGCCAGCCGCGATAGCCATAAGCTCCACCGTAACCGCCGCCATATCCGCCGCCTCCATAGCCGTAGCCTCCGCCGTAGACGAGGCCACCGCCAAAGAGATAGGGGGCCGAGTAGAAGCCGTAGCCGAAGGGGCTAAAGAAAAGGCCGTCACCCGGCAGCCAGGTGTAGCTGTAGATCGATGGGCTCCACAGCCAACCGGAGCCGTAGCCGCCGTAGCCTCGACCACCGTAGCCATAGCGAGGATCGTTGGCGTAGCTGCTAGCGAGATTCAGATTGGCTTCGCCCAAATAGCCGGAGCGCAGGCTGCTCCACTTATAAAGCGGGTCGGTATTCTCGGCGTCCTTGCGGTTGAAGCCTACTGTCTTGCCTGCGTTATCTGCGAACGCCAGCTGCTTGCCTTCTTTAACCTTGACGGCACGCTCGTTCGGCTCGGGAGTTAAAGAGTGGAAGGCCGCTGCCTCGCCGTTGAAGACGCGGACCGTGTTTGCGGTGGCGTCGAACTCGTACAGACCATTCTTGAGGAGCTGAGTTTGGCCGCTGCCAAGATCGACAAGGATGTCATTCTGTTTGTAGAGTTGGTCGACCTCGACGGTGGCGCGGCCTGAAGTGAGCTGGACCTCGGTGTGGGTGAGGTCGGGCGTGACCATCTTGACGGTCGAGTTGTAATCGAGCCGGAGAAAGACGCCGGGGGTAAGGAGCAGCTCGGCCTTGCCGTTGGCGGTAGCGAGGTACTGGCCCTTGGCGAGCTCGGCGTGGCCGACTGATTTGGGCGAGAGTTCCTGGCCTTCAAGGGAGGCCTGACCTTCGATGTAATTGACGGTTCCTGGGCGAGCGGAGACTGCGTTCTGGGCGTGCATAATGGGCGCAGACAAGGTCGCCAGGGTGAGCGTAAGCAGCGATGCTTTGAACCTTGGCATATCTAATAACCTCTGTTGCTTAGATGTGAAAAGAGGCGAAAGGTCACATGCCAGCTCATCCGAAGCGATTGCCGTCCACAGGCATGTGCGGTATGCTGATCGCCATCTTGCGGGCGCAGTGCGCGTCCGTTGTGAACCCACTTCACCCAGTTGAGAAACGAGGATCGACGTGCCCCAGCATTTTGAGTTTACGCGGACCGACCCCTATGTTCAGCAGCACCTGACGCCGCATGAGATCAACGCCGTGACAACGTGGCAAAGCCCCAGACTGGACTACCAGTTTTCCTTCCACACCATGCACGAGGCGGGCTGGCCCTGCTATCTGGTGGAGCCTACCGGGCCCGAGCGCAACTTGCCGAAGATCAACCTAAAGGTGCCAACCACACCGCTCCAGATGTTGCAGCAGGACAGTGTGCGTAGCCAGCATGTTTCGGATGACTTTTATGCCGTGATCGGCGCGAACCTGGCCTTCTTTCAGCGTCTGGCGGATCGGTTTTACGAGGGCGTGGAGGTGGTGGTCAACCGCAATCCGAGCCCTGTCGTGACGTTCAAGTGCAATAAGAGCGCGACCGCCAAGCCGATATTGGTGAAGCTGCCGACGCGCGCGCAGGTCGTTGGCACGGTCTTCTGGAGCAACTTTAAGGCGTTCGCCAAGCCGCCGAAATGTTCCTTGCACCGGACTGCGGACTGCATGGTGGGGACTGCGGAGATGATGCAATATGCGGACGCGATCAAGGTGCAGTCCCGGTTTGACGACTATGGGGAGGTCAAGGCCGAGATTTAGGGTAGGTCTGATGAGGCTTGCAGGCGGAGGTTAGCGGTTCTTTCTGCGGCGATCAGCGTAGCGGGCACGGGCGGCGGCGAAGACGGTGGCGGCGGGAACGGGGCGGCGCTGCTCGGCCTGGACTGCGTCGAGAACTGAGGCCACGTCCTCGGAGAGCCAGCGTTCGATGGCCTGATCGCGCTCCTGGAGGGCGCGGAGGCCGGCGCGTAGGACTTCGCTGGCGGAGAGGTAAGCGCCGGAGTCGAGAAGGCCGTCGATGTAGCGGCTGTGCGCGGGGGAGAGATTGAAAGTGCGTGTCTCGGAAGGGGCCTGGGTCTGTTCGGCGCTCATGGTGGAGTTATCGTCCGGGAGACGGAGGAGCATGATCTGGATGGGTAAGGGTGTGCCAGATCGCGGGGTCGACCGGAACGCCGAGGCGAAGATTTTCCTCGCGCAGACGGAGGGTCTGTTCGCCGGGGTAGCGGACAGGATGAGCGGCGTGGAGCGGCGGCGCGGCGTGGAGGGAGTGGAGAACACCCTCGGCGATGCGGTCGAGTTCCTGGGGAGAGCTGAAGGTGCGGGGATCGATGGCGAGGAAGAACTGCGAGACGCCTGACTCTCGCTGGGGGTCGCTGGGGATCTGGTGGGTGGCTTGACCGCCGGAGAGCATGGCAGCGAAGAGATCGAGCAGAACGGAGAGGCCTGAGCCCTTCCAAAAGCCGATGGGCAGGGCGCGTTGAGTGGCTTCGATGGCGGCCGCGTCGGTGGAGAGGTTGCCGGAGGAGTCGTAGCCGCCGGGAACGGGAAGGGGGTTGCCAGCTTCCGCATAGGCGGCGAGAGTGCCGTAGGAGAACTGGCTCATGGCCATGTCGAGGACAATGGGGCCGTTTGATCTGGGAACGGCGAGGACGAGCGGATTATTGCCGAGGATGGGCGCGGCGGTACCCCAGGCTGGGAGGTTGGCCAAGGTGTTGGTGAAGCAGACGGCGAAGACTCCGGCTTCGGCGGCGAGCCAGCCATAGGTGCCGCCGCGCATCCAGTGGTTGGTGTTGCTAAGCGCGACGGCCCCGAGGCCATGGATGCCGGCGAACGCGATGGCGCGGGACATGGCGGCGTGGGCGGCAAGGTTGCCTGGGCCGCGATGGCCGTTCCAGCGTTCGAGCGCTCCAAACGAGGCGGCGCGGGTAGGAGCGGCGAGTGGGTCCACGCTGCCGTTGGCGACCATGCTTTGGAAGCGGGGAAAGCGGTTGAGGCCGTGGGTGTAGACGCCGTCGCGGGTGGTTTCGGCAAAGAGGCGGGCGCAGAGGGTGGCGCGATCGCCTTCGAGGCCGAGGCGAAGCGTGGCCTGGTGGAGGATGGTCTCCAGGTCGGAGAAGGGGACGCGGAGCATAGAGCTAGTGTAGCGATGTAAGTCACTCCCAGAGAGCGAGAAGCACAAACCTTAGCTTTGAGAGGAAGAAAAGCTAATCTTTAGTACCCAAAGCACCTGTTTTGGGCTTCGGAGCTGTGAGCTTCACGCTAGACTAAAAGAGCAAGCGACTTACCGAGGAAATGTTCATCATGCGCAAGATTTTACTACTCTCCGCTCTGCTTACGGCTTCCACCGCTGCGATCCACGCCGACACGCTGTTTAACCTAAGTAACAACACATTCTCGAATGGCGCAGTAGCGATAGGCACGGTCAGCATCGACACGGCGGCGGGCGTGTTTGACTCAGTAAATGTCACTGTGGCCTCGGCTGGGACAAACTATGTGTTTAGCGGCGCACCCACTTCTCAGACTTCGTTCGACGGCAACACGCAGTACTACGAGACCTCCTTCGATGTCGCGGGCGACGAGTTGGTGATTGATGTGGCGGCTGGATCGCTGGTGGGCTATGCGGGCGGTGCGTTGTGCTCAACGAGCAACTTGTGCGATGGACTCTCGGGAGCGTACGCGGTGCTTACCAGCCCGACGACGGCGAACGCCTATACCTTGTCAGGTGGATCGCTTGTGGCGGCCACCCCGGAGCCTTCCTCGTTGATTCTGCTGGGGACAGGGGTTCTGGGTGCGATCGGCGTAGCGCGTCGCCGGTTGAACTGGATCGGATAACTGTAATAACTCGCGGGAAGATGGACTGAAGGGTGGGTGGGAATGTACCCACGCTCCAAAATGGGCCTGTGCGACACTTCGGTGCGCGGGCCCATTTTTATTTTGCTCAAGCCGATGGTGCAGACACTATAGTTGGGGACAGCATCACTGAGGGGTTTATGCGCAATCTTATTCTTTTCTCTGCCTTGTGTCTTGGTGTATCGGTGGCAGGACGTGCCGATACGACGTTCTATCTCGTAGGCAATACGTATGGGACCGTGTCGTCTGACGGTTCTTCGATTGCCGTTAACGGCTCGGCTGTGGGCACGCTCAACATCGATACGGTGCGCGGGCAAGTCGACGACATCAATGTGACAGTGACCGAAGGGGGATCAAATTACGTATTTGCCGGGTCTCCTTATGGTCAGGGGACCTTCAACGCTACGCAGTACGAAGAGTACAGCTATGACACCGCGGGCGACATTCTGGTCTTTGATATGCCGGTAAGTACGCTGGTGGGGTATGCCGGCGGCAATCTTTGCACCTTCTATAACAGTCCATGCCTGGACTCTTCCGGCAACCAAGTCTCTGGCTATTTTGGTCTGTTGGACAACCAAGGCAACGAGACGGACTTCGCGGCGGCGACCGGCTTTCTTGCACAGACGCCGGAGCCTTCTTCTGTGGTTCTGCTGGGGACGGGCCTGTTGGCGGCTTTCGGCGCGGCGCGCAGACGGGTATTTGCGCGCGGCGTTTAGTTTGAGACCAGAGGGAATGGGTACATCCAAGGCCGAGGGGCTTACGCTGGCGCGTGGGCTTCTTGGCCTTTTGTTTGTTGCGGCGGGAACGCTGCACTTCATTGTGCCCGCGGTTTACCTCAGAATCATGCCGCCCTTCCTGCCTTGGCCGCTGGTGCTCGTGTATGTCAGTGGAGCGGCGGAGATGATGGGCGGCGTGGGGCTGTTTGTTCCCCGGGTGCGGCGGGCGGCTGCGGGGGGGTTGGTGGCTCTGCTGATCGCGGTCTGGCCAGCAAATGTGTATATGGCGATGGTGCATCTCGCCGCGCCGGGGATTTTGGGTGAGCGTTGGGCGCAGTGGGTGCGTGTGCCGTTGCAGTTGCCGCTGATCGGGTGGGCCTGGTGGTGTGGGCGGCGGTAGATGAACTTATTCAGAAGATGGAAAGCGAACCGGAGGTCCTTCGACTTCGCTCAGGATGACAGAACTAGTGTCAATGCGGTTTGGGATCAATATCCGGCGGTATGTAGATAAAAGACAAAGCCGGAGGCGATGAGGCAGTAGACGCCGAAGAGGTACCACTTGCCAGATTCGAGCCAGCTGGAGAGCCATCGGAGCGCGACCAGGCCGGCGAAGAAAGCGAAGACCATGCCGAAGACGCTCGTAAGGAAGGCGGCGTGGAGGTCGGCGGTGCCGGTGGGGGACGTGTGCGTGGCCTTGAGCAGGCGGGAGATCTCGCGGAGGACGACAGGCGGGGTGAGGATGACGGCAAGGGCGAAGGAGAAGCGTTCGGCGCGCTCTTTGGTCGCGCCGGTCAGCATCCCCGTGGAGATGGTGGCACCGGAGCGGGAGAAGCCGCGGAACGGAAGGCACAACCCCTGCACGATGCCCATGATGCCGGCCTGGCGCATCGTGACGGAGTCGCCTACGACCGGGCGGATGTCGCCGAGGTGGCGGCGCTCATACAAGCCGGCGACGACGATAAGGACGCCGGCGGCGAAGAGGGCTGGAGCGATCCATTCGAGGTGGGAGAAGAGGAGCTCGATCTCGGCCTTGGGCGCGTTCTTGAAGACGGTGTGCTCGATGATCTTGACGAGGAATTCGCCCAGGATGCCGGTGAGCAGGGTGGCCCAGACGGCGCGGATGGCGAAGCGCTTGAAGGTGTCGGCGGTCTTGAAGTAGGTGAAGCGCCAGGACTTCCAGAAGTAGGCGATAACGGCAAACATGGTGCCGGTGTGGAGCATGACGAGCAGCAGCGTCATGGCGGGCGAGGAGGGGTCGAGGCCCATCAGCTTTTCGGCGACGACGACGTGGGCGGAGCTGGAGACGGGGAGCAGCTCGGCGAGGCCTTGGACGATGGCCAGGATGATGACTTGCGAGATCGGCATATAGGTATTCTAACGGCGGTCAAAGAGGTGGAGAAGAAGAGTCGGCCATAATCCTTAACGACTTCCTTATTCCGTCTCTCCTATGCTCATAGAAGAGGTGTAAGTCTGTCGCTGCGGATAGCCTCTAGGGAGAGCGTGTGCGTTGTAGATGGGTTCATCTTGTTTGTGGAGTGGTGGCGCTTTCGCTGTATTGCAACCTTTGGGCGGCTGCCCAGGCCGACGGCAAACCGAGCAATAGCTCGACGCAAGACCAGTCTCCCGAGGGTGCTTCGCCCCAGCGTCATGCGGTGGCGGATGCGGCTCAAATAGCGACAGACCCACTCGGACCGGGGAACTTTCTGGAACGTCTTGGACGCTTCTACGCGAAGGACTGGGCGGGGACGCTGCCATCCGGACCTGCTCCGGCTAGGAGGGGCGTGGACGCGCCTCTGGACTCGCCACCCTTTCCCAATGGAGATTGGGGGTATAACGCTTCGCCTACGATCGGCGCGCCGGACGGCAACGTGTATCCATTAATGATGGCTCTCGGCTGGCAGAACGCGCGGACTAAGCTCTACGGGTGGATCGATCCAAGCGTCAATGGCAGCACCTCGTCTACCAGCAACTATCCGCTGGCGTACGCGGTCTATCCCAACCGGCTGGAGTTGAGCCAGGCTGTCGTTTACCTGGAGCGGCTTCCCAATACTGTTCAGAACACCCATTTTGATGTTGGCTACCATCTTACCGCTCTTTATGGGATGGACTATCGGTTTACTACATCCAAGGGTTATCTGAGCCACCAGCTTCTTGAGAAGAATCGCCAGAACGGCTTCGATCCTGTGCTTGAATATGTAGACTTGTACTTTCCGGTAAAAGAAGGCCTGAACGTACGGATTGGGCGTCTGCTCTCCGTGCCAGGAATTGAAGCTCAGCTAGCTCCAAACAACTATAACTACACGCACTCGATTCTGTATGCGACAGACCCGTTTACGGCGACCGGTATAGTAGCCACCTTGAAGCTGAGCAACCAATGGCTGGTGCAAGCCGGGATCTCTGCTGGACACGATATCGCTCCGTGGTCGACCGGGGCACAGCCGTCGGCGACTGCCTGCGTCGATTACGACACAAAGACCAACCATGACAGTTTTCTACTGTGCGCCGACGGCATCAATAACGGAAAATACGCCTTCAACAACGTGCAGTTTTATGATGGAGTCTGGTACCACAAGTTCAATGCTAAGTGGCACATGGCGAGTGAGTCATGGTTCATGTATCAACAGCAAGTGCCAAATGTCTCGAGCGACGCCGTCAACGCGCCTCCGACGATTCCGGGAGCGAATGGAGCGACTTGCACCGGCGGAGTGGCTACCTGCTTCGCGCCGGAGTGGGCAATGCTTAACTACCTCAATCATGAAGTGAGCGCGAAGATGCTGGTGGGTTTCCGCTCAGACTTTGTAAATGATAAGAAAGGTCAACGTACAGGGGTGGCCTCCAAGTACACGGAAAATACTCTTTATCTAAGCCGATACGTTGGAACAACGGTTCAGATTCGACCGGAGCTACGCTTCGACCACTCCTGGGACAGAGCGGGTTACGACAACGGAAAGAAATCGAGCCAGTTCTTTGCCGGAGCTGATTTGATTTACCACTTTTGATACATCATGGACGTTCATGGGTCAGTCCTAATGCAGCGTGGAAGCTATAATGCAGATGTAGGATTGTTGAGACCGAACTCGTTTGTGCGGGGGTTTACCGGGCCTTCCTTTTGGATCAGAGTGGCTGAGTTTGGCAGATAGAAGTCTTTCTCGAAGGCACGTATGCCTAGCTTGCGCAGATAGCGTTTGAGAAGAATGTAAGGAAAGCGATCTTCTTTGCGATTCTCCGCATAGTACGTTAGCTGTTCAAACGGCTGAATGTCTCCATAACTGACATAGGTCCACTCGCTTCCGTCGTACCCTACCGCTATAGCGCGAACCGTATTCGTGTTGTTCCGTACTTCCGGGCCATAAAGTTCCAGCATTCGTG
>CAXTUR010000042.1:0-2831 GCA_964247455.1 uncultured Acidobacteriaceae bacterium | reverse complement strand
AAAAGCCAATTTCGTATGTAATCGGAGTGAGATTGCCGTTGAATGGTACATCCATTTGTGCCTTATTTTGGTGCGACAACTCTATTATCATCAGAGGGAGAACTATCCAAGCCGAACTCTCTGGAGCGGGAGATCGCCGGGCCTTCTTTCTGAAGGAGGATGGCTGATTGTAGAAGATAAGTCTTCCTCAAAGGCTCTGACGCAAGCTTGCGGAGATAACGTTCCAGTAGTAAGTAAGTGAAGCGTTCCTGCTCGCGATCTTCTGTATATGGTATCAGTTGCTCATATGGTTGCAGTTCGCTGTTCGCATCAAAACTCCATAAAGAGCCATCGTACGTAACACTGATGGTTCCAATGTAGTTGAGAAACTCAGTTCGTTGCGGTCCGTCTATTTCGATGATTCGTGCCGGAAAGCTTCGTAAGCCTTCTGCGACGTAACTTACACGCAATGCTCTACAACCGATTGCTTCCGCTAGAACCGACATGGGTGTCAAAGCTTCCGTTGGGAGGTGCCCATTATCAAAAAGGCTGTCCATTTCGAACTCGTGGGCATAAATAAAAAGCGCACGCTACACGCTCGTAAGCGGTAGTAGTCTAAGCAAAGCTTCTTCAACTGTACCAGTGATGTCATGCCTAACGAACGAAACTCCTCTCGATGCGTGAATCGGCTGCTGCCATTCCAAATAGCTATTTAGTGCGACATCACGGTTACACTCAAGAAAGCCCCCCTCATGAGTGATCGGTGCCAATTTGTCGTTTAGAAGTCCGTGCATCAAGCTTCTTCGGTTGCCAACTGTGCAGATGTCATGACGCAGGTCTAGGATCGTTGTCGAGACTGAACTCCTTGGTGCGGGGGTTTACCGGGCCTTCCTTTTGGATCAGAGTGGCTGAGTTCGGCAGATAGAAGTCTTCCTCGGAGGGCCGCAAACCAAGACGACTAAGATAGCGTTTCAGCAAACGAAAAGGGAAGCGGTCCTGCACACGATCTTCCGTGTATGCCTTTAGATCTTCAAAGGGCTGGATTGTTCCTGAAACTGGCGTATTCCCAATTGTAGCCGTCGTAGCCCACGCCGATCGACCGTATCGTATTTGAAAAGTCCATAACATCAGGACCGTAGATATTTAGGGCGTTCGCAGGAAACGCATTAGTGCATTCTTCATGGACGTGAAGAACTCTCAAGCCTCTACACCCGATAGTACGTGCTAAATAGGACATTGGCGGGAAAGCGTCTGGCCCTTGATGTCCGTTATCAAAATATGCCGTCCACGTAGATGGTGTAGGAATGAAGAGGAAGCGTCTTCGCTCTACGGAAGTGAGAGGAAGCAGGAGACGAAGTGTCTCTTCCAATTGCCGCGTACAACTCGTTTCGACAAACGAACTCCGCGTTTCTCATGTATGGAATTCATCCATGCTAAATAAGCATTGGCAACGGTGCTACTGTCGCAATCGAGGAAAACCTATCTCGTTGGTTATGGGTGTCAATCTATTCTGAAATAGCTCGCTCATCAGTCTACTTTCTTAAGGATAACTCGGCCGCCCTGGATCGTTGGACAAGATCCTTTGTTCATGATCTAACGCTCTAGTTGACAAGGACGTATCATGTTCAATATAGACCCGTTGTCCGGATGCGTCGGTATATTGAAGATCGGGACGATTGACACCCACCCGCGTGCCATCTGCGTTTACTTGTTGCTGATTGACTCTGAAATCTGTTCCGCCCTCATCTTGAGCTTGTAGGATATCTCGTTTAACCATAGTGTTCTGATTGGCATTGTTGCCTATGGGACGGTCTAAATCCAGTGCGGGAGGCGGCTTAGGATTAACTGCCACATCCTGCGGCAGCCTCGCCGCGGGCAACACCTCATTGCCGTCCGCGTTCTTCGTCCCTTTGAGCGTCTTGGTCGGGAACGGGAGCATGGCCAGCAGCGCGTTGACGCCGATGGTGGCGAGGGCGTCGGCGGCGATCTTGCCTGCTGCTTCTAGATCCGCTTCGGTCTTGGCTTCGTTGCAGCAGACGTCGTGGAAGCGTTTGAATTCGGCCAGTCCTTTAAGGACGTTTCCTCCGGCCAGCAAAGTTCCGATGACGACGAGTGCGTCTTCGACTTCGCCCGCGATCGGCACGAACTGAAGCACGACCATGCCGACCACCAGGGCAGCCACGCCTTTTGCACCGCCGAGCGCGTCCACCAGGCCTTGCTCCCAAGGAGCATGCTCAAGCGCCTTCTTCATCTTGTCGAAACAGCTGAGGCCGGTGATGCTGGCACTGCCGGGTGTCGCATACGCCTCATCGCCGATGATGACATTAGGCGAACCGGCCATGATAAAGCCGCCGTGCGAGGTGCGATCGCGCATGCGTGCGGCGGGCTTCCCGTTGAAGAAGACCGTGGCCGAACCTTTGGCAATCACTGCCGGAGGACCGTCGCAGGTGGCCAGGGTGCCGACGACAGCGGCCGGGAGGCCATTGATGAGAATGTCTGGGCAGTGTCCGACCGGGAGGATAGGCCGGCCGAGGTGCGGCTCAGGCGACTCGGCCGGGCAGGCGTGCGGATCGGTAACTCGTGCAGCGGGGGGCATAACGTGGCTTATGGAACGGCGTGCCTGGCCAGTATATGCGTCTTGGAGATCTAGTCGCGGTCGGTGCCGGTGATCGGGATGCCTTGGGCGATGCGGAAGGCGAGGCTGGCGGCGCGCGCGGCGTAGTCGGAGGCGGGGAAGCGCTGGGCTAGTTGGGTAGCGAGAGATTGGGTGCGGGCGGCGGCTTGTTCGGCGCGCTTACGGTTCTCTTCGACGGTGTACATGGTGACGAGGACGCCTTGGCGGTAGGTGGCGT
>CAXTUR010000041.1:0-22115 GCA_964247455.1 uncultured Acidobacteriaceae bacterium | reverse complement strand
GTCACCGCGCTTCCGGCGGGATGGATGTTTGTCGCCGGGTTCGGCATCAAGCACATGGTTGTGGAGCCGCAGGCGGTGGTCGCCAACGTCTGCCTCGGTGAAGATGCCTTGACCACGTCCGAAGGCCTCCGGGGCTACATCGCGGCGCAAAGCGGACTGATGCAGCATCATTTGGTGGACGCACGCATGGCTGGGCCTCAGCCCATGCCGTTCCCCGGCGCGGACGAGGCTTACCTGATGTTCGTACGCCACACGATGCACCCGCCGGACGGCGAACCGCTGTCCATGCTGCATGCGCAACGTTATGTGCGCTCGGGAGTATGGGTGGGGATTGTAACGCTCACGGTTCCTGAGTCACAACTGCAGAGTGTGCGCACAGACTACGAGGCGTTCGTCAAAGGTCTTCGGATCATGCCTCTGGAACCTGCCGTGGGCGATTAGCCTAGCCGCGCCCGTCCGCTCCACGGTAGAATGCGTCATCGACATCTAAGCGGCAGAACGATCACGGAACAGGGCCCATGGAGACACCACTGTCTGTAACGCACATCGGGAAGTACGAGATCCTGGCCGAGCTGGGGCGCGGCGGCATGGGCGTCGTCTACCGCGCGGAAGATAAGAACATCGGTCGCGAAGTGGCGATCAAGACGCTGACCGAGGCGACCCCAGAGCTGCGTCAACGGTTCCTGGTCGAGGCGCGCTCGGGCGTCCTCAATCACCAGAATATCGTCACCGTCTATGACTTCGGCGAGCAGGACGGCAATCCCTACATGGTGATGGAGTACCTGCAGGGCGACACGCTCGAAAAGATACTGCACGGCTCCCGGCAGCTTGCCCTTGTGGAGAAGCTGGAGATCGTTCGCCAGGTCTGCGAAGGGCTTGGCTATGCACATTCAAAGGGCGTTGTCCATCGCGACATCAAGCCCGCTAACGTCATGGTCCTTCCCGGCGGCCAGATCAAGATTGTGGATTTTGGCATCGCGCGGCTCGAAAGCTCTACCGGCCAGACCAAGACAGGCGCGGTCATCGGCACCTTCCACTACATTGCGCCCGAGCGGCTGAAGGGCGACCCTTCGGACGGTCGTGCCGACATCTGGGCCGCGGGCATCCTGCTCTATCAGATGCTCACCGGCGTCCTGCCCTTCGCCGGGGAAGACGTCTCGGCGCTGCATAAGGTGGTCAACGAGCCGTACCCGCCCCTGACCAATCATCTTACGGACTATCCGCCCGCGCTCGACCAGGTGCTGGACCGGGCCCTCGCAAAGCATCCCGATGACCGCTACGCCGCGGCCGAGGAGATGGCGTCGGACATCGAAGCCGTCAACGATGTGCTCAAGCGTGCCCGCGTGGGCGATATGCTGGGCCATGTGCGCGGTCTGTTGGACGATGAGCAGCTCACAGCCGCCCGGCCTGTGCTGCTGGAGCTTCAGCGTCTGGACCCTCAGAATGGAGAGATTAAGCGGCTGCTGCGCGACGTACAGGACCGGCTCTCCCGCCAGCAGCGTTCAGAGCAAGTGCGCCAGACACTCAACCTTGCCGAAGAGGCCGTGTTGGCGCAGCGTTTTGTAGAGGCGCTCGATCTCTACAAGCAAGCCGCCAAGATTGATCCCACGACCAGAGGCCTGCAGGAGAAGATCGAGCATGTGCGTGGGCTGAAGGAGAAGGTCGACCGCGTCACCGCACTGCAACAGCAGGCCCGCGAAGCCAGGCATCGCCGCGATTTTACGGCCGCCTCGCTGCTCATCGACCAGGCACTTCTGCTCGACGAGCGCAACACCGATCTTCGCAATGAGCGAGCTGGTCTGCTTCAGGAGCAGGAGCGCGCCGCCAAGGAGGGGCTCCGGCGCAAGCTGAAGGAGAGCGGGCGCGACAGCCTCTCCGCACGCGCCTTTACCGAGGCGATACACTCGCTGCGGCAGGCGCTTGAGATCGATCCCACCGATCCGGAAGCGCAGACCATGTTCCAGGAGGCGATGGCGCGGCAGGAAGAAGAGCGCCGCCGCAAGGTGATCGACCAGATTGTCGCCGAGATCCAGGAGTGCATCTATCGCGGAGAGTTGCAGCGCAGCCTGGACCTGATCCAGCGCGCGCTCGACCGCCTGCCCGCCGAGGCTGTGTTGCTCCGGTTGAAGGCCGAAACGGAAAAGAAGCTCCGCGAAGAGACGGCTCGCAAGCTCGTTGAATCCACCTCATTGACTGTGCAAACGCTCCTGTTCAGCGAGCCGCAAGAGGCACTTTCCTGCGTGCAGCATGCGCTCACACAGCTTCCCGGCGAACCGCATCTGCTCGGCTTGCAGGAGCGTGTCGTCGATGAACTCAAAAAGGCGAACCTCGCCGGGCTGCGTGCTCAGTATCTCAAGCACGCGCAGGAGGCGATCGACGCGGGGCACTTCGACCAGGCGATCTCCACCTTGGAGACGGCAGCGCTCGACTGTGGCGAATCGCCTGAGATCACGTACCTCGCGGAGTACGCGCGCAGTGAGAAAGCCAGCCGCGAAAAGAGCGCGTTGGCGGCCGCTGCCCTTGCGCAAGTGCATCAGCTCCTCTCGACAGAGGATCTCGAAGGTGCGATCGCCGTGCTATTACCGGCAGCCGAGCGCACGGAAGATGCCGCTGTCACGCAACTGTTACGGCAGACCCGTGAGCGGCTGGAGGAGACCACGCGGCGGCTCGAAGCGGTTGTCGCCCGGGTGCAAAGCCTAAGCGAGACCGAGCCAGGACAAGCTCTGCAGCTTCTTTCAAGCCAGACGATAGCCGTCCAGCAGCATTCACAGATTCGTGCGCTGCGAGCTAAGCTGGACGCCCAGGTAGAACGGCGGAAAGCCATCCAGGCGGCGGTGGAACAATCGAAGAGCTTTGAAGCGAGCGGCAACCTGCGCGGTGGCATGGAGGCACTTGAATCCGTCCAGCGCGCGTACGGCAGTTCACCCGAACTGACGGCGGCTGTCGCGGAGTACGGCCAGCGGCGCGAGCGGATCGCCTCCGACAAAGTGCAGCAATCGATCGCCGCTGCTCGCCAGGCAATCCTCAACGCCAACGGTCCACTTGCGCTTGACGAGCTGCGGAAGTCGGTCGACGTGCTGGAATTCGCCGAACCCGCGCTCCAAACGGATTGGAACCGGCTAGGCAAAGAGGCCTCCCGCACCCAGCCCGAGAAGAACAAAAGTACTGCCACACTCCCCGCAATGGACAGCGGCAAACGGGTAAATAAGAAGCTGATCGCCGGGATCGCGGCTGCTGTCCTGCTCGTGGCCGGTATCGTCGGCTGGCTGCTGATAGGCAGCTCGCGGGGCTCCGGAGCCGGTCCCCTGACCTTCATCCAGCTCAACGCGGAGCCGTTTGCCGAGGTCGTCAGCGTGACCGGCAGCAACGGCAAGGCGGTCGCGCTGCCCAGTGGCGAACACACCACGCCGCTGCGCCTCGACAATCTGCCCGAAGGCAAATACTCTGTCGTGTTCAAAGGGCCGGACGGCAAAGCGCTTGTGAAGGCCTGTAATCCGGCGGACGATCATCTTTGCGTGGCTGACCTGGCGGCGCTCAACGATGCGCAGATCGACGAAATCCTGGTGGGGACGCAGTGATGCGGATACGTTCCATAGCAACAGCAGTGGCGATGTTATTGGCTGCTCTCCCGGCAGCAGCGCAGGATGCGAAGGCTCTGCGGGCGCAGGCCAGTGCGGAGAGCAATCAGGAGAAGGTGGTCCAGCTGCTCTGCAAAGCGGCAGACTTGGACGCAAAGAACAAGGACTATCGCAAGGATTGCGACGTGAGCCGCGCCGCGCTGATCAGCAGCGACAAGACCATGCTGAAGACGGCGCAGGACGCGAGCGATGCGGGCAAGATCGCCACGGCCAAGCGCTACGCCAAGTACGTCAGCTCACTCGACCCTGAGTTGCACCGGCAAGCGGAGCAGCTGCTTATCAAGCTGAACGCACCGGACACCCAAACCGGCGTCGGGACGATCGCGCCTCCCCCGCCTACCGGCCCAACCCAGAGCGTCATGCTGGCGCAAGCCTTGGCTGCGTACGACAGTGGAAATCTGCAGGCTGCGAAGAGCGGAGCGCAGAGCATCTCGGACGCTTCGCTGAAGCCCGCCGCGGCGCGTCTGCTCACAGAGATCGAGCGCTATGGCGGCCTGGTGAGCGCGGGCCAGCGTCACGAGCAGGCAAAGGAATACGCCGACGCCGAGAAATCGTACCAGTCCGCGCTGGAGCTGAACGGCCACGTGGCATCGGACGACCTCTCCGGGCGCGCTCAGCGGATGCGCCAGATGGCAGCCGGGCAGCAGATGGCACAGAACGGAGCCGGTGGCACCAAGCCGCCCAAGCCGCCCACGACCGACCCCATCAAGCCCGGCAAGCCGCCTGCGGAGATCACACCCGACGAGAAGAAGCGTCGTCTCTTTGAAGACGTTACGGTAGCAATGGCGCATAACGATCTGGACGGCGCGGCGCGTAAGTACAAGCAAGTACTCGACATCGATCCCGCCAACACCGATGCAAAGCTAGGCCTCATCCACATCTCCGAAGTGCTCAACCGTGATCCGGCCCGCCTTGAGACCACACTTCGCGAGGGCATCGTGGCCTTCTACAGCTCGCACTTTGACGACGCCGAATCCCGCTTCAACCGCTATCTCGGAGCGGACAATGCGAAGAAGAAAGGGGCCGCTTTCTTTTATCTGGGCGCGACCGAGGCGACCCTGGCGATGCTTGAAGACAACGCGCATCGTGGTCCGAGAAGCCGGGAAGCTCTCGAAGACTTCAAGCAAGCTCGATTGGCGGGTTACAAGCCGGTCGAACGCTATGTGTCGGCTCGTGTGCTTAGCGTCTGGAACAGCACACGAATATAGTGCAGCCGCGTGAGTTTTAGCTTAGATGTAAGCCGTCCCTAACACCTAACCTGTCCAGCAGCTTCTATATTCCCTTTCACGTGCTTGCCTTTCCCCATGCGCTCTCCGATGAAGTTTTACAATGACGCAGGCGGGTCATAGCGGAATGAAGTCGCGGAGCAAAGGGATCATCGTGCAGGCCATGCTGTTCCTGGCGATCCTGATCGTGGTCGCCAACACCTTGCTGGCGTTCCACTCCATTCAGGTGCTGGTCGATGGTGAAGCGTGGGTGACGCATACCTGGCAGGTCATCGGCCAGATCGACGAAGTGATGGCGGCGGTCGGTAAGGCCGGGACGGGCAACCTGCGCTTCCTCTTGTCCGGCGATGAGAAGGACCTCCAGTCGTTCAGAACCAGCCAAGCCGAGCTCCCCGGGGAGCTAGACACGCTCCAGACGTTGACAGCAGATAACCCGGTGCAGCAGCGCGCAACCGGGGAACTCCGCGCCGCGATCCGGGAGCGCCTTGAGCGCCTCCAGACCGACATCGATAGCCGACGCCGGGCAGACCTTGGCGTAGAGCGCGCCCTTGCACTTAACGAGAGCGGCGGGGCGCAGATGGACTACTTGCGCTCCATCGGCAAGCGGATGGAAGCCGAGGAGCGGCGGCTGCTCGATATCCGCACGGTTACATCGCGGCATGCCAATCGAAATGCCCGTTATGCCGTCGCCTTCAGCAGCATCATCGATTTCATGCTGATCATCTTCATCTTTCGTTACCTGATCCGTGAGCGGGTGTTGCGCCTGGTGACGGAAGAGGTGGCGGCCAATCTCGCGGTCTCGCGCGCCACGGTCGAGGCCAACGCTGTCGAACTGCAGGCGTTGAACCGTACCTTGGAAGAGCGCGTCCGGCAGCGCACGGCGGAGCTTGAGACGACCAACCGGGAGCTCGAGGCCTTCAGCTACTCCGTCTCGCACGATCTCCGCGCGCCCCTGCGGACCATCGACGGCTTCTCCCTCGCGCTTGAAGAAGATTATGCTGAGGCGGTCGGCGCTACGGGTAAGGACTATATCAAGCGGGTCCGCAGCGGCGTGCAACGCATGGGTGAGCTGATCGACGCTCTGCTGCAGCTCTCGCGGATTACGCGCGCCTCCATCCAGCGGGAACATTTCGACCTGAGCGCGTTGGCAAAGGCGGTCGCGACCGATCTGCGGGAGCAAAATCCCGGCCGCGGGATCGACTTCAAGATCCAGGACGGCTTGGAGTGTGACGCCGACGCCGCCCTCCTGCGCGTGGCGCTTGAAAACCTCTTCGGCAACGCCGTAAAGTTCTCCGCCAAGGTGCAGCGTTCGCTTATCGAATTCGGTTGGGACGGGGAGCAGAACGCCTGGTTCATCCGCGACAACGGCGCTGGCTTCGATATGTACTACGCTGAAAAGCTCTTCAACGCCTTCAATCGCCTGCACGGCGACAAGGATTTCAAGGGATCAGGCATCGGTCTGGCGACAGTCGCGCGCGTCATTCGGCGCCATCATGGGACGATCTGGGCAGATAGCGTGGTGGGCCATGGCGCGACCTTCCGCTTTACGTTAGGATAGCTCCCATGGCCGAGGGGCGACGCTTGATATTGTTAGTAGAGGACGATCCGGATCACGAGTTGCTGACCATACGCGCATTGGGTAAATCCAACATCGCCAACGATGTCCGAGTAGCGCGCGACGGGGAAGAAGCGTTGAATCTGCTCTTCGGCGATGAAGCGATCAGCCCCCAGGTCATCCTGCTGGATCTAAAGCTGCCCAAGGTAGACGGCCTCGAGGTGCTGCGCCGCATCCGCGAGAGCGAACGGACGCGCATGCTTCCCGTCGTGGTGCTCACCTCGTCAGACGAGGAGCGCGATCTGGTGCGAAGCTATCAAATTGGCGTCAACAGCTACATCCGCAAGCCTGTCAATTTCAACGAGTTTGCCGAGGCCACCCGGCAGTTGGGAATGTACTGGCTGGTACTGAACGAATGCCCGCCCAAGAGCTAACATCCGGGACCCTGAACGTCCTCCTGGTGGAAGACAGCCCGGACGACGCGTTTCTGCTTGAACGGCATCTTCGCCGCAGCGGCTTTACGCCGGTGCTGACGCGCGTGGAGCGCAAGGAAGAGATGCGAGCTGCCCTTGGCGCGGCCACGCCTCCCGACGTGATCCTGGCGGACTACAACCTCCCTCACTTTAGTGGTCCAGCCGCCCTGCGACTCCTGCGGGCAAGCGGCATTGATGTTCCCTTCATCATGATGTCGGGTGCAGTCTCGGAGGAGACGGCGGTCGAGTCCATGCGGGCCGGGGCGCAGGACTACATCAGCAAAGGAAATCTGACGCGGCTCATCCCCGCGCTTGAACGCGAGTTGAAGGAGGCCGCGGCCCGGCGCAAGCGCGTCGCGGCGGAGGAGGCACTCCAGGCCAGCGAAGCACGGTTCCACCGCCTGGTGGAGGCCATGCCGCTCTCCCTGCTCATCATCGGCGAGGGAGGCCGCATCGCCTACGCCAACCGCGCGGCCGAGCGGCTGCTGGGGTACGTGCCGGACGAGATCGCCTCCCTGGCCGTCACCATCGACACCATCTGCCCAGCGCTGCGCGAGACCTACAACGCGCCGGTCAACTTGGCGGAGCGCATGGAGCCGTTCGAATCGGTCTGCACCACCACCACGGGGCAAACCGTAGAGGTGCTGATTGGTGTCGCGCTGCTGAACCCTGGCGAGACCGGGAGCAACCACCAGTTTGCCGCTTTCATCGCCGACCTTACGCTCCAGAAGAAGAGCGAAGAGATGCTGCGCCAGACCGAAAAGCTGGCTGTGGCGGGAAGGCTGGCTGCGTCGATCGCGCACGAAATCAACAATCCGCTCGAGGCCATCACCAACTGCCTTTATCTGATCTCCACCAGCGAGCTGCCGGAGGATTGCCGCAGCTACGTGCAGATGGCGCAGAGTGAGTTGAACCGCGTCACGCAGATCACCGTTCAGACGCTGCGCTTCTATCGGCGGTCGTCGCGGCCAGCTCCGATGGACGTGCATGAGCTGATCGAAGGCGTCTTGACCCTCTTCCACTCGCGTATCGTGTCGGCGAACATCACGGTCGACCGCGCCTTCAAGGCCAACCTGCTGGTCTTCGCGCACGACGGCGAGATACGCCAGGTGGTCGTCAATCTGATCAGCAACGCCATCGACGCGCTCGTCCAGGGCGGCAAAATCCTGATCCGCACCTCCATCGTGACCGAGCCGCGGAGTGACCGCCGAGGTCTGCGCGTTACGGTGGCCGACGACGGCATCGGCATGAGCGCGGAGACGCGGGCGCGCATCTTCGAGCCGTTCTTCTCGACCAAAGGCATCACAGGCGCTGGGCTGGGTCTCTGGGTCTCGAAAGAGATCATTGGAAAACATGGCGGCGATCTACGGGTGCGCAGCCGTCCGTCAAAGGATGGCTGCCGAGGCGGCGCAGTCTTCACCCTCTTCATCCCCGACACCGACGGCGAGTCGATGCTCATCTCTGAGCCTTAGTCTTGCTCTCCTTGTTTGTCATCCCGAAGGGAATCTGCGTCTCTAGCCACCGAGCTCTAAGGCAACTTGTAGTCAAACGTGTACTCCACCGTGATGTGGTCGCCCGCCGGAAGCGGCCCAAACCCATCGACGCGTTGGACCGCGCGGGTGGCCGAGAGATCAAGCGTCGGCGATCCGCTACGGCCTGTAACCCGCGGCTGGCCGGGGGTGCCGCTGCGGTCGATGTCGAAGACGAGCACAACGTGCTTGCCGTTGGAAGCGCGCGGGTCGGCCTCCTGCGGAAACCACTGCTCCGCTACCTTCCGGTTGACGACGTTGATGTAGTACGCGAACCTTGCGCCAAAGGTCTTGTCCTCCACGTTGACGCTCGCCGTTCCATTCTTCAGCTGCATGGTAGCCATCGCGATGCGAATGCCTGCAGTCTCCCTGGTCGCGGCCTTGGTCGGCTGCGGCAGAGCGGGCTGCGGGTGCTTGGGCGGCTCGGGCGTCGGCTTCTCAGCGACCTTCACCGGCTTTGTAATCTTCTTCGGGATGGCGACTTCGTTCGGCTTCGGCGGCGGCTCGGTCCTTTCTTTGGCGACGATAGGCGCGGGGCTCGGCTTCTCGGAAGGGAGCACGGCATTCTCGAGCGTCCGCTGCCTGGGCGGAAGGGGAAGGGCATTGACCATCGTCGCCTGGATCGCTCCGGCAGTGGCCTGATCCTGACCCCACGGCTTGGCGGGTGGATGGAGATGGGCGAAGGCGAAGAGGGAGCCGAAGACGAGGGCGTGCAGGGCCAGGGAGACGAGAAGGTCTCGCGTGGTGGAGGTCTTCTGTTCATCTTGGACTTGGGTGGGCATCACGCCGTGGCGGCTGCCCGCTTGGAGGGACTGTCCAGCTTAGGTACTGCGTCGGACGCCGAATTACGTCGTCGAACTGCTGGCTTGCCTGAATTTGTGGTCGACTCTTTCCCCATATCGATTGCCAGGAATGATTCGAGATTGAACGTCGCTTCCGGAAACACCGCCCGGATCTCGACGTCGCCCCCCAAAGCGCGGATGTACTTGGTCAGCGTACTTAGGAGGAGGTCTGTGCGGTTTTCGAGGGCCGAGACGCTCGCCTGATCGATGCCGAGTGTCTGCGCGACCTCGACCTGGGTCTGCCGCCGCGCCTTGCGGAGCGCCGCGAAGCCGATGCGGTCCAGTTCGGCTATAGCTTCGCGATCAATCTCCGCCCGTCGCTCCGGCGAGCTTTTGTGCTTTAGGTCGTCCCATGCGGTGACTTTCATCCTTGTTTCTCCTTATGTAATTAGTGATCTTAGAGGCTGATTCCCTGTAGGTATTCGCCGAAGAGTCGGTCGGCTGAGCGAACGGCTGTTTCGTACCATCAACCATCCCCGGTCTTGTCGCCTCCAATCAGCAGCACCGCTTGGCGAAGCGGATCGAAAGCGTAAAGGATTCGATAAGGACAACCGGTGTGTTGAATTCGCAACTCGCGCAACGCATGGGTTGAACCATGAATCGCGCTGCTCTGGGGATATCCTAGTGTCGCTCCTGCCTGTGCGAGCATACGCACGGTCGGACGAATACTCTCCTGCTCAGCTTCCGTTAGCTCCGTGTACCAGCTCTCGAACTCGTCCGTAACAATGATGACAGTTGGTTTCATGCTCAATATAGCTTTCGGTCACTATAAAGTCAAGACCATACCGAAGGTTCGATTACTTATCCAGCGGCTGTGTAACGATGCTGATCTTCGTGATTCCCGCCTGTTTGACGGCGTCCATCACCGACGCGAACGCCCCGAACGGAACCCGCTCATCGGACCGGATATAGACAATGCGCTTGGCGTCGGCTTTGCTTCCGGCTCGGAGGCGCGTGGGCAATTCATTCACGTTGACCGGCTTGTCTTGCAGGAAGACCGACTGGTCCTTGTCGATGGTGATGACCATGCGCTCTTCCGTCAGCTGATTGACCGAGCGCGTATGCGGGACAGCGACCTCAATCCCCGACTGCAGCACCGGCGCGGTCAGCATAAAGATCAGCAGCAGGACCAGCACCACGTCAACCAGCGGCGTGATGTTGATCTCGGCCAGGGCGGTCTGGGTGCGCGCGCGGCCGCCGGACTGGACGGAGAAGGCCATGCTAGTAGTCTCTCCGGCGAGCGGGCTCTTCCTGCTGCGCCGGCTGCGTCATCATGGCCGCGTTTTCGATGGCGTTCAGTAGCTCCCGGCCGAAGTCATCCATCCGTGAGGCAAACGCGCGGAGCCGAGCCGTGAGCTGGTTGTAGCCGACAACCGCTGGGATCGCCACCACCAGACCGGCGGCCGTGGTGATGAGCGCCTCCGAGATGCCGGGAGCCACCGCCCGCAGCGTCGCCGCGCCTGAAGCTCCCAGGCCATGGAAGGCGTCGATAATGCCCATCACCGTTCCCAGCAGCCCGATGAACGGTGCGATCGCCGCAATCGTCGCCAACCACGTCATCCGGCTCTCCATCAGCGTTAGCGCTTCGGACGAAGCGGTCTGCGCGGCGCGGTCGAGCGCCACCGGATTGCGCGGCAACCCCCGTCCACCGGTCTGCCGCTGGTACTCGTCGTGGATCTCGTTGAAGACGGACACCAGCGGGCTAGGCTTGAACTGCCCCGAAACCGTGGCGATCTCCCCCAGCCGCCCCGATTTGCGAAAGGCGTATAAGAACCGCTTCGACTGCGTGTCGGCCTTGGCGAACGAAGCCCACTTCGCCAACATGATCGACCACGAGAGGATCGAACAGAGCAGCAGCAGGATCAAGACGGCAAACGCCACCGGCCCGGAGTTATGCAGCATCTCGCCCAGCGCGGAGGCACTGGCGGGCGCGGCCGCCGCGGGGTCGTCTTGCAACAGCAGAAAAGAAAGAAGAGGCGTCATCTGGTGTCTAGTGTAAAGGCTGCTTCAAGCTCCATCGGGGTATCGGAGTGAGTACAGCAACCATTTGCCCGCTTTCGGGTTATAACGTGGTATCGCACGGCAATCCCTTTTTAGATGGTGCCCATGATCCGGTCTCTGGTTCTCAGCTGCTTCTGTTCCGCCCTTCTCCTTACAGGATGTGGAGGTGGAGGGTCGGTTATGACCCCGACTCCTCCGCCCGCACCGGCTCCTACTCCGGTGCCCACCAACGCGACGACGATCAAGCACATCGTGGTCATCATGCAGGAGAACCGCACCGTCGACAACCTCTTCAACGGCTTTCCCGGCGCAGATACCGTCTCAAGCGGCATGAATCACGGCGTTCTCGTCCCGCTACAGCCCGTGCCGTTTGAGCAGGGAACCGACGTGAATCACAGCCATGTCAACTGGTACAAGGCCTGGGACAACGGCGCGATGGACGGCTTTTCGATCGCGAAGAACTACCCCGCGCCGAACTTTCCCTACGCCTATGTCCCACAAACGGAGACGGTTCCGTACTGGACACTCGCCAAGACCTTTACTCTGGGCGACCGGATGTTCCAGTCGAACTCTGGCCCCAGCTTTCCCGCGCACCAATATATGATCGCCGGGCAGTCGCAGCAGGCAGACGAGAATCCAAGCGGCGTGTGGGGATGCGACGGGGCGGCAAATGACACGGTGGCGCTGCTCGGGCCTAATGGTACCGACCTACCGGGAGTCTTCCCCTGTTTCGACTATCAAACTATGGGCGACGTGCTGGACGCCAAAGGCGTGACCTGGCGGTACTACGCTCCGGCACTCAATACAAGCGGCGACATCTGGTCCGCGTTCCAGGCCATCAAGCACATCCGCTACGGCGCCGATTGGACCAATAACGTCATCTCGCCCAGCCCGCAGATCTTGACGGACATCGAAGCGGGCAAGCTGGCGCAAGTCACCTGGGTGGTGCCCGCGTTTAGCTACTCGGACCATGCCAGTCCCGGACTGACTGCTCAAGGACCGGACTGGGTGGCCTCCATCACCAACGCCATCGGCGCGAGCCCCTTCTGGGATTCCACCGCGATCTTTATCTCCTGGGACGACTGGGGCGGCTGGTACGACCACGTCAATCCGCCCACGGTCGACGCGATGGGTCTCGGCTTCCGGGTACCGCTCATCGTCGTTTCGCCCTACGCAAAGCATGGCTACATCTCCCACACTACGCATGAGTTCAGCGGCTTTTTGAAGTACATGGAGGAAGTCTTCGGCCTGCCGACCCTCGGTCAACGCGATGTGGCCGCGGACGACTTCGCCGACTGCTTTGATTACACCCAGACGCCGCAGCCGTACGTTCCGGTGCCGGTCACGGTTAGCTCCGCCTTCTTCAAGGCCAGTACCGAGACTGGGCCCCCGGATGCGGACTGAGGACATTTATGGGAACTCTGTCGACGTGGAGTAGCGCGATCGTTTGGGTCGGCGCCGTTTTGCAAACAGGCTTGCTTCTGCTGCTGGTGCGCCGTAAGCGGGTGGCAGAGGTTCCGGTCTTTGCCACTCTTTCTTTGTTTTATGTGGCGCGGTCCGTCTTGTTACCCGCAATGGTGCGACACGTGCCGCGACCGGCCTACAACGAGCTCTATAGCGGGCTCTCATTGGTGGACTTCGTGTTGCAAATTGCTTTGGCGGGTGAGCTGTTGCGAGGCATCGTGAAAAGACGGCGCTTGCTGGTGGGCGTCGCCTCTCTCCTCGCTGCGGCGGCAGTGACTGCGGGTCTGATCCTGCTGCTTCCATCCCGGTCCTCTGTACCCGCTGACAGAGGAACGATCTTTACCGGAGTGCTGTTTGCGATCTTGTTTAGCATTGCTGTGCGGACACGGCTGCGCGGATGGCTAGGTTCAGTAGCGGCAGGGATGGCGTTAATAGGAGTCTCCGAAACGATCGCGGCCTGCGGCAAGAGTGTCGCCGCCTTCCATCACGACGGGCGGACGTTTCTTATCTGGTCGTATGGGAACGCGGCTGTCTACCTGTTGACGCTCGGTTACTGGATCGTTGCGAGTACGCGTTCCATGCCCCTACAAGAGCAAGGCTCGCGGAATACAGCAGACGCGCGGGTGGCAAGCTTTGGAAGAAGCCCGCTTCACCGGACCGGTAGCTGACCATCTTGCGCGGTCCCAGCTCCCTCTGCCTACGGCGAAAAGAAGGCGGTCTTTGCTAGACTCGCCATGGAGACGCGAGGGCGAATGCTGCTGGAGCTGCGGGTGGAGAACTATGCGGTCATCGACCGGGCGATCGTTCGCTTCGGCCCGGGGCTGAACCTGCTGACGGGCGAGACGGGCGCGGGCAAGTCGATCCTCATCGATGCCTTGGCTCTTCTTCTTGGAGGCAAAGGGTCGCCCGATGTAGTGCGGCATGGCGCGGAAAAGTCGGTCGTCGGCTGCGTCTTTGAGGCGACCACCGGAGCATTGGAGGTCCTTGAAGCGCATGGCATAGAGGCTGAGTCGGACGACATCCTACTGCGGCGCGAGATTGCGGTGGGTGGCAAAGGGCGCGTCTTCGTTAATAATCAGGCGACAACCGTAGGCGTGCTGCGGCAGCTTGCGCCCGAACTTGCCCTCGTTCACGCACAGGGTGAGACCACGGGCGCGTTCGACGAAGGACAGCAACGGCTGCTGCTGGACCGCTTCGGCGGTGTAAGTACGGACGAGGCAGGCTCCGCCTTCGCGGCGTGGCAGGTTACCCGGCAGCGGCTCGAAGTGCTCGAATCGGCCGAGCAGGAACGGTTGCGTATGGCGGACCTTTGGCGATTTCAGAGCGGTGAGATCGCGTCTGCCGACCTGGGCGCGGACGACGAAGATGCGCTGCTTGAGGCGGAAAAGCGCGTGCTCGGCAACTCCGAACGGCTGTACGGTGCCGCCATGCAGGCGCACGAGCTCCTCTACGAGGCAGAAGGTTCCGCGGAGACGACGCTCACGGCTGCGCTGAAACACGTAGAGGAACTGGCGCGTTACGATAGCCGCTTTGTCGAGCCAGCGCGTGAGCTTGCCGCGGCTAAGGCGACGGTCGAGGATGTGTCGTCCGGGGTGCGCGATTTTGCGGCGAAGATGAACGCCTCGCCCGGTCGTCTTGAGGAGATTGAAGACCGGCTGGCCACGCTCGATCGGCTGAAGCGCAAATATGGCCAGACGCTCGCCGACGTAATCGCCTTCGGCCAAGAGGCGGCGCGCCAGCTCGCCGAGGTGGAGAACCGCGACGCGCTGCTGATCGACTTGAAGGCGCAAGAGGCCGCACAGGCCCAAATCTACCGCGCAGCGGCGGGACGGCTTACCTCCACTCGGCGCGAGGCGGCGGCCCGGCTTGAAAAACTGGCCGAAGCGCAGATCAACGATCTGGCGATGCGGGTCCGCTTTCAGGTAGGCGTAGCGGCAGCGGAGGAGACCAGCCGCTGGACCGCGCAGGGCTGGGACCGCGTTGAATGCCGCATCGCGACGAACGCCGGCGAACCGCTGAAGCCGCTCGACGAGATCGCGTCGGGCGGCGAGATGTCGCGCGTCATGCTGGCGCTCAAAGTGACGGTCGAAGAGGGCGTTACCGGCGGACGCAAGAAGAAGATCGTGCTGCCCCGCACGCTCGTCTTCGACGAGATCGACATCGGCATCGGCGGGCGGGCGGCGGAGGCGGTTGGGCGCAAGCTGAAGACCCTCTCCCGCACTCAGCAGGTGCTTTGCATCACCCATCTTCCACAGATCGCGGCGTTCGGCGACCAGCACTTCCTCATCGCCAAGTCAGAGAAAGCTGGCCGCACGCAGACCGAAGTCCGCCGCATGGAGATCGACGAGCGACGCCAGGAGATCGCCCGGATGCTAAGCGGAGCCGCCGTGACCGAGACCAGCCTACGCCACGCCGAGAGCCTGCTGACGGCCAGCAGCGGCATCTAATGAACAGCAGCGGGCATCGCATGTAGTGAACGATGGAGGCAAGACAATGGCGGGTTCTACGAAGTGCGCGCATGTAACGTGTAGCTGTATGGCGAAGGAAGGGTCGAAGTTCTGTTCGACCTTCTGCGAAGACTCCAAGGATCTAACAACCTTAGAGTGCGACTGCGGTCACACGGGCTGCGCTAGTCACAAGCTGTAAAGCGTAGCTTCCTGCCAAGACTAAGCCCCGGATCGTCACCTAAGGAGGCGACGACCCGGGGCGTCGCGCTTATACAACACAAGCGAGACCTTCGCAATATGACCATGATAGAGTAGTCATATTGAGGGTGCCATGAGGACCATAGCCGCTGCAAAGTTCAAAGCTACCTGTCTTTCAGTTATTGACGAAGTGCAGAAGAAGCGTGAGTCTGTCCTAGTGACCAGGCACGGTAAGCCAGTGGCGAAGATGGTGCCATTGGAGCTTCCTGATGAGGTCGACCCGCTCGAAGCTTTTCGCTTCCCGGGCGTGATTACGATCCATGGCGACATCATGTCGCCGATGCATACCGACGAGGAGTATGAGCAGTTCTACCAGGAGTCGCTCGAACGAAACCGTTGATCCTGATTGATACCCATGTGGTGATTTGGGCGACACAAGATCCTGCCCAGCTATCGGTGGAGGCGGCGAGTGCACTGGCGCGATCTCGACAAACAGGCGGAGTCGCAATCGCCGACATTACCCTTCGGGAACTCGCCTTCCTTGCTGTGAAAGGGCGCATCTCGATCAGCACATCGCTTGATGTATACCTCAATTTTGTAGGCTCAATCTTTCATGTTCTGCCGATCAATGGCCGCATTGCGCATCGGTCGCTACGCTTTCAAAGCACCTATCCTAAAGACCTTGCAGATCAGCTCATTGGAGCTACGGCGATCGTTCACGGACTACAGCTCGTGACGAAGGATGCGGGAATCCGCCGCTCTGGCGAAGTAAACTGCCTCTGGTAGCGCGATCACGACTGGCCCCGAACGGAGTCTTACCACCATGGCAACGCCCCTCGCACTCCCCCTGGCCGACCTGACAATGGACGAGATGGAGCGCGCTCAGGCCCTGGCTCGCCGCTACCATGCCGAGTTCGTCGACCTCAAGAACTTCAAGATCCAGCACGACCTCTTCAAGTCTGTGCCGGTCGACATGATGTTCCGCTACAACTTCGTGCCGCTCGAGCAGGCAGAAGGCCGCCTTGCCATCGCCGTCTCCGACCCGTCGAAGCTGATGGTGCTCGACGAAATCTCCGGCCTGCTCGGCCAGCGGCTGGTCACCCGCGTCGCCACGCTTTCGCAGATCACCGACCTGCTCAAAAAGACCGAGCAGTCGCAGCGCGTCCTCGACGAAGCTTCCGAAGGTCTCGCCTTCGACGTCCTCTCCTCCGAAGACAACCCCGACGAGAACATCTCCATCGAGCGCCTGACCGGCGAAGACGACATCTTTTTTTTTATTGTTATGGTGTACACCACCATCTTCACCGCGCTCGAACGCCGCGCCTCCGACATCCATCTTGAGACCTTCGACGACTCGCTTCTGGTAAAGTACCGCATCGACGGCGTCCTCCAGCAGGCCATGGCCCCCATCGCCCGCGAGCATCACCAGACCATCCTCTCCCGCATCAAGGTCATGTCGGAATTGGACATCGCCGAGCGCCGCGTCCCGCAGGATGGCCGTTTCCGCGTCCGCTACAAAGGCCGACTGATCGACTTCCGGGTCTCCATCATGCCCACCGTCCATGGCGAGAACGCCGTCCTCCGCGTGCTCGACAAAGAGTCGATGTCCGAGAAGTTCACCAAGCTCTCCCTCGACGTCGTGGGATTCGCCGAAAAGGACCTGACCCGCTTCCGCCGCTACATCAAGGAGCCTTACGGCATGGTGCTCGTCACCGGCCCCACCGGCTCAGGCAAGACGACCACCCTCTATGCCGCGCTCAACGAGATCAAGTCCGAAGAGGACAAGATCATCACCATCGAAGACCCGGTCGAGTACCAGATCCGTGGCATCACCCAGATCCCGGTCAATGAGAAGAAGGGCCTCACCTTCGCCCGCGGCCTCCGCTCTATTCTCCGTCATGATCCCGACAAGATCCTCGTCGGCGAAATTCGGGACGCTGAGACCGCCCAGATAGCCATCAACTCAGCCCTCACCGGCCACCTCGTCTTCACCACTGTCCACGCCAATAACGTGGTCGACGTGCTGGGCCGCTTCCTCAACATGGGCGTCGAGCCGTATAACTTCGTCTCCGCGCTTAACTGCATCCTCGCCCAGCGCCTCGTCCGCACGGTCTGCGATTTCTGCGCGACCACTGTCCGCTACAACGACGCCGAACTCCAACTGAACGGTCTTGAGCCCGCCGACTGGCAGGGCTTCACCTTCCGTGAAGGCACCGGCTGTATGGAGTGCGGCGGCACCGGCTTTCGCGGCCGCTCCGCTATCCACGAGCTGCTGGAGCTCGATGACGAGATCCGCGAGATGCTTCTGGCCAAGAAGCCAGGCTCCGAGATCCGCAAGAAAGCCAAGGAGAAGGGAATGGCCTTTCTTCGCGACTCCGCCATTGATCGCGTCCGCGAGGGCGTAACCACCCTCAAGGAGATCAACAAGGTGACGTTCATCGAAGCGGGCCGCTGACCGGACGATCCAGCTTTGCCGATAAAGAAGGCGGGAGACGCCCGATGGACGACAAGATTTACTGGATGTACAGCTTTTGGATCGTGCTTTCGGGAGCGAAGAGTGTGCAAGCGATCCGCCGCCTTATTGCCTACCATCAGCTTCACGTCGCCGCTCCCACCGACCGCTTATTCCTGACGGCGTTTTGGACTGTCGCGTGTCTCTTCTATGGATATGTTTGTCTGCGGCGATGGTTTGGTTCCCGTCACGTCGCCTAACGGAATACAGGTAAGCTAAAGACGCATGGAGTTTCTGCCGACATCGTTGGATCTGGGAACGCGGCCGCGGGTCGCCGTGGAGCTTCGGCCCGAGGGCGTCATCGCTGCGCGGGCCGATGATGCCGAGGGACCGGTGACCGCCGTCTCGCGCACCGGTCTGCCCGAAGGCGCGGTGCAGGGCGGTTTGAAGCCGGGCAATGTCGCCGACCGTACCGCCGCTGTTGCCGCCGCGCGCAAGGTACTGGACGCGGTGGCCGACAAGACCAAAGGACGCGAGGTCACGTTGATCGTCCCGGATGCGGCTGTGCGGGTGATCTTCCTCGATTTCGACGCCCTGCCCAGCAAGGCCGCCGAGGCGCTGCCGCTCGTCCGCTTCCGGCTGAAGAAGCTGATCCCCTTCGAGAGCGAGGAGGCCGCGATCAGCTATCAAACGATGTCCTCCGTAAAAGGAGCAGTTCGCGTGTTGGCTGTAGCTATTCCCCGTGAGGTGCTGGCCGAGTACGAGGGTGTCGTGCGCGAGGCGGGGTACGAGCCTGGGGCCGTGCTGCCGAGCACGCTGGCCGCGCTTGCGGGGTTGAAGGTCACGGATTCCGCAACACTCGTCGTCAACGCCGGACCGAAGGGCGTGACCACCGCCATCGTCCGCGCGGGCATCCTGCTGCTCCATCGCTCGGTCGACATGACGACAGAAGAGCCGTATGTTGAGCCGCTCGTCTCACTGCCGCTGGTCGATGTCGACGGCTCCCACGCGGAGTGGGCGTCGCAGCAACCGTTGCCTGTGGGCGTAACAGCCCAGGCCGAGGCGGCTCGCGAGGCAGCTATGGCTGAACCCAGCGCAGTGCTCGAAGGCGTCCGCGAAGAGCTACGTGAGCTGGCCCAGAACTCTGGCTCGCGCGAAGTGGCGCAGGCCGTCAGCGTGGCGGCTGCCTACTTTGAAGACACCCTGGGAACGCCGCCGGGAACGATCCTCTCCGCCGGTTCGACCGGTGCGGAGCGGCTCAAAGGTCTGCTGCGAGAGGCGGATTTCGGCGGAGTGGAGTTGCGGGTGCATGAGCTGGTAGAGAGCGGCATGATCGCCTCCACCGTGACGGTGAATATCGCGCCCTGTTGGCTGGCTGGCGTTCGAGGAGCCCTGAGGAGCTAATGCGAAGCTGATGCGAATCACGATCAATCTCGCCACACGTCCCTTTATCGAGCTGCGGCCTCTCTTCGCCCGGCTGCGACTGGCGATGGGCGGTCTAGCCGTGCTGGCCGTTCTGCTGCTCTTCGGCCTGCATCTGTTGAATCAGCAGGCTGCCGTGGCGGCGGCGAAGATGGACGCGTTGAAGCGCCAGACCGCGCAATATGAGCAGGAGCGCCGTGAGAATGAGGCCCGCATGCACCAGCCGATCAATATGTCCGTGCTGGAGCGGTCGGAGTTCCTCAACAACCTCTTCGCGCAGAAGAGCTTTAGCTGGACGGCGGTGATGATGGACCTCGAACGGGTGCTTCCCGACGGCGTCCAGGTCACCAGCATCGATCCGCAGATCACCAAAGAGGGATTGGTCCAGATCCGCCTGCGCGTCAGCGGCGACCGCGACCGTGCCGTGCAGCTGGTGCGCAACCTTGAAGGCTCGCAGCGCTTCCTCTCGCCGCGCCTCAGCAACGAGTCGGCACAGACGGCGGATTCGGGCGGTGGTCTGGCGGGTGCGCCGCGCGGCACGGGCTTTACGACCACGTCGACCACCACCACGCCGGGTGGCGTCGAGTTCGACATCCTGAGCGGCTACAACCCGCTGCCGATGGTCCCCGTGAGCCGGAAGGGAGCCACGCGATGAGCACCCTTCCCCTAAGCACAGCCCGGACCGGGGGCAAGACCGCCCGCGATGTGGCCGCCCGTACCCGTCGCCTCGTCACCAAGCTGAACCTCCATATCGCGGGAGTGGCCGTGCTCGCGCTCCTTAACCTCTATCTCCTGGTCCATATCGCCCTTGCGTGGAACACCGCGAATAGCCAGGATGCGACAGCCGTGGCAAGTGAGACTGCCCGGATGCAGGCAGCGCAACAGGCCGCGGCTCCTCTGCGCGGCCTTGATAACAAGCTCGTCGCGGCCACCAGCGACGCCGACGCGTTCTACCGGCAGCGGCTACCATATGCCGACTCGCAGATCGTCGCCGAGCTGGGCGCGCTGGCCAAGCGGCAGGGCGTCAAGCTGACCCGCGACAGCTTTGCCTACGATCCGGCGCTGGAGGGTGGCGTCGGCGCGCTGACCACCGTGCGCATCGACGCCACCCTGAGCGGCGACTACCGTCCACTGATGCTCTTCCTCAACTCGCTCGAACGCGACCGGCTGTTCTTCATGATCTCAGGCGTCACGCTTACCGGGCAGCAGAGCGGGACTGTCAACCTGCGCATCAAGCTCGTCAGCTACCTGCGGGCCAACACCGGCGCGGAGCCCGTCGGCTACGTGGAGGCCGCGCGATGACCAAGCAAGACCAGCGCAACTACGCCATTCTCGCCGTCTTCTTCATCGGCGTGGCCTGGTTTCTGTACTCCTACTTAAGCGTGCCGGATGCGCCACGGCCAGCCGCGCAGAGCGCTACGACAGCGGCTACGTCCCAGCCAGTCAAAACGCCGGCATCTACCAGCAAGACTAAGCCGGCCACGCAGCTGGACCCGACGCTGCATATGGAAGCCATGCTGGTGACGGAGTCGCTCGTCTACTCGGGCAACGGCCGCAACATCTTCTCGGCTGGGCCGGGACCGAGAGATTTGCAGCTCAGCATCGTCAAGCCGGTGACGATCCCGCAGCCGATCGCGCCGGTGCGGCCTGTTACGCCGGTCGTCTCCGGGCCGCCGCCCATCGACCTGAAGTTCTTCGGTACCGAGACGGCTTCGAGCGGGACGCGCCGCGGCTTTCTGCTCCATGGTGAGGACGTCTTCTTCGTCACGGCGGGCGACGTCGTCCAGCGGCGGTACCGGGTGGTGCGGATCGACGCGCGCTCCATTCTGATGGAAGACATCGCCAACAGCAACCAGCAGACGCTGCCGCTGCTGACGAACTGAGCCATGAAGAGACAACCAGACCGCGATGACGACGGCTTTATGCTGGTGGGTCTGATCGTGGCCATCTTCATCATTCTGCTGGTGGTAGCGATCGCCGCGCCTCGCGTGGCGATCGCGCTGCGGCGGGACAAAGAGGTGGAGGCGATCCACCGCGGCAACCAGTATGTGCGGGCGGTGCAGCTCTACTATCGGAAGACGGGGCACTATCCCGGGTCTATCGACCAGCTGGAGAAGACCAACAACATCCGATTCCTGCGCCAACGCTACCTGGACCCGATGACGGGCAAACCGGACTGGCGGCTGATCCATGTGGGCGAGGCGAAGACGACGGTGAAGGGCTTCTTCGGCAAGCCGTTGGCTGGGCTGCCGGGAGCGAGCGGGATTGCGGGGGCGTCGACGCCAGGGCAGAGTGTAGGAGCGGGCGGTGCGGGCGGCAACGGGACCGGATCGACCGCGCCTACTTCGTCCTTCGGGTCGTCCTCCTTTGGTGGCACGGGGGGCGCAAACCCGGCGTCGCCTCCTGGCGGATCGAGCTTTGGCGGTGCGGCAAGTGGAGTTGCGACGGACCCGTCCAATCCGGCTGGCGCTCCAGGAACGGCTACGGTTGGAGCGGGAACACCGGGGAGCAGTAGCGGCATCGGGAGCCAGTCGGCCTCGACCTTTAGCGGAGGCGGCGCACCGATCATGGGGGTCAGCAGCGTGGCTTCGGGTAGCTCCATCACGGTGCTGAATGAGCAGACGACCTATGCGACCTGGGAGTTCCTGTACGACCCGCGCATTGAGCAGCTTAAGGCAAAGGCGAGCCTGCTGGGTGGAAGCGCGACCGGGACACCGGCGTCGAGCTTCGGGTCTGGGTCAGGTTCGGGGTTCGGGACGCCTGGAGGCGGGGCGAATGGGACGGCGGCTCCGTCCAATAACTTCGGTTCGCCGGGCAGTTCGACGCCCGCGGCCCCAACGCCGCAGCCCGGGGCGACTCCGCCGCAGT
>CAXTUR010000040.1:0-22558 GCA_964247455.1 uncultured Acidobacteriaceae bacterium | reverse complement strand
AATGGATGCGCCTAAGTTGCTGTAGTTGGGAAGGGCGGCGGGGCCGGCGACACTCGGGGCTCCGGGGGCAATGTTCTCGACGCAGGCCGGGTTGGTGGAGGCGACGATGGCGAGGACCGAGCGGGACATCGCGGGAATCTCGATGTAGCGGGGATTGGTGTAGTCGAAGCCATCGTTCCCGGCGGCGGCGATGAGGACGGCCCCGGACTGTGCGGCGGCGTAGGTGGCGTGATCGAAGAGGGCCTTCAGACCGGCACCGTCGCCGGTTTCCAGGTCGACCATGGAGCCGAGGGACATGCTGATGATGTCGGCGTGCTGGGCGACCGCGTCGTTGATGCCCTGGATGACCCAGCTGAGGAGGCCCGAAGCCTGCCCGGCGGCGCACTGTTGGGCGACGGTGCCGGTGACGGTGGTGTCCGGCATCCGCTGGAGCACCTTGATGTTGAGGATGCTGGCAGTGGGGGCGACGCCGACCACCTTGCCCGTACCCGCGCCCATGGCTCCGGCGGCGAGCGAGGCGGACCAGGTGCCGTGGCCTTGCTGGTCCTGCGGAGTGCCGTCGTCGCAGGCGCTGGGAAGGCCCTTGCCGGGGGTCTGGACGATCTCCGAAAGGTTGAAGACGAGGTTGGGAGCGATGTCGGGGTGGTTCGCGTCGACGCCGGAGTCGAGGATGGCGATGCGGACGCCGGTGCCGGTGGTGACATCCCAGGGGCCGGTGGCCGGCCCGCCCGCCATGTGCTTGCCGTAGCCGCCGACCGCGCGGACCGCCCAGCCCTGCGGCGTGCTGTAGAAGTCGTCGTGCGGCTTGAGCGAGGCGATGCTGACGGAAGAGGTGGCTCCGTGACCGGCAACCGGGGCGGCGGGACGGGCGACGTTCGATTGCAGCTCATGCTTCTGGCCCGCGACGGCGGCGACGGCCATCTGGTGCGCGTAGACCAGACGGTCGTGGACGACGAAGTCGACGTTGGCCTGCGCGGCGAGGTGCTTCATGTTGGCGGCGTCGGTGGCGGTGCCGTTGCCTTGGACGACCGCGATGCCGAGGGCGGCGTGGCGGGTGACGAGGTGCGCGCCGGCGAGGCTGGTGCTGGTCTCCGCGTCTTCGGGGACGACGCCGTTGCGATAGGCGACAAGGTAGTGGTTGGCAACGGTGGTGCTCACAGGGCTCGCCGCAGTGGTGGCGGAGCCCTGTGCCATGCTGTGCTGCGTTCCGGCGACAGTGGCCGAGAAGAGGATCAAGGAAGACAGGGTGGTGGCGAGCTGACGGCGGATCGACATGAGCGGCTCCTAAGGTGGGTAACCTCGACTTAGCGGTTACTAATGCATCTATCGTCTAAACTTTGGGCCGCCTCAGAATGGGATAAGTTCAGAACAGTACGTTGGTGTTCTCTAATAAAGAGGTACGCGGCAGGGCACAAAGGCCACGCAAGCTGACCCATTTACAATCGGAGCTATGAGGCAGGCGACCGAAGGGGAGAGCTCGCTGACGGAGGTGTTCGTGGCGCAGCAGGGTGGGGCGGTAAGCCTGGACGATCGGGCTTCAGACGCAGGCGCAGGAGAACCGGCGCTTACACGCGCGCAGCTGATCGAGTTCTACCGGCTAATGTATCTATCACGGCGGACCGACGACCGCGAGATCATCCTGAAGCGGCAACAGAAGATCTTCTTCCAGATTTCGTGTGCTGGACATGAGGCGCTGCTGGTGGCTGCGGGCATGGCGCTGAGGCCGGGCTACGACTGGTTCTTTCCCTACTATCGCGACCGGGCGATCTGCCTGACGCTGGGCAATACGGTGGAGGAGCAGCTGTTGCAGGCGGTGGGCGCGGCGGCCGATCCGGCGAGCGGCGGGCGGCAGATGCCGTCGCACTGGTCGAGCTCGAAGTTGCATATCGTGACGCCTTCGTCGGCGACGGCGACGCAGTGTCTCCATGCGATTGGCTGCGCGGAGGCCGGACGGTTCTTTACGCGGCATCCGGAGGCGGCGGCCAGGCACACAGAGGATTACCGCGAGTATAAGGACGTGCGGTTCCATGGCGACGAGGTGACGTATGTCTCGATCGGCGAGGGGTCGACGAGCCAGGGGGAGTTCTGGGAGTCGCTGAATACGGCGTCGAATGGGAAGCTGCCGGTGCTGTATGTGGTGGAAGACAACGGCTATGCGATCTCGACGCCGGTGGAGGCAAATACGCCCGGCGGGAACATCTCGCGGCTGATTGCCAACTTTCCGAACTTCCACTTTGCCGAGATCGATGGGACGGACCCGCTGGCGAGCTACGCCGCGATGGTAAAGGCGGTGGCGTACTGCCGGAGCGGCAAGGGACCGGCCCTGGTGCACGGACACGTGATCCGGCCTTATTCGCACTCGCTTTCGGATGACGAGCGGGCTTACCGATCGGCGGCGGAGTTGCAGACGGACGCGGCGCGCGACCCGATCTCGCGGATGCAGCTGTGGTTGCTGCGAGAAGGGATTCTGGATGAGGCGGGGATCGACGCGATCGAGCGCGCGGTGGATGAGGAGGTGCAGCGGGCGGCGGATGTGGCGGTGAAGGCCGTTCTGCCCACCGTGGCTTCGATCACAAAGCATGTGTACTCTGAAGACCTGAGCGTCACGGATAAGAGTTGGCAGACGGAGCCGGGGAACTCGGCCGAGGACGCGACGGAACGGACGATGGCTGACCTGATCAACGCGACGCTGAAGGACGAGATGCGGCGGGACGGGCGGGTGGTGGTGTATGGCGAGGACGTAGCGGATGCGACGCGAGACGAGCCGCTGCGTGCCGGAGAATTGAAGGGGAAGGGCGGCGTCTTCAAGCTGACGGCGGGCCTGCAGGCAGAGTTTGGAAGTGACCGTTGCTGGAACTCGCCGCTGGCGGAAGCGAATATCGTGGGCCGCGCGATCGGAATGGCGGTGCGCGGGATGAAGCCGGTGGTCGAGATCCAGTTCTTCGACTACATCTGGCCGGCGATGCACCAGATGCGTAACGAGCTGTCGGTTGTCCGCTGGCGGTCGAATGGTGACTTCAGCTGCCCGCTGGTGATGCGGGTGCCGATCGGCGGCTATCTGACGGGCGGGGCGATCTACCATTCGCAGTCGGGTGAGAGCATCTTTACGCACACGCCGGGGGTGCGTGTGGTGATGCCATCAAACGCGCTCGACGCGGCGGGGCTGCTAAGGACGGCGATCCGGTGCGACGATCCGGTACTGTTCTTGGAGCACAAGCGGCTGTACCGCGAGACCTATGGTCGGGCGCTCTATCCGGGGCCGGAGTACACGATTCCGTTTGGTAAGGCGAAGGTGGTGCGTCCGGGCAAGGATCTGACCGTCGTGACCTACGGGGCGGTGGTGCCACGGGCGTTGCAGGCGGCGCAGAAGATCGCGCGGGAGAAGGGCATCGATGTCGAGCTGATCGATCTCCGCTCGCTGAGCCCGTTCGACTGGGAGGCCATCGCCGAGTCCGTACGGAAGACGAGCCGGGTCCTCATCGCGCACGAGGATATGCTCAGCTGGGGGTACGGGGCGGAGATCGCGGCGCGGATCGGGGATGAGTTGTTTCACGATCTGGATGCGCCGGTGCGCCGGGTGGGGGCGATGGATACATTTGTGGCGTATCAGCCGGTGTTGGAGGACGCGACTCTGCCGCAGCCGGAGGATTTGTATCGGGCGATGGAGGAGTTGGCGGCGTTTTAGCAGGTGTTTGTGGGCGTGGCGGAACCCACCTTAGCGACGATGAGACCGTCGCGAAGGTGGGGCACCCCGGTTCTAGGGAACGCAACTGAAGGCGCGTCACCGTGTTAGAACGAGAGACGCGCTTTCCCGGACTCGCGCGGAAGGGTTATTCTATGAAGCTACGTTCCGCCGCACCCTCTCTCCAAGCTGCCGGTCGCGCCCTTACCGCGACCGCTCTTTGTCTGCTGATAATCGAGCAGCCGTTGCTGGCCGCTCCCCTGAATATCTTCAGCTCGGCCAAGCAGATGCAGGGCGACGAGCGGACGCTCCATGCGCTGAACCGGCTGACGTTTGGGCCGCGTCCGGGCGATGTGGACGCGGTGAACAAGATGGGGCTGAAGCAATGGATCGACCAGCAGCTCAACCCGGCGTCCATTGATGACTCGGCACTGGAGGCGCGGCTGGCGAACTATCCGGCGATGCAGCTTTCACAGCAGGCGTTGATGGAGCGGTTTCCTTCGCCGCTGATGCTGAAGGCGCGGGAGAAGCAGAACCTTCCTCTGCCGAGCGATCCTACAGAGCACGCGTTGTATGCCGATCAGATTGCGTTCGAAGCAATGCGTCAGACGGAAAAGGCGCTTGCGGGCGCGAAGAATACGACGGTGGGCGAAAGCATGAAGATCGACGCGGCGGCCAAGCAGGAACAGGCTCCGATGGACGCCACGGAACTGACCGCCAAAGGGAGCGCGCCGGACCAGCATGAGGAGAAGCTGTACGCCGACCTCGACGCGATGAAGGTGCTGAACCTGCCGCCGGATCAGCGAATGCAGCGGGTGATCGCCATGTCGCCGGCCGAGGCGATCGCGTTTCGCCGGAGCCTAAGCAAGCAAGAACTGGCGGAGTTTTTGGAAGGAATGACCCCGGAGGAACAAGAGATCGTCACCGCGCTGCCGGGATCGCTGCGGCTGATTGGCGGTGAGGTGTTGCAGACGCGGCTGCTGCGCGATCTGTATAGCAACCGCCAGCTCGAAGCCGTGATGACGGACTTTTGGCTCAACCACTTCAACGTTTACGTTAAGAAGAACCAGAACGAACCGTACCTGCTCTCGACCTATGAGCGCGAGGTGATCCGTGCGCACGCGCTGGGCAAGTTTGAGGACCTGTTGGTGGCGACGGCGAAGAGTCCGGCGATGCTGGTGTACCTGGACAACTGGCAGAGCATCGGGCCGGATTCACTGGCGGCGCAGCGGGCGGCACGCAATCCCAACGCGAAGGCAAGCGGGCTGAACGAGAACTACGCGCGCGAGCTGATGGAGCTGCATACGCTGGGCGTGAACGGCGGGTACACGCAAGCGGATGTGACGCAGGTGGCGCGGGTGTTTACAGGATGGACGATCGACCGCCCGTACCAGGGCGCGGCGTATGAGTTCCAGCCGAACCGGCATGAGCCGGGGCCAAAGCAGGTGCTGGGCACGACGATCCGCGAGGGTGGACAGACCGAAGGCATGGAGGTGCTGCACATCCTGGCGACAAGCCCGGCGACGGCCCGGTTTATCTCGACTAAGCTGGCGGTGCGGTTTGTGGCGGACGAGCCTCCGCCCGCGCTGGTGGACAAGATGGCAAAGACGTTTCTCGCGAGCGGCGGGGATATTAAGGCGGTGTTGCGAACGATGTTCGACGCTCCAGAGTTCTGGTCGCCCACGGTCGAGAAGGCCAAGGTAAAGACGCCGCTCGAGTTTGTGGCGTCGGCGGTGCGCGCGACAGGAACGGACGCAGCTAACCCGCAGCCGCTGGTACAGGCGCTCGACAAGCTGGGAATGCCGCTCTACGGGATGCAGACGCCGAACGGGTATAGCTGGATGTCTGAGCCGTGGGTGAGCACGGGGTCGCTGGTCAGCCGGCTGAACTTCGCCCTCGTGCTGGCGTCGGATAAGGTTCCGGGCGTGCACAGTGGACTCCCGACTTTGCTGGAGCAGCCTGCAACGATCAAGCCGGTGTCGGCGGGTGCGGACGATCGTGGGGTAGCGGCGGAGAAGCGGCTCGAACTTCTGCTGCTGAATGCGCCGGTGACTGAACGGACGCGGGACGCGGTGCTGCGGCAGTCGGGCGACGGCGAGACGCAGCGCCAGGCGGAGACGGAGTTTGCGGGCCGGAACTTCGAGGCGGTCGAGTTGAAGCAAGGCGCGCGACCGGCGCTGGATAAGCAGACGGCGGCGATGGCGGGGCTGCTGCTGGGGTCGCCGGAGTTCCAGCGGCGCTAATGCGCGCGGGAGAAAAGCGGTGCATTCGGCAACGATCTCTGCGACGATACGGGGATGAGTGAATCGTCTTCCCGCACCGCGCTGTATGGGCGCTATCTGCTGTTTATCTCGGGGACTGGCGGGCTGTTGTACGGGATCGACGTGGGGATCATCGCGGCGGCGCTTCTGTACCTGGGCAAGACGGTGAGCCTGTCGGTGCAGCAGACGTCGATCCTGGTGGCGGCGGTGCTGGGCGGCGGGCTGTGCTCGTCGCTGGTAGCCGGTGTGCTGGCGGATTGGCTTGGCCGCAAGCGGATGATGATCCTAAGCGGCGCGATCTTTGTGGCAAGTGTAGGGCTGATTGTGGCGTCGCACGGGTTTGTGCCGTTGTTCCTGGGGCGGCTGTTGCAGGGGATCAGCGGCGGGTTTATCGCGGTGGTGGTGCCGCTCTATCTGGCGGAGAGCCTGGGAGCGGACGTGCGCGGGCGCGGCACAGCGATCTTCCAGTTCATGCTGACCTTCGGGATTGTGATCGCGGCGCTCACGGGCTTCTATTTCACGCGGCAGGCGGAGGCGGCGGTGCTCGCGGCGGCGGGCGATGCAGGGATGATCCGCGCGGCGCAGGACCATGCCTGGCGGGGGATGTTTCTGTCCGTCGTCTATCCCGGCATCCTCTTCTTTGCGGGCAGCTTCTTTTTGAGCGAGACGCCGCGCTGGCTTTTCCGCAAGGGGCGGACGGTGGAGGCGTTGGCTTCGCTGCGGCGGTCGACACCGGAGGAGCAGGCGCAGCTGCAGATGCGGGAGATGGAAGCCTCAGCCAGCGAAGGGCGCAAGGAGACAGCTTCGGGCACGAAAGGATCGTTGCTGGAGCGGAAGTATGTATTCCCGTTTGTGCTCGCGTGCGTCATCCTTTCGTTTAACCAGACGACGGGGATCAACTCAGTTCTGGGATATCTCGTCATTATTCTGAAGCAGGCAGGCATGACAGCCAGCCATGCGACTCAGGGCGATGTGGCCGTGAAGGTGCTGAACTGCGTAATGACGCTGGTGGGCGTGGCGCTCGTTGACAAGAAGGGGCGTAAGTTTCTGCTGAAGATAGGAACCGGCGGAATCGTGCTGTCGCTGCTATTGGGGGCGGGGCTGTTTTACCGGTTTGAGGCGTCGCGCGTGGATGTGTTGGCCAAGGCTCGGGCCGGGATGGGTGCGGAAGGCGTGGCGTTACCGCTCAACATATTGGGTGCCGAAGCTAGAGGAGCACCTAGCGCGGCCACGGTCGTCTACGACGCAGGCGAAGGGGACCGCGTGGCCAGCGTCCGGAGCGACGATGCCGATCCAACGCTGAAGATCGCCGCGCAGCCGGGCAAGCCGCTAACGATCAAGCAAGCCACCTTCGGCGCGGTGCCGAGCGAGCGGACCGGATGGTTGATCACGGGCTGCCTCGGACTGTTTATTGCCTCGTATGCGTTCGGTCCGGGTGTCGTCGTGTGGCTGATGCTGTCGGAGCTGATGCCGACGCGCATCCGGTCGGTCGGCATGGGGATCGCGCTGTTGCTCAACCAAGGCGTGTCGACGCTGATCGCGGCAGTCTTTCTGCCGGTGGTGGGACGCTATGGGTACTATGCGATGTTCTTCTTCTGGGCGGCCTGCACGGTGATCTACTTCTTCACGGCCGCAATCTTTCTGCCGGAGACCAAGGGTCGCACCTTGGAGGAGGTCGAGACGTTTTTCGAAAAGAAACAGAACGTAGTCGAGGCGGCCTAACTCCATTTGATAGGCTGGGAATAGCCTGAAGGAGTTCTTGTGCTGACCGCAAACGCAATCGAGCTGGAAGAGCAGTATGGAGCGAACAACTACCATCCGCTCGATGTGGTGATCGAGCGCGCAAGCGGATGCTGGGTCTACGATGTCGAGGGCCGGCGATATTTGGATTGTCTGGCGGCGTACTCGGCCGTCAACCAGGGGCACTGCCATCCGAAGATTCTGGAGGCGATGCTCGATCAGGCGCACCGGGTCACGCTGACCTCGCGGGCCTTCCGCAACGACCAGCTCCCCTTCTTCTATGAGCAGTTGCACCGCATGACCGGCTTCGACATGGCCCTGCCCATGAACTCCGGCGCGGAGGCGGTCGAGACGGCGTTGAAGGTTGCGCGCAAATGGGGATACACGGTCAAAGGCATACCCGAAGGACAGGCGGAGATCATCGTCTGCGCCAACAACTTCCACGGACGGACCATCTCGATCGTCAGCTTCTCGTCGGACCCGCAGTACCGTCACGGCTTCGGACCCTTTGCCGGTGGATTTAAGACCGTCCCATTCGGCGACGCGGGGGCTCTACGGGCGGCGATCACGCCGAACACCTGCGCCTTCCTCGTCGAGCCGATCCAAGGCGAGGCGGGCATCATCATCCCGCCGGACGGCTACCTGGCCGAGGCTGCCGCGATCTGCCGCGAGCACCGTATTTTGTTGATGGCCGACGAGATCCAGTCCGGCCTGGGGCGCACCGGCAAGCTCTTCGCCTATATGTACGACGGGATCACCCCCGATGTGCTGATCCTTGGCAAGGCTCTCTCGGGCGGCTACTACCCGGTGTCGGCGGTGCTGGCGTCTCGTGAGATCCTCGGCGTCTTCCAGCCCGGCGATCATGGCAGCACCTTTGGCGGCAATCCGCTGGCCTGCGCGGTGGCCCGGGCGGCTCTGTGCGTGTTGAAGGAAGAGCGGCTGGTGGAGCGGTCCGCCGAGCTGGGGCCGTTCTTTCTCGATCTGCTGCACGGGATCGACAGCCCGTATATCGCGGAAGTACGGGGACGCGGCCTTTGGATTGCCATTGAGCTGCATGTCCCCGCTCGGCCTTTCTGTGAGGCGTTGAAGGAAACCGGCATCCTGTGCAAGGAGACCCACGGCAACATCATCCGGTTTGCGCCGCCGCTGGTGATTACCCGCGAGGAGATTGAGTGGGCGGCGGAGCGCATCAAGAGCGTGCTGGAGGCGGCTTAGACATGTCGGCTAGTAGGCGAGGACAGATGCGGATTCCCTTCGGGAATGACAACCAAGGGCGAACAGGCTTCTGCTTGGGGGATGATTCGAAGCCGCGCAAGAAAGTACCTTCGTTTGTTGATCTGCGTTAGTGTCTCCCGTCCTAGGCACTCAGGGCAAGATAGCCTCTACCTATGGGCACCCAGCTAACACGGCAGAACGCGGCGAACGACCTGGAAGTAGACACCCTCCCTGAGATCGATGAGGTCGATCCGGAATCGGTCGAGATGATGATCGAGGCCAACTCGGTCGGCACGCGCATCAAGCAGCTTCGGCTCAAGCGCTCGATGGGCTTGGTCGAGCTCGGCACAAAGACCGGCCTCTCCGCCAGCTTCCTGTCGCAGTTGGAGACGGGCCGTGTAGTGCCCACCCTGCGGAACTTGGCGCGCCTTGGTCTGGCTTTCAACAAGGACCTCAGCTACTTCTTCCAGCCGGAGCAGCATAGCTTCTTCCGGGTGCAGCGCAAGAAGGACCGCGTCCGCATCCCACAGCCGCGTCCCGCCAATCCGTCGCATCTGGCGGAGAGCTTCGGCATTCTGGTGCCGGATCGCTCGCTGGGGCCGTGCATCGCCGAGTTCTTCCCGCACCATGACGCTACGCCCTTCCGCCCGCACATGTATCAAGGACACGAGATGATCTATGTGATCTCTGGCGCGCTCGATGTGGAGTTTGGCAGCCGGCACGAGCATCTCGGCACCGGCGACGCGGCGTATCTGGACGCAAGCACGGCGCGGATCATCCGGTGCTCGGGAGATGAGAACGCCACGGCGCTGATCATCAGTGTGCCGCATAAGGCTTGATCCCCGCCACACGTTCCTCTTGCGATGCATGGGTGCCCCACCCTCCCTTGCAAGCCAGACCCTTCCTCGCGTTTGGCTCTGTTGTTTGTTAGCTTCCCAAAGGCTCACACCTTCCAAAGCCAATCGCAGAGCGCCCACAAGAAAGTGGCTGCCCCAAGCATGGTGCATACCCTTTATAAGGTGATCATCTGCTAACTCCTTTGCTTTGTTAGATCACCTATTAAAAAGAAAAAAACTTGCTCTCTTAGGCGGGCTCCGGCTTGGCCGAAGCACTTGCGGCGCGCTCAGTCAGCGAATGCAGCGACTGCTTGCTTACTGGCTTCTCATGCAGCAGAAGCTCGGCGGCGCGGACGCGCGGGTTGGCGTGAAACCAGCGCTGCACGATGTTCCCGTGGAGCAGGTTGAGCAGCGACAGGAGGCTCATCCCCTGGTGATGCGCCATCCAGGAGCGGACGAGCTTCGATTCGCCCTCTGTGTAGTCGGCCGCCTCGTAGAAGCCGTACTCGCCCACCCAGCCGAGCTTCTCCATCCGGCGCAGGTTTGCCAAGGCATCGTCGCGCAGCAGCGGGAGCGCCAGAAACGTGGAATAGGGCGAGATGACGGGGCCATCCTCCGCGCCGTACTTGAGCGCGAGCGCCGGGATGCCCCAGGCCTGGTAGCCGTAGCGGCCCTGCGCATCGGTGACGGCGAAGCCTGCTTCCGAGATGCCCCACGGTAGATCGCCGCGTTTGAGCGTACGAGGGTGATCGCGCTGGATGCGGACGGCGGCGTCGAGTGAGCGCGACAGCAGGGTGTTTGGGAAGGTCTCCATCCAGAGCGACGGCATCATGTATTCGAACATGGTGCCGGTCCAGGAGACGAGAGCGGCGCGGCCACGGACCAGGACGTGTGTACGGTCCAGCCGGAACCAGGCCTGCTGGGGGATGTCGCCTTTGGCCACGGCGAGGAAGCTGGCGATGCGCGACTCGGACGAGAGGAGATCGTAGCAGGCGGAGTGGACCTCGTTGCTCGGAGCGTCGTAGCCGATCGAGAGTAGCTGGCGCGACTTGTTGAAGAGGAAGCCAAACTCCATCAGATCGGCAAAGTGGAAGGCGCGTTCGGCGACAGTCGCCAAGTCGACGCGGAGCTGGGCCAGGTTCTGCTCAGCAAACCCTAGCTTCGCCGATAGCGAAGGATCGGTAATCCTTCCTCGAAGCGTCCTTACATACTCCGGAGCCTGCGCCAAGACAGGCATCGGGGTCTCGGTCTGGTCGAGCACGGCGAACTCAGGGAGCCTCCAGGGAGTGTAGTCATGGAGAAATCGCGTCTGGGCGTTCTGTCTCGCCGCCGCTTCAGCCGGTGTCCAATCGTCATCCGAAACGTAAGGATCGAAGCGCAGCCCTCGATTGAGCAAGTCGAGCGCGCCGGTGTGCAGGGTGTAGAGCGATGCGGCGAGGTTGCCGCTATCGACGGCGGAGACGGTAAACGGGGGTACGGCCTGGAGGCTCGCAATGTCGTACCAGTTGAAGATGTGTCCGCGCACTTTATCGAGGCGCTCGTAGGTGTCGAGGGTGCCGAGAGTGGCGCGGGCGAACTCGGGCAGGGTGAGGAAGCCGAACTCGACGGCGGCCTGGCGGGCGTTGAACAGCATGCCGAGGTTGGTGGGAGAGAGCTTGCGCACCTGATGAACGCCGGCTTCTTCAACGTTATCGGGGATAAGCCAATGATTGTCCTCATTGCCGAACTCGGCGAAGAAGCGCCAGATCAGTAGAGCGTGACGGCGGAGGAAGGCGGTGTCAGCGGAGGAGAGAGGGCCCTTCTGTGCGCGCGGGGATGAGTCCAGCCAGAGAACAAGCAGCGGAGCGATGATCCAAAGCAGGAGGATGGGGCCAGTCGGAGCGAGGAGGGCGAGAGGCGCATGACGATGGGTCAGATACAGACCAGCGCCGAGAAGCACGGCGAGGAGGGGGGAGAACTGAAGGTAGAGGTCAAGCGAGGAGCGGCGGTTCCCCTGTTCAGCCTGCGCGGCGGTCTCCCATTCCAGCAGGTTGCGCCCGGATACGAGGACGCGCAAGGCGGAGCGGGCGATTGCGTCGACCGACAAGAGCATCTGGTGCGGCAGAAAGACGAGGTTGATGAGCACAAAGCCGAGCGAAGCGCCGAGGGTGCTGAGGGCTTCGTGCGCAACCGCAGCGCTGGGCTTGAGCGCGGCGCGGACCAGGCCGAGTGCGAACTGCACTGCGGACGGAAGCAGCAGAAGCAGCAACACGGCAAGCGTCCAGTAGCGCGGGCCGCCCGGCAGAACGAACCAGCCGAGCACCAGCAGCAGGAACGTCACCGGCTCGACGAGGGACCGGCGCAGGTTGTCGAGGATCTTCCAGCGCGAAATGGTGCTGATCGGGTTGGCCACCATCCGGCCCGACTCGTCCGGCACACGCCCGAAGAGCCACTGCACGATCTGCCAGTCGCCGCGAACCCAGCGATGCTTGCGCTTGGCGTGGGCGGCGTAGCGCGAGGGGTAATCGTCAATGACTTCCACATCGGTGACGAGGCCCGCGCGGACATAGGCTCCTTCTATTAAGTCGTGCGAGAGCAACGCGTTACGCGGAAAACGATGATCCAGTACTTGATGGAAGATCGCCACCTCGTAGATACCCTTGCCAGTGAAGATGCCCTCGCCGAAGAGGTCCTGGTACACGTCGGAGACGGCACGGGTGTAGATGTCGAAGCCGGTCTCGCCGGAGTAGATGGCGGCCAGGCGGGAGCGCGAGGCCGAGGCGACGCTGACTCCGACGCGCGGCTGAAGGATGCCATAGCCATGCGTGACGACACGGCGGCGCGGGTCGATGATCCCTTGGTTCAGCGGGTGCGCCAGAGTTCCGATCATGCGGCCGGCGGTCCCGCGCGGCAGCTGCGTGTCGGAGTCAAGCGTGATGACGTACTTGACCCGCCGCAGCAGATCGACCGGGCCTGCCTTGACCGGGAAGCTGTCGTAATCTCCCAGCATGAGCTTGTTGAGGTCGAGCAGCTTGCCGCGCTTGCGCTCCCATCCCATCCAAACGCCTTGCCGCGCGTTGAAGACGCGATGACGATGCAGCAGCAGGAACTTGCCGCCGTCTTCGTGCGCGTACTTGGCGTTTAGCGTGTCGACTTGCGCTATGGCCTGCAACACGAGCGGGTCGCGGTCCTCATTTGTAGGCTTGCCTACACTGTCAGGCAGATCCGTGACCAGAGCGAAGTGCAGGTGCGCGTCCTGGTTGGCCAGGTAGCGCGCCTCCAACTCGTCAAAAAGCTCACGCACCTGCATCTCGCTAAGCAACAACGTAGGCACGACCACAACTGTCGAGAGCCCGGCGGGGATGCCGTCTTCGAGGTCGAGCTTGGGCAAGGCGTCGGTCTTCATCAGCGCGGAGACGGCGCTGTTGACGAGATCGACCGCCGTCTGCGAGGCGGGCAACAGAGCCAACAGCAAGGCCCCCACGATGGGCCAGATGGTGTGGTGCGGCACCAGGGGCACAATCAGGACGAAGATCAGCAGCACAGCCAGCAGGAAGATGCCGAGGATGTAGACATCTTCGTTGTGGCCGAGCACCCAGAAGCGTAGCCGTTCCGCTGGCGGCGCGTGAAAGCCGATCTTGCGGTCGAGTTCTGGACGGCCTTCGGCAAACAGGTAGCAGCCGATATGGCGCTGGCGTTGGTGGCGGCGCGGGTCGGCGTCTCCGGCTAGGTCTGCGGCGCGGGCAAGTGCAAGGGCGGCCTGCGCAGTGGCGACCTCATTGTCGTCCGCGTGGCAGGCAAGCTCCGCGACCCGATTGCGATAGCTGCCGCGTGTCTCCTCGTCCATCGCGCCGTAGACGCCCGCCGGGTCGGCACGCAGGATGGCGTCGAAGGCGATCAGCGGTTCGAGGATGTCGTTCCACTCGGCCTGGTTGAGGCGGCGGAGGCTGTGCAGCGGAGCGGAGAACGGCGACTGCTCAATCGGGGGCAGCGCACCGGCGGCGAAAGCTTCGTCAGCTCGGTCGAGGAGGAACTCCAGTTGCGCCAGCTTAAGCGCAAGGGGAAGGGAGCCGATTTCGCGCAGCAGCAGAGGATCGTGCGTCTGCGCGCGGGAGACGTAGGCCGAGAGTGAGTCCGCCGACCAGATGCCTCTGACTACAGAGAGGTACCCCTCTGCGAGACCGACGACGCGCGGAATGTCGCTGGTCGCGCTGGCGATCCGAATGTGCGGAACGCGGAGCAGCGTCTTGGTGGCATCGCGCGCGGTCAGAAGCACCGACTCCATCAACCGCGTGCTTTCCAGGAACTCAAGCGCGGGGGTGAGCTGCTTCGAGCCGGTGGGAACCAGGCGGCGGCAGGTTTGCAGGCGCAGCTTAAGTCGTGTGCCCAGGTCCTTCAGGCGCTGCGGGAGGCTGGTATCTTTGCCGGCGGAGGGCAGCATCTCCCACTGGGCGATCAGCGCGTCGACATGGGACCGCAGAGCGTCGTCTGAGACCGAGGGGTGCTCGGGAAGGCCTACGACGGGGAACTCGACAGGCGGCAGAGAAGGATGTCCGGCTGCTTCGGTTTGCGAATTGTGTGCCAGGTGCGCCTCCATCTTGTCTTCCCTCTGTCAACGATAGCTTGCGGCCTGCATCTCGAACATCTCGGCGTAGAGGCCGCCTTGCTCGATCAGCTTCTGGTGGTTACCCTCTTCGATCAGTCGGCCGCCTGAGAGCACGACGATGCGGTCGGCCATGCGGACGGTCGAGAAGCGATGCGAGATGAGCAGGGCCATCTTGCCCTCGGTCAGTTCGGCGAAGCGCTCGAAGACTTCGAGTTCGCTGCGTGCGTCAAGCGCGGCGGTCGGCTCGTCGAGGATCAGCAGATCGGCATCGCGGAGGTAGGCGCGGGCCAAGGCCATCTTCTGCCATTCGCCGCCGGAGAGCTCGACGCCACCCTCAAAGCGGCGGCCGAGCATCTGGTCATAGCCGTGGCCGAGTTTGGCGACGACCGTGTCGGCGAGGGACTTATGCGCGGCGATCTCGATGTCCGCCTGTTGGTGCGGCGCGTCCACCTTGCCGACGGCGATGTTCTCACGGGCCGTCATCTCAAACCGCATAAAGTCTTGAAAGATAACGCCGATGTGACGGTGCAGGTCTTCGAGCGAGTACTCCCGGAGGTCAATGCCGTCGAGCAGGATGCGGCCTTCGGTTGGATCGTAGAGGCGGGTAATCAGCTTGACGACTGTGGTTTTGCCCTGGCCGTTCTCGCCGATCAGCGCGATGCGTTCGCCGGGATGCAGGTGGAAGTTAAACTCGCGCAGGACGGTGCGGTCGGTGCCGGGATAGGTGAAGGAGACGTTCTGGAACTCGAATCCGCGCGTGATCGGCTGCGGCGCGGGCAAGCCGTTGGGCTTCGACTGGACCGTCGGCTCCATGGCAAAGAAGGCGAGCAGATCGGTGAGGAAGAGGGCCTGGTCGGCGATGCCGGAGGCGGTCGAGAAGACCTGTTGAAGGTTGGAGCTGGCCTGCTGAATGGCGGCGGTGAGGAAGGTAAACTGACCGATCTCATAGCCACCGTGCAATGTGCGCCAGATGACAAAGACGTAGGCACCATAGTAGCCGAGCGTTCCGATGATGCCCAGCAGGCCGCCGACGATCAGCTTCGAGCGGGAGAGGGCGATGTCCTCGTGGTAGATCTGGCTGGCGAGCGCTTGGAAGCGATCGGTGAAGAACTTGTTGAGGCCAAAGAGCTTGACCTCCTTTGCACCCTCGCGGCTGCCGGCCACCTGGCGCAGGTAGTCCATCTGGCGCTTGGCCGTGGTCTGCCGGAAGTTCTTGGCGTAGCCGAGGAAGGCGTAGTGCGTCTCGCCCAGGAACGACGGCAGCACGCCGAACGCGAGCAGCAGCACCAGCCACGGCGATGCCCAGGCCAGCGCTGCCGAGAAGACGAGCGTTGTAATGACCTGCTGGAAGAGGCGGCCCATCATCTGGATCATGCCCAGCCGATCCGTGGCCTGCACGCGGGCGCGCTCCAGCCGGTCGTAGAAGACGGGGTTTTCGTAGGTGGTAAGGTCGAGTCGGGAGGCGTGCTCCATGACGCGGACGCTGACGTGCTGCGTGTAGCGATTGGCGAGGAGGGAATCGCTATAGTCGATAGCACGGGTGAGCAGGCCGAGGAAGACGTTGAGGCCGACCTCGGCGGCAACCAGCGTCCAGAAGAGTCCTGCCAGCGGCTGCCCGCGCAAGACATTGGCGATGTCCTGGATGATGTACTGCGCTACCTTGGCGACCGCGAAGGGGAGCACCGCGACAAGGACCCGCAGTATCAGGCCCCAAGTGACGACCGCGGGTCCGGACTCCCACAAGATACCCAGCACGGGTGGCATGTTCTTGAGGGCCTGCAGCCGTTCGCGCCAGGGGTTCGTCTCGCCGGGCTGGGTCGAATCGTCGGTCATGCGGCCTTAGATGGAGGAAGTGCTTCTTGTACGATGCCGTGTAGCTGCTGTATGTTGAACAGAATACTAGAGGAGCAGGCCATCGGCTAAGTCGCGTACCAGACCAAGGTCGGCGGCAAGGAAGTCGTATCCCGGCAAGGCCGTAAGTGGCGACCAGCGTATGTCGTTAAAGATACGGTTCTCCGGGACGCCGTGGTACTCGTCGACCACAAAGAACTGGAGGTCCAGCGCGCCGCCGTTGCGGTAATGGTGGTGGATTTGAGCAACCCGCCGTCCGATGGTGGCTTGGATGCCCAGCTCCTCGTCCAGCTCCCGCGCCAAGGCCTCTTCCGGTGTCTCGCCCGGCTCTATTTTTCCGCCGGGGAACTCCCACTTCAGGCTCATAGGCGCGTTCGGCCGCCGTTGGCAGATAAGCACCTCGGTGTTGGCCAGCTCCGTTGCCGGGTTTTTCCGCAGCATCAGAGCGGCCACGACGAGGCGTGCGGGGCGATTGGCCTCGGCGTCGTTGCGACTGTCCAGCTTGCGGATCGGCTCCTTCACTCCTTCTATAGACGCGCTTCGGCGGTGAATAGACTTAGAAGAATGAACTTAGCCCAAAACTGATGCGGGATAGTACACCGGCCACCCTTCGGCGGCGCTCCGCTCCACCAGGGCTGGAGAGGGGTTTACCGGGAAGGCGCGCCGCGCGATGGCGAGCATGGCGGCGTCGTGGATCGAGTTGCCGAAGACGCAATCGGGGGCGGTGATCCCGGCGCGGACGAGAGCGTCGACCTTGCCCTGATCGGTCGGCACGTCGATCAGCTGGTTCGTGACGAGGCCGTCGACGACGCGCACACGGGCGGCGAGCACACGTTCCGGCGGGATGCCGAAGCGCGTTAGACCCTCTTCCACCACCCAGTCGTTGGTGGAGCTGACGGCCCAGATCTCCGTGCCGGCGGCTTGAAGGGCGTCCACCAGCGCGCGCATCTCGGGGAAGATCTGTCGTTCGACGCGCTCGGCAAAGAAGGTTGCGGCGGCGGCGCGGAGGGTGCTCTTGTGCTGCCCGGCATAGACCTGCACCATCTCGCCGCAGATGGCCAGCTCGGAGAGCTCGCCCCGGCGGTACAGATTGTAGCGGCCATCGAGCCAGTCGGTCGCCTCACGCGAGAGCAGGCCGGTCTCGATGGTGTAGACCATGAAGCCGGAGCCGGAGTCGGGCGCCCAGAGCGTTCCGTCGCAATCGAAGACGGCAAGGGCTGGCTTGGAGATGGCTGTCTGGACGGTTGCGTGTACGGCGGCATGAAAGGCTTCGGTGGTCAGCGAAAGGGCGGGTGCGGCGGTCGTCATCGGCTTCAGTTTACCGGATAGCTATGCCATCTCGCCCCCTTCAAGCCTGCATCCAACGCCATGGAGGAAGCACATGAGCGAGTTTAAGGAGTTGAGCGGGCCTGAAGGCATGAAGAAGATCGGCGAGCTGATCAAGGGCATCCACATCACGATGATGTCAACCGTCGCGCCGGACGGATCGATTGACAGCCGGCCTATGGCTACGCAGGAGGCGGACGAGTTCGACGGGACGGTGTGGTTCTTGACGCGTGGCGAGTCCGGCAAGGTCTACGAGATCCAGCGCGACGCCCATGTGACGCTGGTGTATGCGGAGCCGTCAAACTCAAATTACGTTTCGGCGAAGGGCCGCGCCAGCATCAGCGAAGATCGCGGGAAGATCAAGGATCTATGGAACCCGATGTATAAGGCCTGGTTCCCGGAGGGCGAGAACGATCCTTCGATTACGGTACTGCGGGTAGACATTGCGGAGGCCCAGTACTGGGAGGCTTCGTCGAGCAAGATCCTCTACGGAATGAAGTACCTAGCGGCTGCGGTGACCGGCGGCAAGGTGGATGTGGGAGAGTCGGGCAAGGTGCACGTCGCTAGCTAAGTACCACTCGCTTGTCATTCCGCAGCGAAGCGGAGGAATCTGCTGCTCAGCATGACTCCAAGCCCTTACATCGGGGGCAATCCGTCTACAACCGTCACGCCCGGTGGAGGAACGAAGCGGAAATCGCTGTCCTTCACCGGTGCATTCTCTCGCTGATCCGCGAAGGCAAAGCTGGTAGTTGCGCCGTCAATCTCTTCAAGGCGCATGGTGAGGATCGTGCCGGTGGGCGTTGCGATGAGGGTCAAGCTGCGGACACGCTGGGTAAGTCCTCGAGGAATACCAGTAATTTCGTATCCCGACACGGCTGGCTTTACGGACACGTTCTCCAGTTCTCTCCGCAACTCGGTATGTCCCAGCAGAAAGCGTAAGGGAGATCGAAGATCGTCGAGCTGCTTGGCGGAGACGCGCTGCGCCTGAGGATCACCGGGTGTGTAGAACCAGCCGTTCTTGCCATCGAGCAGAAAGAGCTTGCCGGCGGGGGTGTCATAACTCCACCTCATCCGCCCAGGCTTCTTGAGCAGCAACACACCGGATTCCACTCGGTCCATACCCATGCCGGTGTAATGCTCGGTGTAGCGGGCCTGGAGAGAGGAGAGATGGTTGTAGTGGCTGTCCACTGCCTTCAGGATCGTGTCGGGTGTCTGCGACAAACCGCATCCGGTGAGCGCAAAGGCAAGGGCGGTGCGAATAACTCGAAACACTACTGAATGGGCTGTGTGCAGTTGGTGCCGCCGGTTGGATCGAAGCGGATGGTGTTGTTTTCGTCGGCGCAGAAACCGCGGTCGCCTGTCTTGCCAATCGATTGCGGTACTGCCGTGATGGTGTAAGACGTGTACATATCTTGATTGTTGACCGTTACCTTACTGCAATTGACGAGGGCGTAGGTGTAACCGGCCTTCTGTCCTGTCGTTAGATCGGGCGGGATCAGTTGCGCGGACTGCGCAGTGGGGGCACCCGCTCCCGGCTGCCCGCCAAGCGTCGCCAGCGAGCAGGAGAAACCGTTCGCCGGGTAGGCCGAGTTGTACTGCAACTCCGCCTGGCCAATGGTCCGTACAGATTGAATCGCGGAGGTCTCGTTTGCCTGCTTGCGGAGTTTCAAAAGCTGCGGCACGGCAAGGGTCATCAGGATGAGCATGACCGACATGACGATCAGGAGCTCAATGAGGGTGAAGCCCGCTTCGGCGTTGCGGCGGAGTGTGTTCGCGATCTTTATGGGTTGGTTCATTGTCCTCTTGTTCCCGCACCGTCGATTTTAGACCAAGCTGATCAGTTAGACGTAGGCGGCGGGGTGGCGGTACAAACGCGTACTCCCTTCGGGAATGACAACCAAAGGACTAACAAGCGAGGGCTGCTCTGTCGATCTTCATCGGGCCGAGATTGCCCAGCAGGGTTAGGGCGATGCGGTCGCTTTGGAACAGCTCTTGCGCCAGACCGCGCACGTCGTCCGGCGTGACGCGTTCGATCTGCTCTACCAGGTCGTCGAGCGAGAAGAAGCGGCCGAAGTACATCTGCTGCCGGGCGAGGTTCGACATGCGGCTGGAGGAGGTTTCGAGGCCGATGACCATGTTGCTCTTCAGCTGGTCCTTGGCGCGCTTCAGCTCCGCGTCCGTGACAGATTCGGTTTTGAGGCGATTGAACTCGGCGAGGGTCAGGGCGAGCACCTCTTCGATCTTGTCTGCAGAGAGCCCGGCATAGACGCAGAGCGCGCCGGTGTCGCGGAACGGGTTCAGCTCGGAGTAGATGGAGTAGGCGAGGCCGCGGTCTTCGCGGATGGTTTGGAACAGGCGCGAGCTCATGCCACCACCCAGCATGGTGTTCAGCAGGTAGACGGCGTAGCGGTTCTCATAGTGGACAGGCGGCGCGGTGACGCCAAGACAGAACTGCACCTGCTCCAGCGACTTCTTATTCTTTAGCGTGATGTGCGGGAAGGCCGCCGGGGCTGCCGCCTTGGCAGACGGGGCGGAGCTGGCTGCGGCGAGTGAGGAGAAGTAATGTGCCACCTGCTCGACGAAGCGGTCGTGATCGAGATTGCCCGCCGCCGAGAAGACCATGTTCGCGGAGGTAAAGCGGCTGGCGTAGTAGTCGAAGACAATGCTCTGGTCGAAGCTGGATACGGTCTTGACCGTGCCAAGGATGGGGCGGCCGAGCGCGTCGCCCTTCCAGAAGTTCTGCGTATGGATCTCATGAACGAGGTAGTCAGGATTGTCCTCGTCCATCTTGATCTCTTCGAGAATCACGCCCTTTTCGCGTGTCAGCTCCTCCGGAGTAAAGGTGGGGTGGAGCACCAGGTCGGAGAGGAGATCGAGCGCCGGTTCCACATTCTCGTCCAGCACCTTGATGTTGAAGCAGATGGTCTCTTTGCCGGTAAACGCGTCCAGGTTGCCGCCGATGGTGTCGACTTCGCGCGCGAGCTGCTGTGCGGAGCGCGTGGTCGTGCCCTTGAAGACCATGTGCTCGACGAAGTGCGAGATGCCGTTGATCGGGGCGGCCTCGTCACGCGACCCGGTCGCCACCCAGACACCCATTGAGACGCTGCGGACGTGCGGCATCTGCTCCGTAAGGACAAGCAGGCCGTTGGGGAGAGTCGTCTTGCGGATGTTGCGGGGCGGCGCGGCGGTGCTAACGGGAAGGGTAGGGCTTGCGGACATGCGGCTCCTTGGTGCTCTCGGTCTATTGTTTCATAGGCGACGTGCGGGCCGATTCGTCACTCTGCCAGCAGGACGGCTGCGCTTCCAGCGGGTAGAGTGATCTTGAATGTTCTTCCACGAGCCGCGATTCGCTCTGGAGTCCGCGCCTTCCAGGTGCCGTCTGCCGCGACCGCAGCGCCGCCAAACGTGACTCCCTGTTTCGCGTCGATCGCAGGTGCTGCGAGGCGGTGCACGGTAGCTCCTCGCGTAGAGCTTGGAAGTTCCGCAACGACGTCTGCGGGTTGTGATCCCTTGTTGATGAGCGTTAACGTCACGGCTCCGGATGATGCCTTGGCGGCGTAAGCCTTCAGCTCGGGCGGGGCGCTGTCGAGCGTGACCGGCAGCAGGTGGCCATGACCGCCCTGCGCGAAGGCAAGCATCCCGTAGAACTCGGGTCGCGCGGTGTAGTGGCCGTGCTCGTCATCGCCGATGGGCGAGTAGGAGCTGATGAAGTCGTGCTGGTTGACGCCGGTCTGCAGGTTGACGCCCGCGCAGCCGTTTGCCGCAAGCGTGTAGAGGTAGTCGAGCACCCACAGCGCGGACGCGAACGTGTCGCTCACGCCTGGCTTGCCGCCGCCGGAGAACGAGTTGACCTCGCAGATGCGGTAGGGAAGACCGGAGGCTCTGGACGCGGCACGTAGCTGATCCAGCTGACCCTGCAACTTCGGATCGGGGCCGAGGAGTTGCGCGATGGTGCTTGAAGGGTTCTGATTGCCACGGTAGTAGTGGTGGGTCAGCAGAACGCTATCCCGGACCTCGTCGGCGGCGTAGCGGGTCACCCAAGCTGTCTGCCCGGCAACGTCGGGACCGGCGAGGGGGCCGCCTGGGAGCGCCGCTCGTATGGCGGCCTTGAAGCGGCGGTAGTCAGCCAGCCACTGCTCGTAGGTGTAGGGCGCGGGGCGATGCTTCTCGTTTGGGAAGAGGTCGGGCTCGTTACCGATCTCAAGCGCGAGCAGACGTGGACCGGCGATGCGAGTGATGGTGCGGGCCTCGGCGACCGCCTGCTCCACCGTGCCGCGTCCGAGATTGAGCGCCCAGATGAGGCTCCAGTCCGGCGCTCTTAGGAAGCCGCCAAGATCGTTGAGGACGGCGTCGTTCACCGCGGAACCGTATGAGGTCGAGAGTGCCAGTGCCGTGGGCGAGTAGCTGGCGTAATCCGCCGTGTTGCCACCGATGCGGAGGACGCCGTGCCTGCCGAGGGTGCGAACGAGCTGCGTGTAGACGCGATTGGACGCGCTGAGCAGGCCCGGGCGTGCCACGGAGGAGATCTCGTAGCCGAGGCCGAGGAAGTTCTCCAGGATGGCGTAGCCGGGCTCCGTCCCGATGCTGATGCGGACGGGGCGGCTGGGCTGGCCGAAGGCATGGTGTCCGGCTGCAAGCGCGGAGGCGGCGAGGAATGACCGGCGGTTGAGCGGCTTAGCGAAAGGCGAGTGCATGGCGTAGTCCAGCGTAAACTAAGGGTATGGCAGTGGCGAACGGCGAACTCGAGAGCCCGGTGCGGGAGAAGACGGCTGGGGAGCGGCGCGCGCTGTTTGGGCTATCGCTGGCCGAGTTGCAGGCGCTTGTTCAGGCTATGGGCGAGCCGCAGTATCGCACCGGTCAGCTGCACCAGGCTCTCTACCGCCAGCTTGCGGGATCGCTCGATGAGATGACGGTGCTTCCGCTCGTTCTACGGGAGCGGCTGATGGCCGAGGGCTACACGGTGGGCCGCCCGGAGATGGTGCAGACAGCTACCTCGGTCGACGGCACCGAGCGTTACCTGATCCGAATGGCCGACGGGGAGACGGTTGAGACGGTGTGGATG
>CAXTUR010000039.1:0-23110 GCA_964247455.1 uncultured Acidobacteriaceae bacterium | reverse complement strand
GGCGGAGGGGGGGGTGGCGGGTTTCGTAACTTCAATCCCACGCAGCCCCACGGCGCAATCTTCTATCAAGGCGGCAACGGCGCGCTGAACGCCACTACCTATTCGCTGACCGGCGCGCCCGAGATCAAGCCCGCCTACAGCAACAACCGTTTCGGCCTCACCTTCTCCGGCTCGCCCTCGATCCCCGGCCTGCTTAAGGCGAGCACGAAGCAGTTTATCTTTCTTAACGTGACGGGCGCGCGGAACATCAACCCGCAGAACTACTACGGCACGGTCCCGCCCTTGGCCGAACGGCAAGGCGATTTCTCCGGCTACACGCAGAACGTGAACGGCAGCCCAGCGGCGGTGCCGATCTACGATCCGGCGACAGGACAACAGTTCGCGGGCAACGTCATCCCCACCCGGCGTCTCTCGCAGCAGGCGGTGGCGCTGCTGAACTACTATCCCGCCCCGAACATCCCGCTGGTTGGCACACAAGGCTACAACTATCAGACGATCACCACGGCGGGCTCGAACGCCAGCCAGGCCGCCTTGCGCTATGTCAGGAACTTCGGCGTACAACAGGGCGGTCTCGGCGGGTTTGGCGGAGGACGCGGCGGCGGAGGCCAGCAGGCGGCTAACGCGCCCAAGACGTTGCGGCAGAACATCAACTTCAACGGCAGCTACTCGCACACCGCCTCGGACAACCGGAACATCTTCCTTCCACTCGGGGGCAATTCGTTGTCCGACGGCTACGGTGTCACGGCCGGGTATACCGTCGGCTACGGCCGCTTGAACAACAACGCCTCGGTCAACTGGAACCGTTCGCACAGCGCGACGAGCAACTACCAAACGAATGGCCTCCTTAACCCGGCACAGCAGGCAGGCGTGGTCGTCGGCACCAGCGCGATTCAGGGGAATCCGTTCAACTACGGCGTGCCCAGCCTGAACTTCTCCGGCTTCACTGGCCTGAACGATGTCTCGCCCAACGACGCGGTTAACCAGACTATCTCCTTCTCCGATTTCGTCAGCTGGAGCCACAAGAAGCACAATGCACGCTTCGGCTTTGACGTCCGGCGCGTCCACGCGGACTCGATCGGCTCGTCGAACGTGCTTGGCGCGTTCACCTTCACCGGCTACGCGACGCAGAGTCCGCAGGCGTCGCAGGCCAGCGGCGCGTCCACCGTCCAGCAGCCCAGCGGAGCGGGCTTCGCCGACTTCCTGCTTGGTCTGCCGCAGCAGGCCTCTATCCAGGCCGGACTGCAGAAGACGTACCTTCGCGCGAACGTCTGGGACTGGTTCGCCCAGGATGACTGGCGCGTGCTGCCCAGCGTGACCCTCAACTTCGGCCTGCGCTATGAATACTTTTCCCCATACGTGGAGAAGAACAACCGCCTGGTCAATCTCGACCACAGCGCCGACTTCACGCAAGTGGCGGCGGTGCAGGCGGGACAAACCGGCCCCTTCAGCGGTGGCTTTCCCCGGTCGCTGGTGAACCCGGACCGCGCGCTCTACTCGCCCCGCTTCGGCTTTGCCTACCGCATCAAGGGCATCAAGCAGGCCGTGCTGCGCGGTGGCTACGGCATCAGCTACAACACCGGCCAGTACGCCTCCTTCGCGCGGCAGCTCGCCTTCCAGCCGCCCTTCGCCATCACGCAGACGAACATCGTCAACCAGCAGGGCTGCGGCATCCTGACACTGACCAATAGCTTCAACTGCTCCACCGCGCCGGTGCAGAACAACTACGCCGTCAACCCGAACTATCGCCTCGGCCATGTGCAGGTCTGGAACCTTGACCTCCAGAAGACCTTTCCGCTTGGCATCGTGACCAATGTCGGCTTCAACGGCGCAAAGGGCGGCGCGCTCGACATCGTGCGCGCGCCCAATCGCACGGCGCTCGGTCTCTTGGACACCTCGGCGCAGGCCTTCAACTACGAGGATTCCCTCGGCTACTCGCGCTTCGAGTCGCTGACGGTCAACGTCCGCAAGCGGATGCAGAAGGGCGTCGCGCTGCGGGCCACCTACCAGTACGGCCACTCCATCGACGACGCTTCGTCCATTGGCGGCACCGCCACCACCGTCGCCCAGAACGACCGCGATCTGAACGCCGAAGAGGGTAACAGCTCCTTCGACGTGCGCCACAGGTTGACCGGCGACTTCGTCTTCGAGCTTCCCTTCGGTCCCAACCGGGCCTTCCTGGCCAAAGGCGGCCTCTGGTCGAAGGCGCTCGATGGCTTCTCCGTCTCCGGCGACTACACTTTCGCCACTGGCACGTACTACACGCCGCATTATGTCGCGACGGTGGCCGAGACCAACACTGGCTTCAATAACTCGCTGCGCCCGGACCGCAACTTCGCCGTGCCCCTCGGCGGTACGGGCACGATCACCAACTGGTTCAACAAAGGGGCCTTCACCGCCCCGGCCAGCGGCGCGTTCGGCACGGCGTCGCGCGGCTCCATCGAAGGCCCCGGCGTCGTAGGAATCGACGCCTCGCTGGCTCGCACCTTCTCCTTCGGCGAGACGCGCTCACTGGAAACCCGCGTGACCGCCAACAACGTCTTCAACACCGTGCAATATTCCAGCATTGACACAACGCTGAACTCGCAGACCTTCGGCCAGGTCACCTCGACGGCTGCGCAGCGAAACCTGAATGTCTTGGCGAGGTACAGATTCTGATGCGAATCTCCCTCTGCGATCTCGTCCGCACCGTACTCCTCCTGCTTCCGCTGTACGCCCTGGCGCAGCAGGACAACGCCCCCGTCCCCACCATCAAGGTCGAGAGCAACATCGTCCTCACCAACGTCGTCGTCCGCGATAAGAAGACGGGCGAGGTGGTGAAAGGCCTTAAGGCGTCCGACTTCACCATCCTCGAAAACGGCAAGCCGCAGCGCATCGCCAGCTTCGACTACCAGAACGTCGACGGGGCCGCGGTGCTCAACGAAAAGACGACCGTCAGTGGCAAGAGCGTCGCCGATCTCCTCAACCCGCATCTGGCCGCGGACTCCGGTGCCCTGCGCGACCATCGCCTAATCGTCATGTTCTTTGACCTCAGCAGCATGCAGCCGGAGGATGTCGATCGCGCCGTGGAGGCGGCCAAGGACTATGTCAACAAGAAGATGCAACCCGCGGACCTGGTCGCGGTCGTCAGTCTGGCCACCGCGCTGAGCCTCGACCGCGACTTCACCGCCGACAAGACCGCCCTGCTCGCCACCGTCGGCAAGTACAACGGCACCGAGGGCACCGGCTTCGCCAACGGAGCGTCCAGCACGAGTACGGACGGCACCGCCGACACCGCCTCCAGCTATACCGCCGACGACACCGAATACAACGACCTGAACACCGACCGCGAACTCTACGCCATTCGCACCATCGCCAAATCGCTCGAACGCGTGGACCAGCGCAAGTCTATGCTCTACTTTTCCGGCGGTTTGACGCGCAATGGCATCGAGAACCAGGCCTCCATGCGCGCGGCGACGAATGAGGCAGTGAAGGCGAACATGGCCATCTACAGCGTGGATTCGCGCGGGCTCGAGGCCCTGCCGCCCCTTGGCAACGCTTCACAAGGTAGCCTGCGCGGGACGGCGGCGTATAGCGGCGCGGCCATGCAGGGCCAGCTCAACGCCAACTTTGGTTCGCAGGAGGTGCTCGGCACCCTCAGCTCCGACACTGGCGGCAAGGCCTTCTTCGACTCGAACGACTTCGCCCTCGCCTTCCAAGCCATCCAGCGCGACACCGAGGCGTACTACATCGTCGGCTTCCGCTCCACCAACCCGGCCCGCGACGGCGGCTACCGCAAGCTGACCGTCAAGCTAAGCCGCGCCGATGTTCACCTCGACTACCGTCCCGGCTACTACGCGCCAGCCGACTTCCAGCACGCCAAGACTGAAGACCGCGAGCTTCAGCTCTCCGAACAGCTCCGCAGCGATCTGCCCGCAACCGACGTGGCCCTCTATCTTCAGGCCCTCTACTTCCGTCTAGAAGACAACCGCTTCTTCGTGCCCGTCTCGCTGATCGTCCCCGGCTCGCAGATCCCCTTCCTGCAAGTGAAGGATGTTAGCAAGGCGACACTCGACGTCATCGGCCAGGTCAGGAACGCGCAAGGCATCCCTGTCGGCAACGTGCGCGAAACGGTGAAGCTGGCGCTCGATGCGTCGCAGCAGGTACAGCGCAAGAACATCCAGTACTCCACTGGGTTCACTCTCGCCCCGGGCAAGTACCACCTCAAGTTCGTCATCCGCGAAAACCAGACCGGCAATATGGGCAGCTTCGAGACCGACCTTCAGGTGCCCGATCTCCGCAGGTCGCCACTTAAGCTCAGCTCGGTCGTGCTCGCCAGCCAACGCGCGCCCAACCCGGCCAAGAACGCCGCAAATCCCCTTGTCCGTGACGGCGTGGAGTGGATTCCCAACATTCCGCACGTCTTCCGGCAGGACCAGCACCTCTACTTTCTGTACGAGGTCTACGATCCCGCACGACAAAAAGACGCTCCCGCGCAGGCCGCCTCGCCCGGGCTGGGCCGCCGCCAGACCAGCCCCGTCCGCGTGCTCACCAGTATTGAGTTCCTCAGCGGGGGCGCAAAGGTCTATGAGACGCCGCTCATCGAAGCCACCGCCATCAACATTCCCGAAAGAGGAGCCGTCGCCTTCCAGTTCGACGTTCCGCTTGCGCAGCTCAAACCCGGCACCTACGTCTGTCAAATCAACGTGATCGACGATGCCAGCGGCAGCTTCGGCTTTCCGCGCCTGGCCATGATGGTCACCGCACCGGCTGAGAACTTAGCACCCGCGCCCGCAACTTCACCATCGGCCAACAATTTGCGCTAACTGTAATTGACAGCGCCCCACGCGCGGCGCATGATGTGTTCGTCCCGCTTCGTACCCGTTGAGGTGGTCCCCCATGCGCGCTTCTTCCCTCCGCTCCGCCCTCCCGCTGCTCTTCTTCTCCTCCCTGCTCGCCGCCCAGGGCCCCGTGGCGCAAACGCCCGCCTACAACCGCCACGACGACCCGCAATGGAAGAACATTCAGCAGCACCTGCCCGAACCCGCCACCGCAACAGCCAAAGCGCTTGAAATGCAGGCCGACCTTCTCCGCATCCGGCGCTTTCCAGAGGATGCTCTCGAGTTCTACAACTTCGCCATCAAACGCGGCGGCAACACGGCGTCGTTGATGAACAAGATCGGCCTCACGCATCTCGAGCTCCGGAACATGGTCCTGGCGCAAGGCAGCTTCAAGCAGGCGATCAAGCTGGACCGCCGCAACGCGGAAGGGTGGAACAACCTTGCCGCCACGGAGTACCTAGAGCGCCAGTACGCCTCCTCCGTCAGCGACTACAAAAAGGCGGTCAAGCTGGAGAAGACCGTTGCCGTCTTCCATGCCAATCTAGGCACCGCGTACTTCGAGCTGAAGAACTACAAGGCCGCCCGCAAAGAGTCCGCCGAGGCGTTGAAGCTCGATCCGCTCGTCTTCCAGCGCAGCCTCGGCTCCGGCGTCGTCGCGCACGTGCTCTCGGTGGAGGACCGCGCCCGCTTCAACTTCGAGATGGCCCGCCTCTACGCCGAGCAAGGCCAGGAGGAAGAGATGCTCCACGCCCTGGCCGTAGCCTGCGAGAACGGCTTTGACATCGGGCGCGGGATGCAGAAGGACCCCGCGCTGTCAAAATATGCGGACGATGACCGGGTGAAGTCGATGATGCTGAACGCGGCGGCCCTGCATGGGGATACCAAGGTCCTCGCAATGCAAGAGGCGACAAAGATCCAAGGTGCACTCGCTAACCGCTGACCTAGCGATAAGGGCAGTGGCGACAATCCGAGTTGCAACAATAACCCCGCTTCAGGTGGTACGCGGCGGTAAACACGAGGTACGGCCCTTCATAGTAGAAGTCCTCGGGAGCAAGCGCGTCCGGCTCGGCTGCGACAGGTGTTGGTGGCTCAGGCATCCTGGAACAATCCTAAGCGCGGCGGAGGCGTAACGAGAAGCGCTGGCGGGACGGAGACGATGCCACGCACTCTCGCCGCGGGTGAGATCGTGCCCTCTTCCGGAACGACGCAACCGTTGAGAAAGCGCACACACCGCCCGGGAACAGCGGGAACCCTATCTCCTGGAACGACGATCCCCGCGAGATTCATGGGATCGGCGGCGGCTACCTGGATGATCTCGTGCGTCTCGCGGTTACGAGCGGCTCGAAGGCTCTCGACCGCCTGCGGCAGCGCAAACTGCTCCCCGCCGAAACCGGACACGAAACGCCCGCCCCGCACCTCGCCGCGCGCCTCCAAACGGCGAAGAATGTTCAGCAGATCGCGCCACTTGGGAGCGTTCGACTCCCGCTGCAGCAGATCGCGAAAGACTACACCGTAACGCGCAAGCAGCATCTTCGCGGCGGATTCGTGCGCGGCGTCGGTGCGGCGGGCCTGTTCGATCACCGTGGGTGCGGCGTGGGCATCCGCCGTAAAGAGGCACCATCGTCCCGCCGTGCTGCGTCCCTTCTTTTCGAGCGCGTTCTGCATCGGTTTGCGTCGCGGGTCCATCATGGCGCGGAGTTGATCGAAGCCGTCGGCAGCGGCCAAGCCAGCCGTCGCCAACTCCCACAAAGCGTGCTGCGTCTGCTGCCGAGAGAACGTAAGGACGCGCTGGATGTCGGCGGCAAAGCAGGCCCCGCGCTGCTGGAGCAGAGTCCGGACCTGGAGCGCCTCGGGGCTGAGCGCCTGCTGAAGCCGCGCCTCCTCGACCGACTGCTGCGCCAGCGCATGGGGCAGCCAGTCGGCGGTATCGCGCAGAAAGAAGGTGATAGGCGCGGCGTTCGTCGGGATGACGCGGCGCGGCGCGCTTCCCTCCCCGGTCGACCGTCCTTCCGAAAACCAGGCCGGATGCGGTGACACGCGCCCCCAGCCGACCACTCCCGAGAGGCAAAGCGCATCGAGACAGCGCGAATCGTAATCGGCAACGCGGGCGGGCAGCAGCGTGCGCTCCCACTCCACCGCGGGTGCCTCGAAACCTTCAAGCTGCGTCAACGCTTCAAGGACGCCCTCTTCTCCGGTCAGTTGTGTCTGCGGAGCGAGATGCTGCCAACCCAGCAGCCACCGCATAAACACAGCGGACGCGATCGGCTCCACCTGCTTGCGAAGCGTGCCGAGCGTCAGGCGATGGATGCGCTGGAGGATGCGGCGCTCGCACCATTCGATCTCATGGGCATCGTCTGTCGCCGCGTGCTCGAAGGCGCCGCGCATGGCCAGGCCTTGCATCTCCATGGCTAGCAGCGCCTGGTAGATCGGGGCCGCTTCCACCCGCAACATGGCTGCGAGATCATTTGCGGTGACCGGACCCAGAATTTGCAGCCATCCCTGGACGCATTTGCTATACGCATCCTGGCTCGTCACCTCCCCAGGTTCAGTTTCGTTGACGCGGCCATCGAGCAGAGCGGCATGGCGGAGACGTTCCGTAGCGACGGATACCGGAACGCCGTCGCGGTGGATCGTGTGCGCGCGTCCGCTTTGTTCCAGCCGTTCGAGGAAACTCGTCCAGTGGCGGCTCCGTACATCCGTCACAAAATCATGATCGCCAGGCAGAACGATCAAGCTCTTCAGCAGATCATGCAGCTCATGCTCATCGCGAAGGTCTGGCCAGAGTTCACGACGCACCGTGGCGATGGCTTCAGGCGAAAGGCGTCCAGGCTGCTGTAGCACGCTATCCGGGACGGTTCGCGAGGTCGAGGTCGCCCGGGCGCGCCGCTCCTCCAGCCCCGCCTCGTCGAGGTAGGCGAACGGGTTGGCGTTGAGCAGCTCATGCGCGAAGACCGAGGGCACGGGCGTGTCCACCGCCAGGCAGCGGATCGCGCCACTTTCGATGCCGCGCAGCAGATCGATCAGGCCGTCCAAGTCCATCGCCTCGTGCAACACATCCTGCATCACCTCCCGCACCAGCGGATGGTCGGGAATCTGAATGTCGCCAACGATCGTCTCAAAGCACGCCGCCGCCTGCGGGAAGACAGCGGCCATCAAATCATCCGACCGCGTGCGCTGGATCTGCGGCGCTATGCGCTTGCCCTTCGACATTCGCAGAAGCTGCAGCGACCGTCCCGCCGCCCAGCGCCAGCGGTTCTTGAAGATGGGCGAAGCAATCGCGGCTTGCTCGAGCAGCTCTTTGGCCGTGTGTTCCGACAGAAACTGAAAGACGTCGGACAGCGGAAAGCTGTGCTGCTCGGCAAGCGAGATATTGATGCCGTTGTCGGTCGCGGCGGCCTGCAGTTCGAAGTTGAAGCCCCGGCAGAAGCGCTTCCGCAACGCCAAACCCCACGCCTTGTTGAGCCGCCCGCCGAACGGCGCGTGGAGAATAAGCTGCTGCCCGCCACCATCGTCGAAGAACCGTTCCGCGATGATCGTCGTCTTCGACGGCACCGCTCCCAGCACCGCTCGTCCTGTAACGACGTAAGTCACGAGTTGCAGCGCGCCTGACGCGCAGACACCGCACGTCTCCATCAGCCAGCCAATCGCGGCTGCAACCTCAGGCTGCGTCGCGGCGATGTACGCCGGCGAGACGTTCGGCGTCAGCGCAGCAATCTGTTCCCGTAGTTCCCCCACGCCATCGCAGACGACAGCCGTGCGCTGCGGCGCTTCGCCCTCCCAAAACGGCAGGCTCGGCGGCGCACCATGAGCGTCTTCCACCAGCACGCGCCCCACGGCTTCGACCCGCTGGATGCGCCAGCTCGTGTTGCCCAGCAGCACCACGTCGCCCGCTGAAGAGTCGGTCGCAAAGTGCTCATCCAGCGTGGCAATTTGCACACCTTCGGGTTGGAGGATCACGGCGAACGTCGCGATGTCGGGAAGCGCGCCGCCGTTCGCGATAGCAATGCTGCGCGAGCCGCGGCGCGGATGCAGCTGACCGTGCACACCGTCGTGCAGCAGATACGCGCCATAGCGTCCTCGGCTCGACTCGATTCCTTCACTCAGGAGCGCGATCAACTCGTCGAAGCAGGGCCGCGTGAGATCGCGGTAGGAGTGTGCGCGTCTCAACACGTCATAAAGCTCGGTTTGGTCCCACGGCTCCGCTCCGCACGCGGCGACGATCTGCTGCATCAGCACGTCAGCTGGCTCCGGTGGAACCTCCAAACGGTCGAGTTCGCCGGCGCGCATCTTGCGGACAAGCGCAGCCTGTTCCAGCAGATCGTCGCGCGTGGTCGCGAAGAAGCGACCCTTGGGGATGGCTCCGCGCCAGTGGCCCGCTCGTCCGACGCGCTGCATGGCCACGGCGACCGCGCGCGTGCTGTTGATCTGGCAAACCAGGTCGATGTCGCCGATGTCGATGCCGAGTTCGAGCGACGCGGTGGCGATCAGTATCTTGATTTCGCCACGTTTTAGCCGCTGTTCGGCGTCGAGACGCAGGGTCCGGGAGAGCGATCCATGGTGCGCCGCGACGTGGTCCGGACCGAGCCGGGAGCTCAGCTCAAACGCGATCTTCTCGACCAGCCGGCGCGTGTTGACGAAGACCAGCGTGGAGCGGTGCGCGTCGGCGTGCGCGGCCAGCTTGTCGAAGATCTCCTGCCACATGCCGTTCGTAGTAACGGCGGAAAGCTCGTCCGAGGGGACTTCGATGGCGAGGTCGAGCTCCCGTCGCTGTCCCACCTGAATGATCGTCGCGGGCTTGCGGGACGGGTCTGTGCCTGTCAGAAACTCCCCGACGAGTTCGATCGGATTCTGCGTGGCGGACAGGCCAATGCGCTGCGGCGGCTGCTCCAGACCGGTGAGGAAAGCGCCGGGGGAGAGACGGTTCTCGCCGCAGACGAGAGCCTCCAGCCGTTCCAACGAAAGGACAAGATGCGCACCGCGCTTGGTGGCCGCCACGGCATGAATCTCGTCGACGATCACCGTGCGGACGCGGCGGAGATGCTCACGGCTCTTACCAGCGGTGAGCAGGATGTAGAGCGACTCGGGCGTGGTGACGAGAATGTGCGGCGGATGCCGGAGCATGGCCGCGCGCTCCTTCGGCAGTGTGTCGCCGGTACGAACGCCGGTGCGAATGCCGGTCGAGAGATAGCCATGCTCCAACGCAAGCTGCTGGATCTCGGCGAGCGGACCTTCAAGGTTCTTCTGGATGTCGTTCGAGAGCGCCTTCAGCGGCGAGATGTAGACCACCTGCGTACACGGCGGGAGCGAGCCGTCTATCGATTGGCGGAGGAGTTGATCGATGCAGACGAGAAAAGCGGCCAGCGTCTTGCCGGAGCCGGTCGGCGCGGAGATGAGGGTCGGGTCACCCGCCAGGATCGAAGGCCAGCCGTGAGTCTGGGGCTCGGTGGGCGTGCCGAACTTGCGCGTGAACCACTCGGTGGTAACCGGGTGGGCCCAGGCGAGCTCGGCGGGGATGACCATGCTTGACTGTAGCACGTCTTCGCCTTCTGTTTGCTGACCAGCCTGCTTACATACCGCCGCTGCCTACATCGGAGGCTGCGGCGGCAGGATTGTCGGCTTGGAGGTACTCGGCGCTTACCCGGTCGAGCGAGCCTTGCGCGGCGAGGATAAACTCGATGGCATCGCGGCCCGCCCCATGCCCGCCGGGGTGCGGCGTCGTGTAGTGGCAGGCAGCCTTGACCTGCTCGCGGGCGTTGGCGGCCGCAATCGCGAGGCCGCAGATGCGCAGGATCGGCAGGTCGACGATGTCGTCCCCCACATAGGCGAGTTCGTCGAGGGTGATGCCCGCTTTAGCGACGATCTCGTTCATTGCGGAGAGCTTATGCGCCTGCCCTTGGTAGACGAACTCGAGCTTCAGGTCGTGCGCGCGGATGGCCACGGTGGCCGACTGGCGCTTGGTGATGATGCCGACGCGCAGGCCCCCCAGGCGCGCAAGCGAGATGCCGAGGCCGTCATGGGCAGCGAAGCCCTTCACCTCGATCCCTTTCCCGTCGGGGCCCGGAATCACAAAGAGCTGTCCATCCGTCAAAACGCCATCGACGTCGAAGATAAGGACCTTAATGCGGCGGGCGCGGTCTTCCGGAGTCAGCGGCATCTCCCGATGATACGCGGCGGTGACTAATCTTTGTCATTCCGCAGTGGAAGCGAAGGAATCTGCTTCTCGTCCGCAAAGCCGTAATAGCCGCGATACAGTGGACATACCCAACCAAGCACTCCGGAAAGGCTCCATGACTCTCCGCGCCGCCGCTCTTCTGCTCTTCGCCGCCACCGCCGCCGCTCAGGCTCCGCTCAACCAGACCTTCGCCCGCGACCCCAAGCAGCCCATTGACCAGCCCTATACCGACGCCATCCACAAGTACACCACCGACCCTAAGTTCCTCTCCCCTCTGGTCGATTATCTCCCCGCCTCAAAGACCGTCCCCACCCCCGCCAAGACCCTGGGTGACGTCTCCGGCGCGCCCGACATGCTCCCCTACGCCGAGGACGTGTATAGGTACTTCCGCCTGCTCGAGAAGTCCTCCCCTCGGGTCAAAGTCGTCTCCATCGGCAAGTCGGAGGAGGGCCGCGAGATGATTGCCGCCGCCATCGCCGACGAGTCTCTCCTCATCCGCCAGAAGGAGAACGACGCCCGCCTCGCCGAACTCGCCGACCCCCGCACGATCGGGCTCGACGACAAGGCCGCCCAGCCACTGATTGACGCCTCCTTCCCCGTCTACTACATCACCGGCACCATCCACTCGCCCGAGACCGGCGCGCCCACCGCGCTGATGGAGCTGGCCTATCGCCTCGCCGTCGACGATTCCCCCTACATCAAGTACATCCGCAGCCACATGATCGTCCTTATCACCCCGGTGGTCGAGGTCGACGGCCGCGACCGGATGGTCGACATTTACAAGTGGCACAAGGCCCATCCCAAAGAGAACTGGCCGCGCCTGACATACTGGGGGCATTACGTCGCGCACGACAACAACCGAGACGCCATGGGCATGACGCTCAACCTCACCAATAACGTCCTTTCCACCTTCCTCGGCTTCCACGCCCAGGTGCTGCACGATCTACACGAGTCTGTCCCCTTCCTCTACGACAACACTGTGGGCGACGGCCCCTACAACGCCTGGATCGATCCCCTGCTCGCCGATGAATGGACCGAGCTTGGCTGGAACAACGTCGCCCAGATGCAGACCCTCGGCATGCCCGGCGTCTTCACCTTCGGCGACTTCGACACCTGGTCGCCCGGCTACCTCATGTTCCTGGCCGGTCTGCATAACGGCATCTCGCGGCTGTATGAGACCTTCGGCAATGGCGGCGCGGACACCGAAAAGCGCATCCTCCGCCCCGAGGAGTACTCCCGCACCTGGTACCGCCAAAACCCCCCACTCCCCACGGTACTGTGGTCCCAGCGCGACAACAACAACTACGAGCAGACCGCCCTGCTCACCACCCTCAGCTACTTCTCGCACAACACTCACCACTTCCTCGAGAACTACTACGCCAAGAGCAAGCGCTCCATCCTGAAGGCAGGCACTGAAGGCCCCGCCGCCTACGTCTTGCCCGCCGATCCCGCCGAGCTGAACCGTCAGCTCCAGCTCTTGGACGTGCTCAAGAAGCAGCACGTCGAGATCAGCCAGCTCACCGCCGCCACCACCAGCCTCATCCCGGCGGCCAAGCGCGGCGACCCCGCCACCACCGAGACCCTTCCGGCTGGCAGCTTCGTCATCCGCCTCGACCAGCCCTTCTCCCGCATCGCCGACGCTCTGCTCGATCGCCAGTACTGGGCGCCCGACGACCAGCAGAAGCACCCCTACGACGACACCGGCTGGTCCTTCCCGCAGCTCTTCAACGTCAAGGCCCTGCGCGTCACCGATGCGGCCATCCTCAAAGCTTCGATGTCTCCCATGCCGGACGCAAGCTCGTTCGCTGGCAAAGTTACGGGCTCAGGCGCGACCTACGCCATCGCCAACACCGGGCAGACCAGCTTACTCAGCCTCATGTATCAGCTCAAGCCCACACTCGACATAACAGATCATGTTCAAGGCACGATCTTGCAAACGGATCGAGAGCGATCAGCCTCGCACGTCTACGTCACCGATAAGGCGTTCGACGCCGAAGGAAGGCACTTTCTTGTCGGCTCCCTACTCATCAAGGGGGTTGACGATGCCACCCTAACGCCCATGCTTCAGAAGCTCCACCTCGATGCCTCCCGTTTCGACGCCTTCCCGACAAACATCGCCCACCCTGTGCTTGCCCCACGCATCGCCTTTATGCACTCTTGGCTCGGCACCCAAACCGAAGGCTGGTGGCGGCTCGCCTTCGACAAAGCCGGCGTTCCCTTCACCTACATCTCCACCCAGACCGCCGCCTCCGAGGCCGACCTCAAGTCCAAGTACGACGTGATCGTCTTCGCGCCCATCGCCCGAGCCTCCACCGCCGACATCCTCAACGGCCTTCCCATGTACCAGAACGCCATGCCTTGGCAGAAAACGGACCTGACCCCCAACCTCGGCGGGCTCGACCAGACCGCGGACACCCGCCCCGGCCTCGGCTACGACGGCCTTGCCCACCTGAAGGCGTTCGTCAAAAAGGGGGGCCTGCTCGTCACCTGCGAAGACACCGCCCAGTTTGCCATCGACACTGGCCTCGCTCCGGGCGTGTCTCTCGCCACAGCCACAGCTGACAGCCGCGTTACCGGCACCGTTCTCTCCACCGTCTTCGTCGCCCGCAACAGCCCCATCGCGAACGGCTACGGCCTCAACCTTCCTGTCATGTCCGCCACCGGTATGGCCTTCAACATCTCGAATATCCTTGGCCGCAGCGGAGGCCGCACCCTGATGGACCCCTACGCCAGCCGCCCCACCGGCCGCGGCACGGTCGAAGAGAACGACATCCCCCAGGGCCGCGCCATCGCCGAACCCGAGCCGCTTAAAAAACAGCTCCCCTGGCAGGCTGCCGCCCTCAACGAAGAACAGATCCGCAACAACCCCAATGTCATCCCTGCCGCGCTACGTCCCGAGGTGATCCTTCGCTTCAACGACGCCAAGTCGCTCCTGCTCTCCGGCCTGCTCGACAAGCCCGCGCCCATCGCAGAGCGCGCCATCGTCGTCGACGCCCACCTCGGCCGGGGCAACGTCCTTCTCTTCGCCAACAATCCCGTCTACCGCGGCGAGACCATCGGCAGCTACAACCTCGTCTTTAACGCGATCCTGAACTACAACCACCTGGCAAGCACCGAGGAAGATGCACCCTCCAAACCAGCCGCCGGCAAGTAGTGAACTGGGTGCCCCACCTCGGCGCAGTCTCATCGCGCCTAAGGTGGGTGTAATTGCACGAAACTCAGGCCCGCGCCGCCAACTTAGCCGCCGCACTTCCCGCAAACGCCCGCTGCGGCGACTTACCCTCCGTCACCTCAATCGACACACACTCTTTCTCCAGTTGCGCCGCCACTTCTCGCGAATAAATCAGAAAATGATTCGCCGACAGCAGTATATTAAACCCAAGCCACAACTTAGCCGGCTTACGCGCAAACCGGCTTACGATCTGGTACAGAAACTTCCAATACTCCACCTTATAAGGCGACAGCACGCCCTGCCGCCACATCGACGATCCAAGGACACGCAGGTTGTACCCCATCGGCAACTCCGGCGGCACCTGGCTCGCCTGCGGCTGCCATACCTCCAGCGACCGCAGCGCCCGTTTGAAGAAAGGCTCCGCCTCATACAAGCTCGACAGCAGTGTACTCAACCCGCGCAGCAGCACCGGAAACGAAAGCACAGTATGGAAGTTAGGCGGACTGAAGTTCGTTGTCGCCTCGCTACCCTCTATTAGCCGTCCCTCCCGCTTCATTCGGTCATGGAGGGCTGTGGTCGGCGGAGCCTGCAAGACCCCTGCCATCGCCCAGGTAATCGTCGTCAGCTCAATAAACTCCCGCTGCCGCTCGAAGATCGTCGCGTCGTCCGAGTCGAATCCCACAATAAATCCAGCCAGCACCCATAGCCCAGCCTCTTGGATCACCTTGACCTGCTCCACGTTGTTCTTACGCAGATTCTGGAACTTTCGCGATTCCTTCAATGCTTCTGAAGACGGTGTCTCGATGCCGATGAAGACGTACATGAAGTTGGCCGCAACCATCGCCGAGAGCAGCTCCGTTTTATCCGCTAGGTCGATCGAAGCCTCCGTATAAAATGAGAACGGATGCTTGTGCTCCACCTGCCACGCCGCTAACTCCTTCGACAACGCCAGCGCCTTATGGTGGTTGCCGATGAAGTTATCGTCGACAATAAACACCTCGTTCTTCCAACCCAACTCTCGGAGCGTGTCCAACTCTGCGATCAACTGCTCCGGCGTCTTGGCCCGCGGTTTCCGCCCGTAGATAGTAATGATGTCGCAGAACTCGCACTGGAACGGACATCCGCGCGAGAACTGCACCGGCATGGATGTATATTTGTCCATCTTCAACAAGTCGAAGCGCGGCACCGGGCTAACCGTTAGGTCCGGCTTATCCGTGATCGTGTAGAGCCGCTCGGCCGTCCCGTTCTCCAGTGCCGCTGCAATGCCCGCGAACGCCTCCTCGGCCTCGCCCACGATCACATGGTCGGCGTCGCGCAGCACCACGTCCGGCTCGGTGCTCGCCCATGGCCCGCCCACAAACGTCCGCCGTCCCAATGCCCGCGCCTGCCGCAGAATGCCTTGCGCGTCCAGCCGCTGCGCATGCATCGCGCTGATCATCACCAGGTTGGCCCACAGCAGGTCCGCCTCGCGCACCTCCTCGAAGTTGTGGTCAAGCAGCCGTATCTCCCACGATGCTGGACACAGCGCCGCCACGGTCACCAGACCCAGCGGCGGCGTCATCGCCTTCTCGGGAATGATATCCAGCACACCCTCAAATCCCCAGAACGAAGGCGGAAAGCGCGGCCAGACCATCAGCACTTTGATCCCACGACCCAACGGCGGCAGGTGCTCTTCCTTTGTAACCAGGCTCAACCCAAAGCTCGCTTCACTTGCGTGGACCATGCCTTGCCCCTGCGAACGAACCTCGTTCACTCTCATCCATCATGTTGCTGTGCGCCCATCATAATCCCTATGTGTCGTATAAGACGTTGACCGATGCAAATCAACGACGATGCACCGCAAACACAACGTCGCTTTTATCATCCGTCATCAGAAAGCTATCCGCACACGTAGCCAGTATCCCGCAAGGCCGCCCACACACCAAGCTTCATGCTAAACAACCCTCATCCCGTACACTAAACCCATGAGCCTGATGGACGAAGCCACTTTTCGCCGCGAGTCCGACCGCGCCCTTGAAGCACTCAAACAGTCCCTCATCACCGCCGGCGACGAGTCCGGCGCGTTCGAGTTCGAGGACAACAACGGCGTCATGAACATCCTCTTTGAAGACGGCTCCTCTAAGTTCGTCGTCACCCCGAACACTCCTGTGCGCCAGCTCTGGATCTCCGCCCAGGCCACCAGCTACAAGCTGGAGTGGTCCGCCGAATCCGCCGCCTTCATCCTGCTAAAGACCGGCGAGGCCCTGAAATCGCTAGTCGAGCGTCTTCTCCAAGAGCACCTCCAAGACTCCGAAATCGCTCTCCCCTGAAACTTCGCGCCTGATCCGCGCGTCTCTCGATCACAACAGATTTCGCCGTCACCTGGACACCCTTGCCTCCGCTGCTCTCCGTCGCTATCATCACGAAAAACGAGGAGGCAAACCTCGCCCGCACCCTCGCTAGTGTGCGCTTCGCCGACGAGATCGTGATCGTCGACTCCGCCTCAATCGACCGCACTCAGGAGATCGCGCACTCCTTCAACGCTCGCGTCTACGACGAACCCTGGCAAGGCTTTGCTGCGCAGAAGAACATGGCCATCGCGCGCTGTACCGGCACGTGGGTCCTCTCGCTCGATGCCGACGAAGAGCTCTCCCCCGAACTGCAGCACCAGATCCGCACCCTGCTCCCCACCAACCCGCCCCATGACGCCTACTTCCTCAAGCGGCGGAACCTCTTTCTCGGTTGCTGGATGAAGCACGGCGGATATTACCCCGACCCCAAACTGCGCCTCTTTCGTCGTACCGCGGCAAACTTCGCCCACTCTCCACGCTTTGCCGACCGCCCCGTCCACGAGACGATCGCCTTCGACGGCGAGGCTGCCACGCTCGACTACGACCTCATCCACCACGCATACCCAACACTCGAAAATTATCTTGAACACATGGACCGCTACAGCACCTTGGCGGCGCAACTGCTCGTTGCTGGCGGTCATACCAGCCGTGGCTTGCTCAACTTCTACGGCAATGTCCTGCTCATCCCCATCCTTACCTTTATCTGGAACTATCTCTTCCGTCTTGGCTTTGTCGACGGCCGCGAAGGTCTCCTGCTGCACCTTTATCACGCCGCCTATACCAGCTGGAAGTACGCCAAGGCCTGGCACACCGTCCGCAAATCGCCCGCCAGCGCATAATAACGTTAGAGGATCGTACCTATGGCCACAGCGGCTCCGCACAGCATCGCCCCGCAGATACTCTCGATCGAGGAGTACCTCAACACCACCTATCGCCCCGACTGCGACTTTGTGGACGATCATCTTGAGGAGCGCAACCTGGGAACGCCGAAGCACTCTTTGCTGCAAATAGAACTCGGATTCTGGTTCCGCTCTCATCGCTCGGAATGGAAAATCCGCGTCATGGGTGACGTCCGCACCCGTACCTGCCAGACCCGGGTGCGGCTCCCCGATGTCGCCATCGTGCGCGAGGAACAGCTCGCCCTCGAAGAGAAAGCCATCACCAGCCCGCCCCTAGTCGCCATCGAAATCCTCTCTCCCGAAGATCGTCTGCCGCGTGTTAAGGTTCGTCTCGAAGAGTTCCTGGTGATGGGCGTCCCTCATGTCTGGGTGATCGATCCGGTCAAGCGCCTCACCTACATCATGAACGCAGCCGGTCTACAGCCTTTCCACGAAGTCCGCCTGGAAGTACCTGGAACGCCCATCTACCTCGACCTGCTCGAACTCTTCTCCGCCCTCGATTAATCCGCTCGAACTGGCGTACTCGTGCTAAAAATGCACATGCCCCCAAAGCTCGCTCTTCTGCTGCTCTTTGCAGCCGCTTCCTCGTTCGCGCAAAAGCCCGAAGCGTCTCCGGCCACGCCCACCATCGCCGCGAAGACAGCGGGCATGAAGCACATGGATGGCCTGCTCCCGCTCGACTGGGACGCGAAGGCCGGCAAGCTCTACCTCGAAGTTCCGCACCATGATGTCGACCTGCTCTGGACCAACTCCCTCCCCTTCGGCACCGGCTCGAACGATCTTGGCCTCGACCGCGGGCAGACCGCTCCAGGCCGCATCGTCCGCTTCGAGCGCCGTGGCCCCAAGCTGCTCCTCGTCGAGCCCAACGAACACTTCCGCTCCTCCTCGACCGACGCCGCCGAACGCCTCACCGTCCGCGAGTCCTTCCCCGAATCCATCCTGTGGGGCTTCAAGGTTGAGGCCGAGGACCCCAGCGAAGCCGTCCTGGTTGACGCCACCGACTTCTTCCTGCGCGATGTTCACAACGTCACCGAAGCCCTGGTCCGCACCCAGCAGGGAGTCTACAAAGTCGATCCCACCCGTTCCGCGATCGCCATGGAGTCCACCCGCGCCTTCCCGAAGAACACCGACGTCGAGGCCATCCTCACCTTCACCACCGACGGCTCCGCGCGCGGCGAGTTCGTCCGGGACGTAACGCCTGACCCCCACGCCCTCACCCTCCACGAGCACCAGACCTTCCTCGAACTCCCCGGACCCGGCTTCACCCCGCGCCGCTTCGACCCGCGCGCCGGCTACTTTCCCTCCACCTACCGCGACTACAACGCCGCGCTCGGCGAGCCGCTCGACCAGCACTTCATCCTGCGCCACCGGCTGCTGAAGAAAGATCCATCCTGCAAGAACGCCTGCGAGGCGCAAGCGCCCATCCAGTACTACATCGACAACGGCGCGCCCGAACCCATCCGCTCCGCCCTGCTTGAAGGCGCGCGCTGGTGGGACCAGGCCTTCCAGGCCGCCGGCTGGGCCAAAGGCACCTTCAAGGTCGACATCCTCCCCGACGGTGCGGACGTGATGGACATCCGCTACAACATCATCCAGTGGGTTCACCGCTACACCCGCGGCTGGAGCTACGGCGCAGCCATCGCCGACCCCCGCACCGGCGAGATCATCAAGGGCAACGTGACGCTCGGCTCCCTGCGCGGCCGCCAGGACTACCTCATCGCCGAAGCCCTCCTAAGCCCCTACGCCCAAAAACCGGGCGCCCCATCCTATGCGACGGCCTCATCGTCGAATCAGGTGGGTTCTCCAGACCCTATGCTTGCTATGGTCCTTCAGCGCATCCGCCAGCTCTCCGCGCATGAGACAGGCCACACCCTCGGCCTCGCCCACAACTTCGCAGCTACCGCCTTCGCGCACACGAAGCTCGACGAGACCATCTCCGTCATGGACTACCCGCACCCCTACGTCTTCCTCAACAAAGAGGGCGTCCCGGATCTCTCCCACGCCTATCCGGTCAACATCGGCACCTGGGACAAGATCGCCATCGACTACGGCTACCGCGAGTTCCCCCCAAGCCAAGCCGCGCAGCGCGAATCCGCCGAACACGCCGCGCTCAACACCATCCTCGCCAACTCCGAAAAGACTGGCCTCATCTTTATCACCGACGAAGACGCCCGTCCCCTCGGCGGCGCGCACCCACACGCCCATCTCTGGGACAACGGCACCGATCCCGCCGACGAGCTCAACCGTGTCCTCGACATTCGCGCCGTAGCCCTCAAGCGCTTCGGCGAAAACGCCGTCAAACCAGGTACCCCGCTCGCGCAGCTCGAAGATACCCTCGTCCCCCTCTACCTGCTGCATCGCTACCAGACTGAAGCCGCCGTAAAGGAGATCGGCGGCCTCGACTACCGCTACAACCTCCGTGGAGATGGGCAGCCGACGCCGCAGATCGTCGCCCCCGCCGACCAGAAGAAAGCTCTCGCCGCCGTCCTTAGGACCCTCTCGCCCGAGACCCTCACCCTTCCCGATTCGCTCCTCAACATCCTTCCACCCCGCCCTCCTGGCTTCGAACGCACCCGCGAGTCGTTCCCCACGCACACCGGCCTCACCTTCGATCCCATCGCCGCCGCCGAATCCTCCGCCGATCTCACCCTCGCGCTGCTCTTTCACCCAGAGCGCGCCAGCCGTCTCGTCGAATACCACGCCCGCAACATTGAAGAGCCGTCGCTGGACGGGGTCATGGACGCCGCGCTTACGGCCGCGTTCCCCGCCGCCAATTCCACAAGCCCGCTTTCGCAATCCGTCCGCAATGCCGTCTATCTCCGCACCGTAGAAGCTCTCCTTACCCTGGCCGCCAACCCACAAGCCGCCGCGCCTGCCCGCGCTCTGGTATCCGCGCGGCTCACCCAACTCAAGCAAGCCCACACCAGTCCGGCACTCGATGCCTACGTCGTCCGCCGCATCGAAGAGCTCGAGCGCGATCCCGCCAAGTTTATCCCCGCCAAACCCATTGAAGCTCCACCCGGCATGCCCATCGGCGACGACGAGATCTTCTAGCGCTTGCTCCCCAGCCGCTCAGTCCTCATAATCGAAGCAGAGGTCACGCGCAAATGGCCACCGCCGCACGAATCGAACCCTCGCTGCTCACTTTAGACGAGTACATCCTCACTAGCTATCGTCCGGATTGCGACTTTGTGGACGGCTACCTTGAGGAGCGCATTTTGGGCACACCCAAACACGCCTATCTGCAAATGAAACTGGGCGCTTGGTTCGGCGCGCGAGAGAAAGAATGGAACATCGTAGTGATGGGGGACGTCCGAACACGTGTCGGTATAAATCGTGTACGCCTTCCCGATGTCGCCATTCTTGTTAAAGAATCTGCGGATTTCGACGCGCCTTTGCTTCAAACGCCTCCATTGATCGCCATTGAAATACTCTCCCCTGAAGATCGCCTCAACCGCGTCACGATCCGGCTCGGGGACTTTCTTACTATGGGTGTGCCGTTCATCTGGCTAATCGACCCGGTCAAGCGTGCGGCCTACACCTATACCGCCGCCGGCCTCCAACCCGCCAACACACAGCGCCTCACCCTTCCCAACTCCCCCATCTACCTCGACCTGCCGGAACTCTTCGCCGCCCTAGACTAACTAGTGCCCCTGTCTCGCCTCTGAGACGTGGGTGTAATCCGCCATCACCTACCAGGGGATCGGCTTCCCGCGATGCACAAACGTACCCGTAGGCCCATCCTCCGGCAGCGTCGCAAGCTCTACGCTCGTCTTCGCCCCTTCCTCCAGCTCCACCGTCGCGCCCTCGCCGCCCATGTCCGTCTTCACCCAGCCCGGGTGCGCCGAGTTCACCTTGATGTTTGTATCCTTCAACTCGTGTGCCAGATGGATCGTATAGGAGTTCAACGCCGCCTTCGACGCATCGTAGGCAAACCGCTTCGAGTCCCACAGACGCGATCCCGGCGTGGCATGGAGCGTGTTTGACCCCAAGATGCTCGATAAGTTTACGATCCGCCCCGCCTCGCTCTTGCGCAGCAATGGGAGCAGCGCCTGCGTCAGCCCGACCACCGCAAACAGGTTTGTCTCAAACGTCTTTCGCAGATCTTCCATCGGAATCTGGCTTGTTACATTCGCCCTCCGCTCGTCCAGAAAGATCCCCGCGTTGTTCACCAGAACGTCCAGCCGCCCAAACTCCGTCGCGATCTGGTGGGCAATGACCTCATAATCCTCGGGATCATCGACGTCCAGCTTCACCGGCCGCGCGTCCAGGCCAACCTCCTTCAACTCCGCCGCCGCAAACTCGCCCTTCGCCAGGTCCCGCGCGCCCAGCAGCACCGTCATCCCCATCGCGCCCAGCTGCCGGGCCGTCTCCAAACCTAACCCCTTGTTCGCTCCCGTAATCAACGCCACCTTCACCATCGCCATTTCCTCCATCTATACAGTAAGCCAAGCCGCAAACCGCTCCGCCACCGCCCGTGGAAGCCGCGCCTTCTTCATCTGCTTATCCACCACCACATGCACCGTGTGCCCATCGCAGAGCACGACCCCATCCCCCGCCCGCACCACGCGATATCCAAATCGGATCACCGAGCCGCGACACGCCGTCAGCCGCGTCTCCACCAGCAGCTCATCGTCGTACCGCGCCGGAGACCGGTACCACGCCGTCGCTTCCACCACCGCGATCATGCACCCGGCCTCCTCAATCTGCCGATAGCTCAACTCCATGGCCCGGATCAGCTCCGCCCGGCCCACCTCAAACCACACCAGATAGTTCGCGTGGTACACCACCCCCATCTGGTCGGTCTCCGCATACCGCACCCGCACCCGCGCCTCAACCACCTTACCCTCGTTTGCAGTCACACCTTCAGTCTAAGGGTAAGCAACTGTCATCCAATCATCATGCGCCTCCTCACCACCGACGCCCTCCTCGTCATCGATGTACAGAACGACTTCTGCCCCGGCGGCGCGCTTGCCATCCCGGACGGCGACACCATCGTTCCTTCGATCAACGCGCTCGCCGCCCGCTTCGACCACGTCCTCCTCACCCAGGACTGGCACCCGCCCGCCCACATCTCCTTCGCCAGCACCCATACCGGCACGCAGCCCTACGAGAGCATCGCCGCACCCTATGGCTCGCAGACCCTCTGGCCCATCCACTGCCTCCAGTACACCCCGGGCGCAGCGTTCCATCACGCGCTCGACCTCCCGCACGCCGAGCTGGTCCTCCGCAAGGGCTTACGCCGCGAGATCGACTCCTACTCGGCCTTCCTCGAGAACGACCACGTGACGCCGACCGGGCTCGCTGGCTACCTGCGCGAACGCGGCCTCACCCGACTCTTCCTCTGCGGCCTGGCCTACGACTTTTGCGTCCGCTTCTCCGCCCTCGCCGGCAAAGCCCTCGGCTTCGACACGCTCGTCGTCGAAGACGCAACCCGCGCCGTCAACCTGCCCGGCAGCGTCGAAGCGACGGATGCCGCACTCGCAGCCGCCGGCATCCCCCGCATCCACTCAGCTACGTTGTAAAACCCAAGAAGCTACGTCCGTCCCAGCACCCGTGCCATCGCCTCGCCGATCTCCGCCGGGGACTTCACCACCGTAATCCCCGCCGCCGCCATGGCCTTCATCTTTTCCGCCGCCGTGCCCTCGCCGCCCGAGATGATCGCGCCCGCGTGGCCCATCCGCCGTCCCGGAGGGGCCGTCTGTCCCGCGATAAACCCG
>CAXTUR010000038.1:0-23147 GCA_964247455.1 uncultured Acidobacteriaceae bacterium | reverse complement strand
CACGACCTGGGTGCCGAGGGTCGCCGGCACCATGGCGGCGCCGATCGCGGCCGCCGAGCCGGAGGAGGAGCCGCCAGGCGTGTGATCCGGGTTGAACGGGTTCGTGGTCGGCCCCGGGTGCGACATGCCCAGCTCGGTTGTCACGGTCTTGCCGAGGATGACCGCGCCCGCTTGCCGGAGCGCCAGCACGCGGGCTGAGTCTGTTCTCGTCTGCACGCCCTTGAACAGGGGCGTGCCCTGCTCCGTGGGCATGTCCTTGGTCTGGAGGATGTCCTTGATGCCTATCGGCATGCCGTCGATCGTGGACAGCGGCCGGCCTGCCTTGTAGCGGGAGGTCGCCGCGTCCGCCGCGGCCCGCGCGCCCTCTTGGTTGAGCGTCACCCATGCCTTGACCGCCGGCTCCCGCGCCGCGATCACCTCCAGGCAGCGTTCCAGGTAGGCGCGGGGCGAGTCGTCGTCCGCAAAGCCGGGAACGGCGTCGTGGAAGGTGAGCGGCCGGAACGTCGCCGGATCGTAGGTCGATGTGCCCATGGGTCTGTGCGTCCCCCGTCTGTGCTTCGGTTCAGGCCGTCTCGTGGTGGGCGGCCCATGCTTCCGCCACTTCGGTTCCGGTCGCGAACCACACGCCGGGGAACTGCTGGATCCAGGCGATCATCTCGCGGAGCAGCGCGACCCGGCTTGGCCGGCCCGTGACCTGCGGGTGCATGACCAGATTGAACAGGCCGCCCCAGCGGTAGAGCTCCCGGAACTCGTCCTGGAACACCTGCAAAATGTGGCTGTTCGGGAAGATCGGCCGCGGCGTCTTGATCGAGAACAGGGCATGCGGCGCGTCGTCGGTGCTCCAGTGCCAGGGCAGCTCGACCGGGCCCGGGCCGCCCTCCGGCAGTTGCAACCGATACGGCACCACGTCGTCCAGCAGCGAACTGTCGTACAGGAAGCCGTGCTTGTGCAGCAGTCGGACCATGTTGTCGCTCGACTCACCGGCCGGCGAGCGGTATCCGCGCGGCACGACGCCCACGGTGCGCTTCAGCGCGTCCAGCCCGCGCTCCATCTCCTCGACTTCCTGCTCCGGGTGGTCCGGATGCACCCAGTTGTGGGAGTAGCTGTGATGCGCGACCTCGTGGCCGGCCCGCACGATCATCTCGGTGCGCCCGGTGTGGTTTTCGGCTGTCCAACCGGGAACGAAAAACGTCCCCTTGAGCCCGGCATCGGCCAGCACCTCCAGGATTTTGGGCACCCCGACCTTGGCGCCGTACTTGCCCTGGCTCAGGATGCCGGGTCGGCGGGCGTTCTCCGGGTCGCGCAACAGCCACAACGTTTCCGCGTCGAAGTCGAAGGTCAGCATGACGGCGATCTGCGCGCCGCCGGGCCATTTCACCTTCTTGTCGATCATCGTGGTTCCTCCATCTTGGTTGCCATGTCAGGGCCAGCCCGTTCCGTCCGGAGGCGGGTGCCGCGCGGCGAGCCACCCGCCATCGACGGCCAGGACTTGGCCGGCGATGAACGACGCGTCTTCGGAGGCGAAGAACAGGATCGCCGCCGCAACCTCCTCCGGTTGCCCGGCCCGGCGCAGGGGCGTTGGCTCGACCACCGCCCGCTGGTAGTAGGCATTTCGCAGGTGGCCCTCCGTCATGCGCGTCTCGGTCACCCCCGGCGCCACGGCGTTGACCAGGATACCCTCGGGTCCGACCTCGCCGGCCAGTTGCCGCGTGAACTGCGCTACGCCCGCCTTGGCCACCGCGTAGGCCGTGGTGCCCGGCCAGCCGGTCAGGCCGAGCGTGGAGGAGATGTTGATGATCCGCCCGCCCGGCCGGGTCAGGTGTGGCAAGACCCCGCGGGTGATCCGGAGCACGGCCTTGAGGTCGGTGTCGATGAAGGCGTCGATCAGCGCGTCGTCCGACTCCGACAGGCGCTTGGAGCCGCCGATGCCGGCGTTGTTGACGAGGATATCGATGCGCCCGAACACGGCCAGGGCCGCCTGCGCCAGGGCCTCGCCTGCGCCCGGAGCAGTCACGTCCAATTGGTGGGCGACGCCGCCGATCGAGGCCGCCCGTTCGCCCACGCTTGGGTTGCGATCCGTGAGGAATACCTTGGCACCTTCGGCTGCGAACCTCGTTGCGGTTGCGGCACCGATGCCGTCGGCCGCACCCGTGACGATCGCGACCTTTCCTTTGAAGCGATCAGGGTCAGGCAAGGCGGCCTCCATTCACGGGCAGCGCGGTTCCTGTGATGACTGAGGCACCCGGGCCCAACAGACGCAGGTCACGCGGATCCCCTCGGCGGCATGTGCGCTCGGCGGTGCCTCGGCCCAAACCGGAGGCAGCCGCGGCGACGAGCGCGGCCTTGCCGTCGAAGCCGTCGGACGGTTCATGCATCATGAGGCCAAACGTCCATCTAGACACCACCGTATTGCTATGCGATACAGCCGCATTGATCTTCGATGGTAGAGAGCCACGCGCCGAAATGTCAAACGCAAACACGGGTGCTGCACTCGACTCCGTCGATCCACGCCTGTTCCTGCAAACCGTTGCCCGGACGATGCGCCTCCTGGAGGGCTTCGGGACGAAGCAAGGGCCCCAATCGCTGGCCGAGCTCGCCGCCGCCGCGGGCATCGACAAGAGTGCCGCCCAGCGGATCTGTCACACGCTGCAGTCGCTGGGCTACCTGGAACGGGACGGCGACGCCGGCGGCCTGCGCCCGGGCCTGAAGCTGCTTGACCGGACGTTCGATTTCCTCCGCATGCACCCGCTCGTCGAGCGGGCGGTTCCGGTGCTGGCCGAACTGCGCAACACGACGGGCCAGCGGGTTGATCTCAGCCTATTCGACGACTTGTCGATCATCTACGCGGTCCGGCTGCAGAATCGCCGCGAGAGCTTCGTGGCTACGCTGATCGGCCGGCGGCTGCCGATCTACTGTTCGGCCGGTGGCCGGGCCATGATGGCCCACCTTGGAGACGACGAAGTTGCCTCCATTCTCGACCGGTCGGACCGGCGCAGCCTCACGCCGCACACCCTCACCGCCCCCGACGCGATTTGGGGCAAAATCCGCGAAGCCCGGCGCGATGGACTTGCCTTTGCGGAGCAGGAATGGGTCATGGGCGAGCTCGCCCTCGCGGCCGCGGTAACCGATGCAGCGTTGCGCCCAGTTGCGGCTATCCACGTCGCTGGATCGCTAGCAGACTGGGATAGCAAAACGTTCCGCAATCAGTTGGGGCCATCCGTGATTGAGGCCGCGCACGCGATGAGTGGGTGAAGCCGCCCGTGGGCGAACTTCAGGCCGAGCAACTCTGCACACTGACGGGCCTGCTGAACGGTCTTGGCGGCAGTAGCTCGCCTGGGCCTTGATGACGGCGAGCGGCAAGTCGCGCCTGTAGCGCGACGGGAGCCTATACGCTTGGGCGGCTTACGGGTGAAGTCGCGGCCGGCACGATCCAGCCGTCGGTGATCGCCCGATGCTCGGCGGTAGACTACGGGTCACTTTCCCAACCGGCAACCAGCAGCAGGAATACGACATACGAACGACACGTATCAGATATCGCTCCGGGGCGATCATTTCGTCCCGGTATAGGGAAAGTGCCATGTGGGCAGCAATGATGCAGCCGCGAGCGGCCGCGGCCTTCGATCGTCTGTCGTTCAACGTGCCCGATTGACCGCCGAACCTACTATAGCACATCCGGCAGTTTGCTGCTGGAAGCTTGGATAGCGCTTAGACCGTCAGGCCCTACTCTCGATCTGAGCTGCTTGAAGCAAGCGCTGCTCACTATAAACTACTGAGATGGAATGAAAATCTGGAGCGGGCGAAGGGATTCGAACACGCGACCCCAACCTTGGCAGGGAGGAGAAAGACTAGCTATTTCAACATCATAGCCGACCAAAACGCGCCAAGCTGACCCACGGATTTCCTGGGCTTTTCAGAAGCTGCGTGCCACTTGCGTGCCATGCCATGGCCCCAACCCAAATGGTGTTGGGGTCATTCGGGCCACGGAAATTTGCCAATGAGACGTTGGCAAATTGCCTGACGGTCCTTGGTGATCGACCGGTTTCGACCCTTCTACGCCGCTCAGGCACTCTTCGCGGTTGCGCAACACCGGACGTTCGGACGGTTGCTGCAACCGGGCCGCCTAGTGCGCCGCTCGCTTCCGCGGAGCCGCCGATTGCCTCCGTTCGCACGGCCCTTCTCGGACCGAAAAGGACGCCCGTTCGAAAAGCGGGGTGAGGCAAGGCGAGCCGGGACTGAACGGCAATGGCGTGCAGCGCTCAACCAATCCTGTCATATCCGTCCGGAGAACAACGATTCGCGGACAGCTTGGTTGAGGGCTTGATGCGCATCTCGCTGCCCGTTCGGCAGAGTTTCACTCTAACCCAGAAAAGCCAAATGTCACCGTTGCCAATTGAGCCGCATTTCTACAAGAGATCGGGCGCCGTGAGATCGGCAATCTCCCGCAACTGCACCTCCAGCACTGATGGAGGCGCACGCAGCCAGGACGCAGCCGTGTCAATCGAGATTAATCCACGCAAGACTGCTATAGCTACCAGGCCCGAAAGGCGCCCACGTCTTATCAGTGGAACTCCGGAAACTGGAAAGTAGTCGGCCGTCCAGTTTTCTGCTGCATTCCACTTGTCATCCGGCGTAGGGAGTTTGCCTACTTCAATTCTGGCAGTGTCCACTTCGGCACCCCAATTCCGTGACACGTTCGCAAGGTGATACTTTGCAGCGGTAGCCCCGATGCCGTATTGCGACATCATCTCTGCCACCTGTGTCCAAGCCTCATTACCTCGCCGGACTATGCGTAGAACCGCTTCTCTTGGTGCGAGAAATGCAATCGCGAAAGCATTGGCCCGGGCTTCGACCAAATCACCCCCACCTGCTTCTGTCACCCGCAATGAGTCATAACGGTCGACGTGGAGACGGTGCAGCCGGGTCGGCGGGTCCCAAAATAGATGCCCAAGTTCGTGACATAGCGTCATCCGTCGAACCCAGACATTTCGGTTGTCTCCTTCTGTATTGACGACTATACCTCGGTCCTTGAGGTTCATTATTGTAGCGCCTGCGAATACCGTGCTCATTTCTGCTTGGACGAGAGGAATGCCCAACTTATCTATAAGAGCACGGACTGAAGTGATGGGCTCTTCTGGATTGAGTCGGAGAAGCTGGCGAGTTCGCTCCGCTAACTCATACCCGCGGCGCCAGATTGGTGCCGCATAATCACTACTTGCACTAAAATCCAGCATACCAGCAGATTGCGCGCTTAACTCCTGGGTAAGCAAATGCTGCCGTGAAATCGCCCAGGCGGCCTCGGCAAGCGTGAGCACTAGAGAAGGCGACAGTCTAACTGCCTCTCCTGGATGCTTTAGCGTGCGAAGGCGAACAGCCAGCTCTTGATCTCCGCCTGCGCTGGGCAACACGCTCAGTTGCTCGTCATTGAGGCCCAAGGTCTGCGCTAAGATTTGTAGGCGGCGGATCGGCGACACCGTGCCTGGCTGCTCTGCTCGGCGAACTTCGCTCAACGAAAGACCGCTTGCTCTGGCCACCTGTTCCAGAGTCAACTCGAGGCGTTTTCGCTGCTCCCTCAAGGTTCGCGCTGGCTCCCCAAGGCTGCTGCTGATTACGACCGCACCCTCCTCAACTGCATCGTGTAGAGCCTTGTAGCCAAACTGCTTCAGCGCCCAAGTCGCAGTCATGCGCGGGCCCGTCGCGCCGGGTCGCTCAGGCGAAATCTGAGATTGGCTGCGGACAAAACGACGGTTCGAAGTAGCCGCGCGCTCCTCTACAGTGGCTCCCTGTGCTTCGGGGCCGAACACGCGTGCAAACTCGTCCTGAATCTGAAGGGTCATTTTACCAGTTCCGGAAGACGAGAACCTATACGGAAGGGCCAAGCGTTCTCCTCGTCGTAACCGTAGCTCCAGACACCGTAACCTGAATTCTTGAACGCCTTTGCAACGGCCGTCATCTCGTCCTTGCTGCCTGGACCATAACGACCAGAACCTCCATCAAGTGCAATCACGCCAGCTCTTATGAACACCATTTGACCGCCGCAGTGCGCGGGACGAGCGCCGGTCAGATTGCTATGCTTGATGACGCCGCTTTCTGGACCCGCCCCAAACGAGCACTGCTCGAGTGCGTGTACTACATCTTCAGCGCGCACGACCCATAGACGGATGTCGGGGTGATTCTTCTCCAGCGCTGGCGCGGCCTCGTCAACGGGGCCATCAGGACCATCCCGCCAGACCTCCAGTCCGTCAGCAGTGAACATCTCAAGCTTCTGATCCACGTTCTGAACAGGCGGGCATTCCTTTTCGGGATACTTATAACGAAATCGATCGAAGGTCTGTTTCGTGCGGCTCAACCACTTATCTCCCGGGCCTCACGGGATCCGGTCGCGCCGATCCCAGGCAACTCAAAACCGTTCTGACAGCCGCTTCAGCCCCGTGCCGAAGTGTGGCCGTCTGGTGCCGTCCTACCAATCAGAGGACAAGCAAGTCCACCAGCTGCCTCTGCGAGGGTGTCCAAGGCGGTTCCGTCCACGCAGCTACCCTGCTGTGCCGAACCTTACTAGGTGTCTGTAAACTGATAGTGTCGAGGGCAAGCCGGACACGTAGAATGTTGGACGAGTAAACGGACACCTCGCCTGCAAGATGAACCTTTAAGTTTGGTGGCCCCCAAGGGAAAGCCCCCGGGCCGCACGGCAGCTTTTGCCTCTGCAGGCCCTAAACCGCCGTTCTCCTTACCACCCATCTCGGCCGAAGCCGGCCCAGATCGCCATGTCGGCTCTCGGGAGGTCATCCAAGTATCCGAACTGCCAAAATTGGGCGCATTGCGGACCCAGCATCGCTGGCCATCCCCAGCGTTTGAACGGAGACAAAGCCGGCGTCTTGCGAATTCGCATATAAAAGGCTATCCCCTGCAAATCAGGAGTTCGTCGATGCTGCGCTCTCGCGAACGGCCACAAGCCCCCCGCCGGCCATCGACGCCGCTGCCGCCCTGCGCGGGTTCTTCGCGATCATGCAGGCATGGAATCTGAGCACCGACGACGCCCGCGCGCTGCTTGGCGCGCCGGCAGAGCGCACCTTCTACGCCTGGTGCGCGGGCAGCGCCGTGCGTGTGCCGATGGATACGCTGCGGCGCATCGGCTACCTCGCCGGGATATTCAGGGCGCTGGAGCAACAGTATTCCGATCCCAACCTGGCCGATTCGTGGATCAGGCGGCCGAATCTCGCCTTCGGCGGTCAGACGCCGTCGCAGCGGATGCGCGCCGGCGACGTCACCGACCTTGCCGCAGTCCGCGCCTATGTGGATGCCGCCCAGGCGCCTTGGAGCTGAACCGTGCCGACCTGCAGGGCCGACTGGCGGCAGGCCTGGCGCATCACCGCATCGCGCTACCCGCCGATCCGGCTGTTCGAGCGGCTGACCGATGATCCCGCGGTCTGGGAGACCCTGCTCGCTCTTGAGCAGCTGACTAACTCGCGTGTTCGCGACGAGATCGGCGACATCTCCCTCGTGCCGCCGGAAGAGCGAGTCAGCGGCCCGGGTGCCAGGCGGGTGATGGCCGCTTTCACCCACGTCAATCCAAAAGGATCGCGTTTCAGCGACGGCAGCTACGGCGTTTACTACGCCGCGGCGGCGCTCGAGACCGCGATCGCCGAGACGGCTTTCCACTTTGAGGACTTCGCCCGCGACAGCGCCGACCCGCCCCGCAGCGAGGATTTCCGTGTGCTCGTCGGGGCGGTCGCAGAGACCTTCGAAGACGTCACTGCCCTGCCAGCCGTGCAGTCCGTTGCCGTGCTCGATCCCGTTTCCTACGTCGCGTCGCGCGCCTATGCGCAACAGATCAGGGCGGCCGGGGCCAGCGGCGTGGCCTATCCGAGCGTTCGCCATTCGAGTGGGCATTGCCTTGGCGCGTTCAGACCGCGAGCTGTCGGCATCCCCCGCCAGGAGCGGCACCTGAAATACCGGTGGAACGGCGATCGTGTGGACCGCTATTTCGACTATGGCCGTGACGACTGGATCGACCTCTGACCTGGCGCAGTCAGCCTTTCGCCGCTGTTGACCCTGCGGGCCAGGCGCAGACATCTGCGACACCGCTCAGCCCGCACCGAGCCGAACAGTCCGTGGGGCGGCACGTCAGTATGCCGGCGAGCGCTGGAGGCGGAACTCATCATGGGAGAGGAAGAACGGGCATCGCAGATCAGGGCACTCCTTTGGCAACACGCGCACCCGACGCTGCGGAATATGGACCGCCAGCAGATTTCCACCCTGGCCGACGAAATTCTGCGCATCGCAACTGACCGGGGATTGTGGACCAAGTGGGGACGTGACCGAGAGGAGCTCGCGGAGCGGGCTGCCCGGGTCTGGGTCCCGATGGACGATCTGAGAGTGGCCCTGAACGCTTTGCCAGGTCCGGGCCTGACCCCTGTCGACGTTGCCCAGCGGATACGCGAACTTCGCGAGAAGCCCTACGGTGACGGTTATCCGAAACGTGAGCTCGAGGCAGAGGCGCTGGCTCTCTTCGCCGAGGAAAAGGCCAGTGGCACCGAATTCGTGGCGATACTCGGACATCTGGAGGACTGGCAGTACGGCGCGGAAGAACGCCTGCGCCAGAAGGCAGACCGGGAGCACCGCGAGCGGGTGGAGCAGGAAAAACGCCGAGCCGAGGCGCGGCTGCGCAACGGTGCCGACTGCCCTTGGACCGCCGCGACCGGGTTGCCCGACCTGCACTGCTGCAAGAACGGACGCCTATATCGCCTGAAAGCTCTCAAACCCGCCACCAAGTTCGAGCCGGCCTTCGAGGTGCTACGGGTCGACCAGCTGGACGCCAAGCGAGGGCGGGTGGTCGGGCGCTATCGCACGCGGAGCGAGGCGAGCGCGGCCGTCACCAAGGTGGCCTATCAGGAAGATGATCTTTGATGCTGTTTTGATCGTCCATTGCGTGGGGCTCCGGCCTGTGATCAGCGCCGTCACGGTTCGCCCGCCACCAGCGAGTAGCTTGTGCTTCGCCCGCCAGCCGAATCCTTCGAAAGGATTCCGCGCGCGATCAGATCATCGATGTCGCGGGACGCAGTGTCCTGCGAGCATTTGTTGAGCTTGGCGTATTTCGAGGAGGTGAGTTTGCCCTCGAACCCATCAAGCAGACGGTTGATCACCAGGCGCTGGCGGTCATGCAAAGGCGCGCCCGCATGCCGCTCCCAAAATCGCGCCTTGGTCAGCACAGATGCCAGGATGATTTCCGCGCCATCGAAGGCGCGGTCGAGGCAACCGAGGAACCACTCGATCCAGGCCGTGATGTCCAGATCGCCCTTCTGTGTCGCTTCCAGGATGCCGTAGTAGGCCGCGCGCTCGATCCGAATTTGCGCCGACATGCTGTAGAAGCGCTGCGGGCTCCCCTCCGATCGCGCCAGCGCCATGTCGGCGATGGCGCGTGCAATTCGCCCGTTGCCGTCGTCGAATGGGTGGATGGTCACGAACCACAGATGGGCGAGCGCCGCGCGCAACACCGGGTCCACCGCGTCCGGCTTGTTGCACCAGGCGAGGAAGGCACGCATCTCGCGGTCAACGCTGCCGGCGGCCGGCACCTCGTAATGGACGCGCTCGCGCCCCATCGGCCCGGACACCACCTGCATGGGGCCTGGCGCGTCATCGCGCCATGCGCCGACCCGGAGCTTGGTCATGCCAGTGCGTCCGGTCGGGAACAGGGCGGCGTGCCAACCGAACAGGCGCGCCTTGGTCAGCGGGGCGGTGTAATTCTGTGTCGCATCGAGGATCATTTCGACCACTCCTTCGACGTTGCGATCGGCGGCGGCCAGGGCGCCGATATCGATGCCCAGTCGGCGGGCGATAGACGAGCGGACCTGGTCGCGTTCCAGCACCTCCCCCTCAATCTCGTTCGACTTCAGGGTTTCCTCGGTCAGCGATTGCAGCACCGCCTCGGCGCGAAGCTTGAAGCCAAGGCCCTCCATGCGGCCTATGAGCCGACCCTGTCGATGGCGGACGGCCGCCAGGTTGGAAGCCAGTTTGTCTTGGCTCCATCGAAATTGCGGCCAGTCCGTCAGATTGTGGATATAGCTTGCCATTCACCGCGCCGTCCGCGGAGATTGTGGCACGTAATCTCCGCATGCCGCAATCTGTATCGCTGCATAGTTTGCGGAGAAAGAGGATGCGAAGCTCCGCATCACCGTCGCTGCCGGTGTCAGTGTTGCTCGACACAAGCTCGGAGCCGATTGTAAAGGGAGCGGCGGAGCGAAAACGTCAAGCTCGGGCGCCCTCGCGCAACGGCGCCGACTGCCCGTGCATTGCCGCGACCAGTTTACCCGACCTCTATCTCTGCAAGAACGGATGCCTTTACCTCCTAAGAGCCCTCAAGCCGGCCAGCAAAATCGAGCCAGCCTTCGGGATGCTGCGGATCGAAAAATTGGACGCCAAGCGAGGGCGGGTGGTCGGGCGCTATCGCGCGCGGAAGGAGGCGAGTTTCGCGGTTGCGAAGGTGGTGTATCAAGAAGACGATATCTGGCGACGTCTGATCTCGATATTTGGCTCTCATCAGAAGCGCTCAGGAGCCTCCTCGTCCATTCGAGGCTCCCGATTCTGAGTCTCGACAGTAGAATGGGCTTGCCTTTATGACGCCAACTCTATCCGAATTTTCGTATGGCTTTGCGCTTACAAACGAGTTGATAGATTTGGCAGGTGAACCGCTAACGGTCGCCCCAATTTTTCCAAGTTTAGTAGAGGAAGGGCGGAAAGGTGGAGGATATGACGTCAATCTCGACATTCCGGGATTTCCACTTTTCTTGCAGTCCAAACGCTCAGATTGTATGGTGAGGTCGAACACCCGAGAATTACTTTACGGTGCCAACCTGAACGTCCCGTACCACCGATTTCCGATTACGGCTCGCGCGCGCTCCGACCAACACGATATGTTGGTCGAATTAGATAATGGCGCTGCCTGCGAGGTGTTTTATGCGGCGCCACGGTTTCACGAGGTTGGCGAACTCAATGATGCGTACTTGGCGAAATCAGTGGCCAACCGTTCGTTCTATATTCGCCCACGCGACATCGGCCTTTTTCCAGACGATGACGCGCACCACGTGGCCTTTGACGGAACGCGGCATTACATTTGTTCTGAGCCGCGCGAGGTCAAGGCCGTCAGAGGCAGGGCGGTCTTTGACGAACTACGGAACCGGCTTCAGACCGACGACCGGCCGCTGCGAGCAGGAATAATCGCACGCGCGATCGGAGCTGCTGAACGCTCCATCTCGCGCCGCAAACTTCAGCCGCGTACTCGAGATGGCGACGACCGTGGCAAGGACGATGAGAAAATGGAGCTGCAGCGTCTTGCAGACCTGTCGCTACGATTTTTTGGCGCCCAGCTTTTCGTTGTACAGCCGGCTGCAACAGTGGGCTGACCTAGTCACGTGAAGCCCAGAGCAATACCCGCCGTCACTCGGCCTCGAAGCTTTGTTGGGAAAACTTTAGCGTATTGGCATTTTCTGTGACCGTACGCACGACGTCGGTGCTGAAGCCACTTGGTAGCTCAACATCGATCTCTAGGCGCAGCTTCACTTTGGCTCCCCGCTGGGTGATCAGATGTGCCAGCACGGCGTCAGCGATGGCACCGAAGTCACGCATGGCGCGATCCGCGCCCAGCTCCGCAGTCCCGAAATAGCGGGTTGGCGGGGTCGCCGGAGCATCCTCCGCTGCCTGCCCGGATACACTCCGGGCGCCCACTATTGCGGGCTTGGTGCTGGGCGAAATAATAAAATCGCTGGATCCGGAGAGCACCGAGTTCGACGCGGCGGAGCGGAGGATCTCGGCGGCTATCTCCGGCCGGACCAGCACGCTCTTCGCGTTAACTTCAGCCTTACTTCCCGAGCAAACAAGGTCGATGTAATGCCCGTCGTCCGTGACTTCGGCTGCGTAACCCCACGCGGTCGCCGCGAGATCGAGGCCCTTCGTCATCGCATCGGCGAGAACAGACGCATCCCGAAGACGCGGTAAGTAGGGGTAGCGCGCAAAGTAGCCCCACAACACCTGCGTCGACACGTGCTGGCCGTCGCCCCACAAGCCGTATTTGGCCATGACATCAGCGAGCCGCTGGCGTCCGAAACTTGTAATTACCTTCTCTTCCGTGCCCAGTTTTTTCATGGCTCGGATCGGCAACGAATCCGCGCCGGTGACCCGTAGGGGAGACCAGACAAATACCGCCTCTGTTGGGACCGGCTGTTCAGGTGCCAATAGCCACTGCCAGCAGTCGGCCAGCAATCCTTCGATTGCGCCGTCGGCTTCTTTCAGACGGTTCTCGGCCGTGCGCTTCTGGAATTCGTCGAGCGCCAGGCTTGTTCGGTCGCTCCAAACGCTGCGCCATGCCATGAGCGCGCGGACGCGGTTTTTCAGGTCGGCAAGACGGGTGACGTCTGCCGCGAGGAAGACAAGGGCGTTGCGGTGGTTGTGTTGGGCGGCTCCGCGCTCTTTCAGCAAGGTTTCCGCCGTTCGAACCGCCGCGCTGTCCGCCCCCTTGCCAGCCTGAACAGCTTGCGGTCCCAGGATAACCAGCGTCACGGAGGGCTCGTCCGCGACATCATTTGTGCCTTCTGGACAAACGACGACGCGAGCGAAGCCGCCTCGATCGGCCTTGCGCAGGGACTCTCGCAGCAGCTTAACAATCTCATCACCGACCGTTTTGTTGTCGTATCTGTCTGCGCGCTCTTCGGCAAGGCGGTTGACGTTAGCTTGCGTGTTGAACCAGTGACGAGCGCCGTCGCGATAGATGTAGACACCCTGGTCTGTAAGTTTGCGAAGAGCGTCAGTGAATGTGCCCACGGCCTCGCCCGGCTGAACGGCGCCAAGCCTGATCTCCGTCTCTTCGATGCCGCGGTTAGCTTCTGCTGTCGCCGTAGGCGCGCTGCCGAGAAATGTAGCGCGGGCTACGCGGCGCGTCGCCGAATAGCGTTGCAAGGCGGGGTTTGCGCGGTCGAGACGAATCGCAGTGCTCTCAGCGCCATCAACGTCTTTTTCAATCACGGCGCCCCAGCCGGCGCCTAGGTAAGGCAGCAGCCGGCCGGCGACTGGCCCGTCCAACGGCACGTGAGCGGGCAGGATCATCAGCCCGCGCTCCTCGCCGGTCCAAAGTGTGTGAATGACGTTGGCCATCAAACGCAGCACGCCGCGCGTCATCTGGAATGTCGGCAAGCTAGACCACCGCTCATAGAGGGTAGAGAAAAGGGCCGGGTGGACAGGGTAGCAACCCGTCATCAAATCGGCGTAGCCGCGCGCGTCGACGCCTTGCGGAAAGTCCGCCTTGTTTTTCGTGTAGAAGTCCTGAAAAGCCTTGACCGTCGCGGCACGGGCTGCAACGGCATCACGCTCCGTCATAGGCTCGAACAAACGCCGCCGAACGATCTCGTAACCTTCGGTAGCGGTCGCTGGCGTCCAAGGGTTGTCCACGCGCCGGATGAAGTTGCCCAGTTCCTTAAGCGCCTCCTGCCCGCCGACGCCGCCAATCTCGATTTCGCTCTGCGGAAGCGACGCGACTAGAAGCGCACCCCTCGATCCACTCACCACTTCGGTCAGCGCCTGCGCGAAACTCATGTTCGCACCGAAATCGCCGGCCGGGAGATCGTTACGGAAATACATCTGGCGGGCGAAGGCGACCCACTCATCGACCAGAATCAGACAGGGCGCCGCCATCTCCAGCAGCGTGCGTAGCGCCTCCTGCCCCGGATTGACCGACCTGGCATCGGCTTCCGCTAGCAGTGAATACGCCTCCGCGCCGCTGGTCAGAATGCCACTCTTGGCAGCGCCGAGGCGCCAAGCCAGCTCGCCCCACATCGTGCGCACCACCGTGCCATCTGGCTTGCGGGACGGTTGACCAGGGGAAAGATCTGTTCCCACCAGCACGGATGCCCCGCAGCGCGGAAGCACGCCAACGCCGGCCTTCGCCAGCACGTCCGCCATTCCCGGCAATGCCGTCGCATCGGACGCCGTGACCATATGCCACAGCGCGATCATGGCGTGTGTCTTGCCGCCGCCAAACCCGGTCTGGAGGTTCACCACGGGCTCGCCGCCCGACCCGGCCAGGCGCTTCGCAGCCTCGGACAGTAACCGCTTGAGGCCAGTGGTCAGGAATGTACGCGCGAAAAACTCGCGGCTGTCGCCGTATTCACTAGTCGCCGTTCCGCCGGCCACCTGCACGAGGTTGGCTGCGAATTCAGCCACGATGAACTCACCTGTTGCCACGTCGCGATGCGGCGTCGCCACCTCCCGCCACGGCTTCAACCCAGCGGGTATCGCCTGATCCAGTGCAAGCGTCGCGTAGCGCGTCTGATTGCGGGCCTGCTCGGCCAGAACGGCGCGGCCGAGTTCCTGACGCTGCTGATATAGCGTCTCAGCGGCTGGCTTGGCACCGATGTCCTGCGCCAAGCGCTGCATCGTATCGAGTGCGCGAGATACGTCATCGCTAGTAATCGCCTGATCGTGGGCGACGTCGTTACGAACGTCCAGCAGCTCACGAACGTAGGCTTCCGCGCTGTCCGCCATCTCGCGGCCGAACACGCTGCGCCAGTTGTCGCGCATGGCCTTCAGAATGCGTTGCGTGTCCCAGTTGATGCGGCCGTCAGGCCGACGCGGCAACGGGCCGGAGCGGTCGGACTGATCAAGCAATTTCTCCCAAGTCGCGCCGTGTACTCGACGAAACTCACGCTCGGCGAATGGTATCAGCGCTTCCCGCAGCACCTCGAAGCCGCGGTGTATCCGTTCACGATTGGCGAGGGCCATGCCGACTCCGTCAGACTGCCAGGGCCGCTTGCGCGAGCGCTGTAGATTGGGGGCGCGCCCGCGCCCGTTCCATCAGGTCCGGCCAGGCAACAGCCAATGCGTTCCATACGCCAGCTTCGGCATTGAGCTTTTTGCGCTCTGCTAGAAGGTAGAGGCGAAAAGCGAGATCCCGAACCGGCTCCGCTCGCGCGCCAACACGCGCGAGTAACGTTGCGGCCGCAGTCTCGCCATGCCTATCGAGTGCATGCGCGATGCCATTGGCCAGTATCCAAGTCGGAGCGTCGGCGTCTGCCGCGACGTCGAAATCCTCTGGCCACTCGTCACGACGGCGCAAGCGCACTTTTCCTCGATGCGTATCTAGGACACCGGACTTCTCCAGCGCGTTGACCCCGACGTCCCTTGCGCGAGCCAAGTTGTCCGCATCACCATAAAGGCGTTCGTCGAAGGCATGCGTTGCAAACCAAGTAAGGGCGAACCGAGTGGCACTGTCCACGTCCGCCTCTTCCTCATCCAGAACCTGGTTTATCAAGGCGAGAGCCGTTTTTACGGACATCGGTGAATCATCGGCTTCTAACACCGCGCTGTGGCGGGTGAATATCTCCATTCCTGGGCCGATGATCGCCTGCTCAAAATCGGTTGCGGCAATCCGTTCGGTGCGTAACGCCCGCGCGGCGGGCAGCAGTTCGGCCCGAAGTTCTACTAAGAACGTGCTGCGTGAAATGGCAGGAACATTGTCGGGTCTGCGCCGGCAAGACAGGATAATGGCTGAAGCGAGAGCGTTGGTTCCGCGCGCCACTAACCTTCCAGCATTTTGAGTGCGCATGGGCCATGTGCCGTCGAGGATGAGTCCGGCGTCGTGCACGCCTTGAAGAAAAGTCGCCCAACCCGTGGAGACAGTCCCTGCCTCAAGCTTTTCACTCTGCTTGTAGGCATAGTAAATTGTCATCGGCACGTCTGGCGCCGCTTGCTCGGCAAGTCGCGATAGCACATGTTTCATCCCATCCAGAAAGAACGGCTCAGCGCCATCGTGACCGTGCCGATATGGGTTGGCCACTAATTCCGCAGCTTTTGGAACTGCAGGATCACGGACTTCTTCCGGATAAATCGAAAAAAGCATCCGGCGCAGCCATCCATAAAAGAAGTCAGACAGATCAGAGTAACCAACGTTGTCATAATACGGAGGGTCTGTGCTGATGATTGGCGCGTGCTCAATGGTCCGACGTCTTGCGCGGCAACCTGTGTTACAGTAGCGGGCGCTGTCGCGGCAGCGACATCCAAGCAATCCGCAATGTTCTTCAGGCACTGAAAAAACTCGGAAGAACTAGAACCGAAAGGGTTGCCTTCTGCAAAGTCCCAGACCATAGGGATGCCTTGCTGAGGAAGGCCCTTCGCGATCGCACTGTCCTTCGGCAACCACGTGCATTGTGCGCAATTATAATGAATAAGCCGGCTTATAGTGATTGCGAGATAGGTCGTGATAGCGTCTGCATACGCATTGGGACCAGCTCCACCGTCTACGAGACGTCTTGTATCCGATGGAAGGCCCACATTTTCCGCGTCGCCGAGGATTGCTTCACGCACTTCGCTCACAAGGTCGGCGAACGTGGCCAGGGTTACAAGCTGGCGGGACGTGAAGAGGTGCCCGAACGTCGTGAGGCCATAAGGAACAGTCCAAAAGCTACGTGGATTATCCGGAAGCGGCTGTGTCGGACGCCAGGATGGATGCGGCTCCTCGGGCACGCCAACAGTTTCGGTTGGTGGTGCCAGATAGACGCGACTGCCATGTGAGTCGGCGACAATGGCGAGGAGCACAGCGTGCAAACGTCCGGCTGCGCCCTCCTCTTTGATATATTCTGAACTCCGGGGGGTTTCTGTCAGTAGGCACGTGAAGTTGGCTCCTCGCGCCGATTTAGTTCCGCGTTTAGCATTATCGGGCGCCGCTCCGCCTGTCCTGACAACGAACGCGTAAGTTCCAGCCTCTGGGTTAATTTGCGGCTCTAACCAAACTTGCTTGTCGGCCTTCGTCGAAAGGACAAACGACGAAACGAGCGGGACAATGGCTCCGCGAGCCGCGGGGTTGGGGCTTCGAACCGCCCGAGCCCAAAGCCATCCGACTACCTTTGCTTTGCTGCCATCCTGCAGCGATGCGTCGGGGTAGAGATCCCCAACGCGCCGGAACGCCTCGTCACGTAACCATTTACCGTATCGGCGAAGGTCTTCAGCCAACCCAGAGGCCGCACCTTCTTACCAACCGACTTGCCGAGCTTTCTCGCGAGCTTCCGGATGGACCGGAAGCTGTCGCGCAAATCGTGGCGGGATCTCAACGAGCGATCTCGTAATCAGCACGGCTACGAGGTTTAGATCTGACGCAATTGCGCGCTGCCCAAGGCGCTGAGCTTCCAGCGGGATCGTTCCGCTGCCACTGAATGGGTCTAGCACTGGGGGCGCATTTTGAGCAAGCCAATCGAGCACAGCTTTCGGGCTGTCTTGAGGTGGTGGACTTAAGCCCCAACAGCGCGCCAGGCTGCGGGCAATCTCCCACCGGGCCTCAGCAATCACGTCCTCACTTGCATCCCAGAGCACCATTCGGGCGATTAAATTCTTGAGGCGCTCCCGTTCGGTGTGAACCTCACCGGGAGAGAAGAAAGATTCCGGCCACGACCCAGGGTCATCCACGATCTGGGCGAACAGCACTCCCGTGCCGCCGCAACAGGAATTTGAGCCCACCACTTATGAATGTTGGTCGGATAGCCTTTCGGGCTCTTCTGCTTCCGGCGTGAAGCCTCGATATTGATTGCGTCGAGAGGTAAAGAGACCTTTATCAGCTTCTTGCGGAATACATTCGTCACAGTCATTTGCGCGTTTCTTCCATTGGCGTTCTATACACGCCAACTACTCGGTTATTGTTTGCACGAAGGATCACGCTGGTGATTTAGCGCGTGCCAGAAGCTCCGCTAGGCGGTAGACGACCGCCGTCGCCTGAGGGTCCGGCTCTTTCACAAAAGGCTCGCGAATGTAAGCAGGCTGGCTTGCGAAGCCAGCATTCACTTGGACAACCGCTAAGATGAATGCTTCAGCCGCATTCAGCGCAGTCAGAATTTCATTGCGCGTCACGATGACAACGTCGGCGCCTTGGACGCGGCCCTTGACCTCAATGAAGTGCAACCGCTCAGTACGTGGATCAAAACTCTCAATGTCGTAGCCGACCTTGGCCGCCGAAACGTCGCGCGGCGTGCAACCGAGCGCGCGCTCGGCTGCCATCACTGCATCCATCGCCAAGCGCTCCGTCTCCGGCGAGCCTTCCCCAAATCCGTTTGGGTGCGACTGGTCAACGAGCCGAAGCAGGCCCACCGGCACTACCAACACGCCCCCTTGGATCGAGGGGGGCAACGCCGAAATGGCCCGCGCCAGCGCCAACTCATCCTTGCGCCGCCGTAACCGCCTGCAGATCGTTCGCCCGCGCCTCGGTCACCTGCGCCGATAGTCGCGTCTCCTTGCCAGCACGTTCGCGCAGGCGAAGGTCCTGAGCGCGATGGTCCCAATGCAGTATCTCGCGCAACAGCCGCGCCTCTACCTCGCTCTCCTCCTTTTCGATCTCTAGGCGCCTGCGGCGGCGCACCTCGTCCAGGTGCTCGGGCACCAAGCGAGTGATTGCGAAGCGTTCGGCGAGCGCGGGCAGCCCCTCGGCCAGCCACGGTGAGTCCAACGCCGCCGCGGCGGCTTCGCGCTCCTCCTGCCGCAGTGGGCGATAATCGAGATAGGGCGCGGGGCCGGCATCGCGCGCCATCCCATTCGCGCCGAGTTCAACGAATTGCAGCCGCTCCGAGACGATGTTTGGCCGACCGGCCGGCCGGGTGCGTCCGTCGCGAACCGCGTGCTGCAGGCAGGCGAGAGCCCGTGGTTCGCGTCCCAGGTCGCTCTCGTCAACTAGAATAGCGCCTTGTTTGAGGGCGCCTCCATGCTGCTCCTCTGTCAGGTCGATTACCGCATCCAGCAACGGATGTCCCGGGCAGATGAACTTCGCGACCGGCGGGCCGTCAATATCGCCCTTGTCGAAGCAGACCCGTTCATAGCGATCGAGAACCGGCTCGCCGCGCCCGATCTGACGGTCGCGCCATCGGATCGAGACCGGAACGTGTGAAATCTCCCAACGTCCGGTTTCCCGCTTGCTGATCCGGCCACCAAGGCGCTGAAACGCATCGAGGAAGAAATCGCGAATGAAGTGCGGCTGAAGTCTCCTGGCAGCGGCACGTTCCATCTCTTGACGGATCTCCGCGACGCGATCCTTCGACAGGGTGTTGTGAACGAGCGCCCGCTCGGCGAGCAAATCGAGCAGATGGTCGCGGTCGACCGCGCCATCGACGGCCTGAGCGAGGCGGGCGCGAACTTCAGGGTCATCACCGTAACGGACAGCCTGCACCAACAGGTCACGCAGCGCCTCCCCATCGAACAGCCGGCCGAGAACGTCATATACTCGGCCGCCCAGGGCTTCGCGGGCTGCATTCAGCTTGTCTAGCAAGCGGGCGTAGACATCGCCTTCACGCGTGCCGGCGGCGACAAGGTTCCAGAGATGGCAGACTTCAGTCTGACCTATCCGGTGGATACGCCCGAAGCGCTGCTCGATCCGATTCGGGTTCCAGGGCAAATCGTAGTTGACCATCAGATGGGCGCGCTGAAGGTTCACGCCTTCGCCGGCAGCGTCGTTCGCCACCAACACCAGCACGTCAGGGTCGTTCATGAAGAGCTCCACGGCCTTGCGGCGGTCCTCTCGGCCGACGCCTCCGTGGATGACGACGACTGCATCATCGCGCCCTAGGCGGTTCCGGATTTTGGCGGCCAGGTATCCCAGGGTGTCGCGTGGCTCCGTGAACACGATCAGCTTGCGCCTCTGGCCCGTCTGCCCGGTCATGAGCGGGTGGTCGAGGATGCTGTCGAGTTGGCGCCATTTCGCGTCCTGGCCTGAGCGGCGCACCGCTTGGGCCTGTTCTTCGAGAGCCTTCAGGCTCGCTATTTCGGCACGCAGTTCCGCAATAGTGCGCGCAGCGGTCGCCTGATCGATTAGCGCATCCTCAAGCTGCTCGACCTCTGTCTCCGGCGCCTTGTATAGGCCGTCCTCGTCCGGCGCACGCGCAATAGCATCGAGATCTGGCGACAGAGCACCGTCCAGGCCGCGCCGGCGCAGTCCCTCCTCCTCGAGTCGACGTTCAAGGCGTTCGCGACGGCGACGGAGGGACTGGTAGATGGCTTCCGGCGAGGACGCTAAGCGGCGCTGAAGGGTTTGAAGCGCGAACCCAACGTTGTTGCGCCGTTTGCCGTCCCCCTCGATCCGATCGGCCCTATTCATTTCCTCGCGGACATAATCGGTGACCCCTGCGTAAAGCGAAGCTTCCGCCTGCGAGAGCTCATACCTGGCTGTGTAGGCACACCTTTCCGGGAACAGCGGCTTGCCGTCGAATTTGCGAAGCTCCTCTTTGGTCAGGCGACGCATTAGATCGGAGAGATCGACTTGGCGGGTACCTTCGCGGACGCGGCCCTCGAAACGGTCGCCATCCAAAAGTGACATGAAAAGTTGGAAATCGTCATCCTTTCCGTTGTGCGGCGTAGCCGACATCAGCAGGAAGTGCCGACAGCGACCGCCGAGGAGCTGCCCGAGTTCATGGCGCTGCGTGTATTTCACCTCGTCGCCAAAGCGGCTGGCGGACATGCGGTGCGCTTCGTCGCACACGATTAGGTCGAATTCGGGGGCGGCGGTGAGAAGCGCCTGTAGGTCCTCTGCGCGGCTGAGCATGTCCATGCGAGCGATCCATAGGGGGCGCTCAGCGAACGGATTGCCGGTGCGCGAGGCGTCGACGAGGTCGCGCGTCAGAATGTCAAATCCCAGTTGGAACTTCTCTGAGAGCTCGTCTTGCCACTGTTCCACAAGGCTGCCGGGAGCGACGACGAGGCAGCGCTCGAGGTCACCGCGGATCGCAAGCTCCTTTATCAAAAGTCCCGCCATGATCGTCTTACCGGCTCCCGGATCGTCAGCCAGCAGAAAGCGGAGCGGCTGACGATCCAGCATGTCGCCGTAGTCGGCCGTTATCTGGTGCGGCAGGGGCTCGATCCTGGACGTGTGGACGGCTAGGTAAGGATCGAACAGGTGGGCCAGTTTGATCCGTTTCGCCTCGGACGCGAGACGCAAGGAGGCGCCATCCCCATCGAACGACCAAGCGCGCCCAGGGTCGTCGATTTCGAGGCGCGTCTCGGCGTCGCGATAGAGCACCTCCTGCTCCACCCGTCCCGGTGCCAACTCGTAGCTTACCTTGGCGCCGATGTCGCCGTACCACTCGACGAGGAGGATGCGAGCCGCCCCTTGTGGTGACAGCCCGCGCACGAGCGAGCCGACCGTTAGTCTTCCAGCCTCATGGCCCGGAAGCCTCACATGGGATGGCAGGTGTCACGAGACCGACCTCTCGCTAGCAGATGCCAATCCGCGGTCCAGCGTCACCAGCTCCGCACCCATTTTCTGTGCGAGCCACAGGTAACTCGCGTCGTAGGCGGTGAGGCCGGTCGCGGCGGCGAGCGCGAGTGAGTCATCGTGGTCGATGGCAACCTCTTCCACCGCAAGCCGGTGGCGGAACCGGAAGGCTTCTGCCAAGGCGGCCTTCTGCTCGGGGTGTCTGCGCCCTTTGACCAAGCAGACGTTGGCAAGCTCGAAGCCAATCAACGGGGGCGCCACCAACCTTGCTCCGTCGAGCCGCTGGGCAATAGCGTCGGCTTCGGGCTCCGCAAACAGCAGCGCAGCGATTGGCGAGGCGTCAACCACCTTAACTGACATCGCGATCGGCGCGGACGATCGCAGCGGCCTCGCTGGGCGTTTGCAGCCCAAGGCTGCGGATCGCCTTCAATACCTCGGCGGGGGTCGCGGGCCGTTCCTCGCGGACAGCTGCCTCGATGATCGCCATCAGTTCACCTTGAAGCGACCGATGGTGTCGCTCCGCGCGCTCACGCAGACGCTGGACCACGTTATCAGGTGCGTTTTTAATGGAGAGATTGACAGGCATGGTTCCGAATCGCATCCAATTTGGAGGCGTGATAGCAGGTTGGATGTGGTGCGACCAGACTCTAAGGCAGCCGCCTTATGATCGGGCATCCCCAGCTTCGCCCGAACGCGCTGCGAGACCTCCTCTGCGAGTGGTTCGCGAGCTGGCAGCGCTTAATCAGACGGGTAACCGGATCTTCGGGAAAACAGCGCTTGGCGAGCCAGGACATCTCGGCCAGCGCATCGTCATTGTAGAGACGAAACGCAAATTGCTGGTCACGTTCTAAATTCCACCAGCGTCGTTCACTTCAGGCGAGGCCGAGGAAGACGGCCAGTGCGCGATTGACCGTCACCATGGTTGCATCGTCGAGGCGGCCGATGACCGGCCCGAGCTTGCTGCGCGTGGGCGTTTGCGGTTTGTCCACCATGACCTGCGAGGGCTTGGTGAGACCATTTTGTTGGTTTGGCTCGAGGGGCACACGCAACAGTGGTGCCTCCACTAGCGTGCCGGTGATGGGCAGAACGGTGACGGAGCTTAGCTCGGTGAAACTGTCCGCCTGCACGACCAGGGCAGGCCTCAGTTTGCCTTGATCACCCTGCAGGGTGACCGTCACCAGGTCTCCCCGCCTCACGTAGTCCAGCCGGCGATATCGGAGGCTTCGGCCCAGGCCTCCTCGTCGTCGGGGCTCTCCGGAGTCTCAGCTTCTCGTATCAGCCGCGCCTGTCGCGCGCATTCCTCGGCAAATCCAGCTGCCCGCGTATCGGGCACCCAAATCTGCACCGGTCGCAGCCCAGCCGCGCGGAGCTTGTCGCGCCGGCGCTGCACCCGCTTTGTCCCTGCCCGCGTCACCGTCATGCGTGACATGTAGCGCTTCTCGCAGCCGACCGCCACCACTCTCGCGACGCTCGCCGCTGGTGTTCGGATCGAAGACCCACCCTCGCCAGCGTCAAACGTGAGCGGGCATCCAGACAAGTCACTGCCCAGGCGGCTCCGCCTCCACCAGATCCCAACCCAGCGCCCCAATCTCCGCGAGGACCTGCTCGTCGACCAAGCCCTCGCCCGTCGAACAGTACCAGTCCAGGTAATCGCCGTCGCCGCGGAGGGCCGCCACAATGCCGCCGGCGGATCGCCAGCTGCAGGACCACTTCACGCCGGATGCCGTGTGCTTCCACTGCGTGTTGCACAAAGCGCCATAGAGCAGGGCCGCAAACAGGTCGCTTCGGACCAGCGCGCGAATGCGAGCCGAGGCGCCGAGATCGAGCTCCAGCGTCGGCGGCTTCGGTTCCAACCGGCCCGAGCAAGCAGGGGCGTCCGCCGCAGGCTCATCGACGAACCGCAACGCAGTTCCGGTCTCGACGGCCA
>CAXTUR010000037.1:0-23257 GCA_964247455.1 uncultured Acidobacteriaceae bacterium | reverse complement strand
GCCATCACCGAAGCTCCTGAGACCATCAGCTTCCAGGCGATGGCTACGCGGCAGCAGCAGCTCGCCCGCGTAATCCTCCGCGACCCCGATGTCGAGAGCCTGTCGTCCTTCATTGGGATTGACGGCCAGAACATGACGCTCAACTCCGGCCGCATCCAGATCAACCTGCGCGACCGCGAGAAGCGGAGCACCACCGCCGTCCAGGCCGTGCGCCGCCTCGCCGCCGCCGTGGCCAAGGTCGACGGCATCCAGTGCTTCCTGCAGCCGCTGCAAGACCTTACCGTCGAAGACCGTGTCAGCAAGACGCAGTATCAATACTCCATCGAGGACGCCAACACCGCTGAGATGACCACCTGGTCGAACCGCCTGGTCGAGAAGCTCAGCCAGTTGTCGACCCTGACGGACGTGGCCAGCGACCAGCAGCTCAACGGGCTGGAAGCGCATCTCGTGATCGACCGGGATACGGCCAGCCGTCTCGGCATCACGCCGCAGAATGTCGACGATGCGCTCGACGACGCCTTCGGCCAGCGCCAGGTCTCAACCATCTTCACGCAGTCGAACCAGTACCACGTGGTGCTGGAGGTCGCGCCGGGGTTCCAGCTCAACCCCGCATCGCTCGACCGGGTCTACGTCAAGAGCTCGAACGGCAGTCAGGTCCCGCTCTCCACCTTTACCCGGCTGGAGCCGCGCCAGACGACGCTCGCCATCAACCACCAGGGCCAGTTTCCGTCGGCAACCATCTCGTTCAATCTGGCTCCCGGCAAATCGATTGGAGATGCCGTAGCCGCCGTCAACGCCGCCAAGGCCGAGCTGATCCGCGACGAGCACATGCCGCCCAGCGTCAACGCCCGCTTCCAGGGCACCGCCGCGTCGTTCGAGGCCTCGCTCGAGAACGAGCCGCTGCTGATCCTCGCCGCGCTGATCGTCGTCTACATCGTCCTTGGCGTGCTGTACGAGAGCTACATCCACCCCCTCACCATCCTCTCGACGCTCCCGTCGGCCGGCGTCGGCGCGATCCTCGCCCTGCTGCTCTTCCACGTCGACCTGTCGGTGATCGCTCTGATCGGCATCATCCTGCTGATCGGCATCGTCAAAAAGAACGCCATCATGATGATCGACTTCGCCCTCGAAGCCGAGCGCGATCAGGGCCTCTCCCCGACGGAAGCCATCTACCAGGCTTGCCTGCTGCGCTTCCGCCCGATCATGATGACGACCATGGCCGCGCTGCTGGGCGGCGTTCCCCTTGCGCTGGGTACGGGCACCGGATCGGAGCTCCGGCGTCCGCTAGGCATCACCATCGTCGGCGGCCTGATCGTCTCGCAAGTGCTGACGCTGTTTACCACGCCGGTGGTGTACCTCTTCTTTGACCGGCTTGGTCGCCGCTATTTGGGAATTGGCAAGAATGCCGCGCCACAGGCTAACGAGCACGCTCACGCGGTTGGAGACTGACACATGACTATGCTGCCGTGTTCGTCTCTTTGTCATTCCACAGCCAATCAGAGTAGATGTCACGGAGACCAGTGCCAATGAATACCTGCCGTAACCAATGGTGGTACAGGCGCAAATTCACTTTACTATCCCTACTTGCGTCTGGTTTGGAACTGATCGTCATTTGGGGGGTCTTCTATTCTGGTGCGACACGAGTAAATGTCCCCTTCCTCGTAGGAACAACTGATTGGGCTTGGATGATAGGTGGTCCTACATCATTCGTTTTGGCAATCATCGCCGTTGCGGCGGACTCAGGGCGAGGAGTGGCTTTCTTGTCGGTACTCTTCTCAATCGTGGCGGTCATGCTATGTGGATTGACCAAACTAGTCTGAGAGGAAGCTGGACACAGCATGAGCCACACGACGAGCGAACCTCAACCAAAGCCCACCCTCGCCGAGCGCATGCTCTCGGACGAAGGCGTCCACTTCTCCGGGCCCTTCATCAAGCGCCCAGTCGCCACCTCGCTGCTGTCGATCGCCCTGCTGCTCGCCGGGGCCGTCGCTTACTTGCTGCTGCCGGTGGCCAGCCTGCCGCAGGTCGAGTTCCCCGTTATCTCGGTCGGCGCGTCGCTGCCTGGGGCCGATCCCGAGACCATGGCGTCGTCGGTCGCCACGCCGCTCGAACGGCAGTTCTCAAAGATCGCCGGGGTCAACGAGATGACCTCGTCGTCGTCGACCGGGACCGTCGGCATAACGCTCCAGTTCGACCTGGGCCGCGACATCAACGGGGCCGCCCGCGACGTGCAGGCCGCCATCAACGCCGCGCGCAGCCAGCTGCCCACCAACCTGCCCAGCAACCCGGGCTACTACAAGATCAACCCGGCCGACTCGCCCATACTCATCCTCGCGCTCACCTCGGACACGCTGACCGTCCCACAGCTCTACGACGCCTGCGACTCGATCCTGAGCCAGAAGATCTCGCAGGTCCCCGGCGTCGGGCAGACCTTCTGCGGCGGCAGCGCCAAGCCCGCCGTCCGCGTGGAAGCCAACCCAATGCAGCTCGCGCACTACGGCCTGGGTCTGGAAGCCCTGCGCGCGGCCATCGGCGGCGTCAACGTCAACCAACCCAAGGGCTACCTGCAATCGAGCGATCCAAAGAACGGAGAACGCTGGAGCATCTCCGACACCGACCAGCTCTTCGGCGCGGCGGCCTATGCTCCCCTCGTCGTCGCCACCGGACGCGGCCCGGTCAGCGCAGCCGCAGCTCCCACCGGCCTGCCCGCCTCCACCGTCGGCAACACGGTCGTTCCCGTTGCCGCATCCGCCAGCGGCGGGAACACAGCGCCAGGCGCCATCCGCATCCGCGACGTGGCCCGCGTGGTCGACAGCGTCGAAGACATTCACACCGCCGGCTTCTTCAACGGCAAGCCGGCCATTATGGTCTTTGTCTTCAAGTTGCCCGGCGCGAACGTGAACGCGACGGTGGACAACGTGAAGGCGATGCTGCCCGTCCTCCAGCACTCCATCCCGCCGGTCATCCAGCTGCACATCGCGCTCGATCGCACCCTGACGATCCGCGCCTCCGTCGCCGATGTGACCCGGACCCTCGCACTCTCGATCGTGCTCGTCATTCTGGTCGTCTTCCTCTTTCTGCGGGAGGTCCGCTCGACCCTGATCCCCAGCGTGGCTGTGCCGCTTTCGCTGCTGGGCACCTTTGGCGTGATGTACCTGCTGGGCTACACGCTCGACAATCTCAGCCTGATGGCCCTCACCATCTCCACCGGCTTCGTCGTCGATGACGCGATCGTGGTCATCGAGAACATCTCGCGCCATCTCGAAGAAGGCCTGTCGCCCTTTGCCGCCGCCATGCTGGGCTCGAAGGAGATCGGCTTCACCGTCCTTTCGATGTCGGTTTCGCTGATCGCCGTCTTCATCCCGATCCTGCTGATGGGCGGCGTCGTTGGCAGGCTCTTCCGCGAGTTCGCCGTCACGCTCTCCGTTGCTATCCTGATCTCGTTGGTCGTCTCGCTCACCACAACACCGATGCTCAGCGCGAAGTTCCTCAAAGCGCACGCCGACCGCACCCCCGGCTGGTTCTATCGCGTCTCCGGCCGCTTTTTAGACCGTATGACTGTCGAATACGCCAGCGCGCTCGGTTGGGTGCTGCGCCACCGGCCGCTGGTTCTTACGGTCACGATAGCCACCTTTGTTCTCAACGTATACCTGTACACGCTGGTGCCGAAAGGCTTCTTCCCCGAGCAGGACACCGGGCGCCTCGGCGGGCAAATACAAGGCCAGCAGGATGTCTCCTTCGACACGATGCGGGCGCAGGTGCGAGAACTGGTCGGCCTCGTAAAGGAAGACCCCGGCGTGGAGGACGTAACCGCCTTTGCCGGGGGCCGCGGCAACTCCAATGGTGGCTTCATGTTCATGTCGCTCAAGCCGGACGCAGAGCGCCGCCGCTCCGGCGAGACCGCGCAGGTCATCCTCGATCGGCTGCGCCCAAGGGTCGGCGTTGTTCCAGGCACCGCCCTTTATCTGCAAGCATTTCAGGACCTACGCATCGGCGGCCGCAACACCGCGACCGAGTACCAATACGCCCTCACCACCGACTCGCTCAAGGACCTCAACGAGTGGTCGCCCAAGCTGAAGGCGGCCATGGAAAAGCTGCCCGAGATCAAGGACGTGGCCACCGACCAGCAGGAGCAGGGCCTCCGCGAGCAGCTCACCATCGACCGCGACACGGCCAGCCGTCTCGGCGTCTCCCCGCTGGCCATCGACGCGACCCTGTCAGACGCCTTCTCGCAGAAGCAGGTCTCAACCACCTATCGTCCGCTGAACCAGTATCACGTCGTGATGGAGGTCGCGCCCGAGTTCCAGCGCGATCCCGACGCGCTCAAGAACATCTATGTCAAATCGACTACCGGCGCGATGGTTCCGCTGTCGGCGGTGACGAAGTTCGAGAGCCAGCGCATTCCGCTGGTCGTCAACCACCAGTCGCAGGCCGCCGCCACCACGCTGTCCTTCAACCTGCCGCCGGGCGAGTCGCTGAGCGCGGCCACCGAAGCCATCGAACGCGCCCGCCTCGACATCGGCATGCCGTCATCGATCCACGGCGGATTTCAGGGCACGGCCGAGGCCTTCAAGAAGTCGCTCGCCTCGGAGCCATGGCTCATCCTGCTTGCGCTTGTCACCGTTTACATCGTCCTGGGGATGCTCTATGAGAGCTTCATCCATCCGCTGACGATCCTGTCGACCCTGCCTTCGGCCGGAGTCGGCGCGATTCTCGCCCTTCTGCTCACAAGCGTCGATCTCTCGGTCATCGCCATGATCGGCATCATCCTGCTGATCGGCATCGTAAAGAAGAACGCGATCATGATGATCGACTTTGCGCTGGTCGAGGAGCGAGTGCATGGCCGCACTCCGGAGCAGGCCATCTACCAGGCCTGCCTGCTACGTTTTCGCCCCATCATGATGACTACGGTCGCCGCCATGCTGGGCGGGCTGCCGCTTGCGCTTGGGACCGGTACTGGCTCGGAGCTTCGCCGTCCGCTGGGCATTACCATTGTCGGCGGTTTGATCGTCTCGCAGGCGCTGACGCTCTTCACAACGCCGGTCGTCTATCTCTTCTTCGACAGCCTGCGTGTTCGCTTCGCCGCATGGCGTATCAGCGCCCGCACACTGCACCCGATGGCCGAGGTAGCGGGCGACTGAACAGCAAATCCTTAGATGTAGAGCTGTCCTTGCTCTTCTCTTTGTCGTGCCCGAAGGGAATCTGCGTTTTCATCCTCTACGCCCTCAGGCAGACTGCCCAAGTGGCGGCAGTGCTCTGTTCTCCGCGGCTTATCGCTTGACAGGCTTGTTATACTGAACCTATAGAAATAAGATTTGTACAACAACGGTGAACCTCGGATAAGCTGAGCTATCTCCTTTGAGTTGAGGATTTTACCTCTAAGGCCTTTAGATGGAAGATCTTGCAGTACACCCGTTCTCTAAGCCACTTGGAATGAACGGTTTGCGAGTACCACCCGGGGGGGGTTGCCCCGGAATCTGCGCTTTACCCGAACTATGGAACGTCCTCGTATCGCTTCTCTCCTGCCGGTATAGGAATCGTGAGGCGATTCTGCTGCGGCGGCAGAGGGCACGTGGCAAAGGCCGTGTAAGCACAGGGCGGGTTTTCTGCCTTGTTGAAGTCGAGCAGCACCGTGCCAGGCCGGCCGATGCCGTTGCTGGGAGGCGCGGCGTAGAGGAAGCGGCCCGCACCGTACGAGGTGCTCTTGCTGGTGGCATCGCGGAAGATAAAGAACAAAGGCTCGGGCGCGCCCTTCTCGATGATGGGAAACAGACGGACGACCTGCCCGTAGAGCTTAAACTCCGCCATACCCGGCGAAGACTCCTGCATTGTCTGCCCGAGAACATTGGTGATGGTCAGATTGCCTGCGGCTCCAGAAGGAATCCAGCGAGCCAGGATGCGGTACTGACCGTCGGGCGGAAACCAGTTCAAGCCATGAAAGCTGCGGCGCGCAGGTGCTTCAGAGTCCCGCACCCGAAGATAGAGCCGGTCGCCACGGCGGATGATCGTCATCAGAAGGCTGCCATTGCGCAGCTCGGAGGTATGCGCTTCACCATATTGGAGGATCGAGTCACCAGCCGGTTTCCCGTCCAGTGTCGTCTTCCGAGCATAGCCGCCGTCGGGCGCGCTGAGCCGCACTGTGTCTCCGGTGATACTGAGCACTGCCAAACGGCGAGGCCCGCGTTTCAGCCGAAGCGTGTTGCTTGCGGCTGAGCCAACCGTGACCGTGCCCGGCTTGAGCCATTGAAGCGCAACCAGCGAAAGCCAGCCATCGGGGGAGGACAAACCGGCAGCCCGTTCGTTGCGCCACTTCTGAAGCCGTGCGAGATCGATCGCCTCCATGCGCGCGCTCCTTTCAGGTGAGTTTTCGCCGACCGCCGTTGCGCCAACCTGCGCGTCCGTTCTGCACACCAAGCTGGAGACCAGCAGGGCGACAAGGAGCCATCGGAATGGATACTCGGCGATTATTGAGGACCAGCCTCGAAGATCGCATAGCGACGCTCCAGCTCCCACTGCTGCGCCGCCTTTTCGTTGCCGGCCAGAAACGCGCTGCATGGAGCTGAGGGCTTCTTCTTCGCCGATGACGCACACTCCGGCACTATGCGGGTGAAGCGATCTGTCTCGCGCCAAAGGCTTGCTCCTGGCAGAAAGCTGTGTTCGATCGAGGTTCGCGCCATGTTCTTTAGATCCACGTAGCCCAGACCGAAGTCCGTCACGGCTCGCGCGTACTCATGCGTCAAGTCGATGCGCGACACGCCCTCATCGTCGGTCGACAAGGCCACCGGGACATGTGCCGCTCGATAGGCAGGAAGCGAGTGCTGATTGGCCTTGATCCCGAGGATGACATCGTTCGAGGTCACATTGATCTCTACCATCACGTGCTTGTCGGCCATCTCCTTTAATAAGGAGCGCGGATCGTCTTCATACATCACATCGACCCCGTGCCCGATGCGTTCGGCGTGGGCCACCTCCACGGCCTCACGAATATGGAAGCGCACACCGTCCGGCGGCACCATCCCGGGCGCAAGCTCCCCGGCGTGAAGCGAAATATGCACCTTAGGGTAGACGCCGTGGAGATAATCGAGCATCAGCATCTGACGGTGATACTCGGACATAGCCATGTAAGCGTCCTCCGGCTGGACGTAGTTGATGCCTACGACGTCTGGGTCGCCAGAGGCAAGCTCAAAATAGAGCAGCGTCTGCGCGAAGACCTGTTGCGGGGGAAAGGCGCGCAGTACCTGGCCAAGAAACCGTATCTGCACCGCGCAAGCGGGAGCCGCGTCCGGCTGGCCGCAATGTTCCCTCTTCGCTCGCACGGCGAGGTCGTCCGCAAACTGCTTTCGGTCCACTTCGATGTTGGCTCGAAAGGCCGCGTCCGCTAGCAGTTGCTCACGCAGATGGGCCAACGCAGCGGTGATCGCGTTATTAGGCTTGGCCGCTTCCTCCGCCTTCGCGGCGAGAGCTTCGCCCAGCACCTCTGGCCAGCCGAGTTTGTAACCCAGTCCAGCCGCTACCCCGAAGATCGGCGTCTGCATGACCTCAAGATATTGCTCGTTCTGCGCCGCCGCCCGCCGCGCCACCTCGTCCAGCCACTCCCCCGCATGGCTCTTATCGAGGGCCCCGAAGCGCTCAAAGGTCGCAAAGAACTGATCGTGCCCAGTCACTCCCGGTGTCGGCACAAAGCTCCGCATGGAGAACGAGTCCACAAGGGCGTCGTAGAGGTGCTGGTCCTGCAACGCCGCCACGGCCGGAAGCTGCCCCTCGGCGCACAGCGGCTGCGGCGATCCCGCCGGCTTGGTAAACGACAGGACCTTCGGATCGATACAAAGCCCCTCGGCAACGGCATCTTTAATGAATGTCTCTGCGTAGACAGCGCCGGACAGGTGCATATGGAGGTCCGCGCCTTTCGGCATCCGCGCAAGAAAGGCGTGGAGTTCCGGCGGGTTTGCTTTGGCTGCGTCGAACGCGCGGGTCGTGCGCTGCTCTGCGGGTGTTAGCTGAGCTCCGGCGTGGCTGGCCCCTAAGCAAACCAGGGCGGCAGATAAAATCAGCGAGCGCATCGATCTCCTTCGCGTGGAACGGGTCTGCCCTTCAGCATAGCGCGGCGGTCGCAAGGTTTGGCGGAAGCGAAAACGATTGCTATACTAAGGCATCGCTAAGCCGCTGGCACCCGTCGCGGTCCTCTCCCAAGTAGGCTCCGCCGAGTGGATGATAAAGCGAGTTTCCGGGTGTTCTTGGCAACCTCGGTGAAGAAGAACCAGCCAAGGCCAGATAGCTCAGTGGTAGAGCGCGGCCCTGAAAAGGCCGGCGTCGGCGGTTCGATCCCGTCTCTGGCCACCACATTCTAAGAAGTTAGCGGCGGCCATACGATCGAATTTAGTCGCGCGAACATCATGCGATGTGCGCCGTGTCACAGGCTTCTTCTTATTGTGACTGGGTTTTGTCTATCATGGTCCAGATCACCTTCGCTGTGGTTCCAGTCTTGGCGATGTGTGCGCGTCCCAGCTTAGCGTAACGCTCGGTCATCTTGATGTTGGCGTGGCCCATAAGCTTCGCCAACTCGCAGAGGTCACCGCCGTTCATGATGTACCAGGATGCAAAGGTGTGACGCAGATCGTGAACCAGAAGTCATGGATGTTCGCTCTTCGAACAAGTCCTCAGAACTTTCTTCTAATCTCTTTACGCTTGCTGGCTGGCCGGCCCCTCGGAGGAAATTCGGTCCTGTCTGATCACTGTCGAGTATCGTCGAAGATGAACGTAGGTGTAATCCAGTTGAACCTTGTTGGCATACGCGCGACAGGCTACCTCATGTTGATACTGATCCGGGAACTGACGACAGGAATAGTCATTCCCCAACGTCCGGCACTTTGGGTCAACTTCGTAGGTTGATGGTTGACCGAAGCCTTCAGGGACCTTGGCGTCATGCCAACGACCTCAACGCGATATTCGCGCCACCAAGGTTTCCATTTGCCCTCCTGGCTTTCAATTTGCACATTGATGGTTCCATCCGGAGAGGAAGAGCAACTGAAACGTATGCGAGCAAATTGTCCATTGCGGAAGTTAAAACTATGGCCGTCATCACTGTAGACCTCGCCCGAACAGGACTGTAACGGATCATCGAAGCCGGGTGTAAGAGGGAAAACTCTCAATGTGAGCGGGCCTGCCGGTATCTCGTCGGTATTTTGGGTGAGTGGCGCGATAGGCAGGATGCTTCCGCCGCGCACGAAGACCGGCAGCTGATCCAGTGCCGGTGTGAGCATCAGTGGTTTCTGATCGATCACCCTGTCTCTCTGCTCCAGATCGACCGGCCCAGCGGGCTTACCGCTTAGAACCCGGGTACCCGTCCAGTAGTCGTACCAGGTGCCCGGCGGGAGATGTACAGCGTAGGGAACGATGTCTTCCAAGTGGTCACTTGGAGCGACGAGCATATGGCTTCCGACCATGAACTCTGTACCTGCGGTAAAGTCGTTTGGATACTCGAGAAATAATGGTCTATCAATGGGGAGTCCGTCATGAGAGGTTTCTTCCGCAGTGGTGTAGAGGTATGGCAGCAAGCGATAGCGTTCTTCGATATAGCGACGACGTATGTTCTCCTGTTCGGGACCGTCGACCCACACTTCGTGCATCCTCGTTCCTTTCGCAGAGTGAATGCGGTCGATAGGCTGGAAGGCGGCAACTTCAACCCACTTTGTAAGCAGGTCCGGCGAAGGTGAACCGGCAAAGCCGCCAACATCCGCGCCGGCGAGAGAAAAGCCGCTCAGGCCAAGGTTAAGAATCTGAGTGATGCTCTGACGCAAATGATTCCAAGTGGCGCTGTTATCACCGGTCCACGTGCTTCCGTAGCGCTGGCCCCCTGCATAGCTTGCGCGGGTCATGACGAAAGGCCGTTCGTTGGGCCGCAGAGCGAGTACTCCGTCCCATGTGGCACGGGCATTCTCAAGGCCCAATATGTTGTGTACTTCTAGTTCATTGGCGATCCGCTTGTGAAAGCCAGGCTCCTCGATGCGGCTCTGAACGTCTGTGGGCATGGTCTTTCCAGGCGTTTCGAATACCGCCGGTTCATTCATGTCGTTCCAGAATCCCGCTACACCGTCTTCGACGAACCCTTTGTACAGCGAACCCCACCATCGTCGTGTGGCGCTCTGGGTGAAATCAGGAAACACGGAGTCACCCGGCCACACGGTTCCGGTGTAAGTGGATCCGTCTGGATTCTTCATGAAATGGTCGCCGGCAACACCAGAGTCGTACGGAGCGTAGTCAACGTTTGCCTGCTTGGCGATGTGGAGGTCCGTGATGACGACGAGCTTGAAGTTATCGGTTGCGAGATCCCGCACCAGCCCCCTGAAGTTTGGGTACGCCTCTTTATTGATTGTGAAGGGCCAGTTGCGATGCTGGAAGTCAATATCGAGCCAGAGTACATCCGTTGGGATGCGATCTTTACGGAGCCGCTCGGCCACATCTCGTAGTTGCGATTCAGGAAAGTAGGTGTATCGAGACTGCTGAAAGCCTAGTGCCCAAAGTGGAGGCAATGCGGTGGGTCCGGTCAGCCACGACCATGAGGTTACTACCTGCCTGGGTTCCGGGCCGTACAAGAGGTAGTAATCGATGGGACCATCTAACGCGCCGAACGTGTAAGCCCTCGGGTCGGACCGGCCGAAGTCGAAACTGGAACGAAAGGTATTGTCAAGGAAGACGCCGACCGTACGTCCATGGCTGACGTGCAGAAAAAACGGGATACTCTTGTAAAGAGGGTCCGTTGTTTCCTGCCAGGCAAAGGAGTCGGTGTTCCAAAGGGTGAAGGCCTCACCAGCGTGATCGAGTGGGCCTGCCTTGTCGCCCAGACCGAAGAAATGATCGTCATTCTCGAGACGTTTGCTGAGGGTGAAGCGCCCCGCTTCTAGATGCACAGGGGCTGCGTCCTTCTCCAGTATGTTGCCGGACAGATCGGAGACAGTTAGGCAGAGGTTCTCGTTGATGAAGACGCGCAGGCTGTGGGTGGCGAGGCCGTGCGGCTCGATGGTTACGGGTACGCTGCTGGTGCGGGAGGCGGGTAGGACCGCCCACGATGCGTCCTCTGGCACGTTCGTCCCCTTCCACATGCGAACTCGGATAACGTCATCGCGCAGAGCGATTACCTGGAGCGAGATATCGCCGCTTATCGCGGTTAGGCCATGCGGATCAGGTATGATCTGCTGCGTGAAAGCTGTCGCCGCACAGCACAGAATTGGCAGAATGATGTAGGCGATCTGTTTAGCAACCTGCATGATTATCCTTCTTGTGCGTTGCCTTCCTCATAGAAGGGCGAGTACCGAATGCTTGCAAGAGGTGACACAGAGTCCGGCGTCTATCGACCGGACTCTGCTGCTTAGACGGCTACTCTTGATCAGCGACAAAAACGGCTGTTGTGAGTGCAGGTATGTTTGCGGTTCCTTGTTTTGCGTCAAAGGTCGACTGCTTAACGACCGCATCCGAGGATCGCCGCTGCACCGGGTGCAGATGCAACTTTATGTCCTTAAGGATGGGATCGGTGTATGTGACCGGCTCATTGCTTGCGTTGAAGAAGACGACCAGATGCGGCGCGCCTCCGTAATTGCGGCCGCCGTCATCAAGCTTCATGACGATAAGACCAGGGGTTTGGTTCTGGCCCGTGTTGAGGAAGGTCAGATTGCTTTGAACTTCGGTAGCGGTCGCCATGCGGAACAAGCCCGTGCTGTAGCGGATTTTCAGGAAGTCTTGGAATGCATTTGTAGTAAGGCCGATGGTTGCCGGACTTGGCTTAAGTGCGCCATTAGCAAGCAAAGGTTGCTCTAAGGGCCATTGTGCCTGATTTACGTTGGCCAGCGGGAGCCCAATGCCCCAGTTGTTGCCCTCACCCGTCCAGTCGATCTTGTTGAACCAATCGCCAGAGTTGTAGCTGCCGTTATCCATGTCTTTTGATCGCAGCAGATCGTCAGCGGCGTGGAAGAACGGAATACCTTGAGCGAGCGCGACGAGACTCAACGCGACAACCTGTCGGCGCGCCCGCTGCCCGACGGTATCGGCTGCGGCGCTCTTGATCTGAATGGCGTCAAAGAGAGTTTGATTATCATGCACTGAAACGTAGTTCACATCCTCGAGTGGAGAGGCGGCCCAGCCCGCGGGCTGACCGTTGTAGCTCAACTGGGAGGCCGTGACCACCTGACCAAGCGCATCGGTGAAGCTGTAGTTCTTGAGAGCGCCGGCAAGCGACACCCGGATCAGATCCTCGTCGTTGAGCAACGTCGTTCGTTGGTCGGTCGCTCCAGTATTTTGACTGGTGTACGCGCTTGGGTCAGTGAAGAGCCCGGTTGCGTAGCCCTGCACCTGGAAGTTGGTGCCGAATATATAACCTCCACGCACACTGTCGCGGAGGCGATCGTTGAAGCTGCCGATTCCAGTTCCGTAGAGATTGATTTGACTCGCATTGGGCCCAATCGCATTGTTGGCTGCCTCCGCAATCTGGAATCCTTCTCCGTAGATGTAGATCTTCTTGCCGTCCACTCCGTCCCTTTCGAGAGTGAGTGCGTTGAGAGAGTTGCGGATGTCGACCATGTTGTAGAGGAAGTGCAGACCCATGGCGTCAAAACGGAAGCCATCGATCTTGTATTGCTTAGCGTTGAGCAGGACGGTATCGATCATCAGCTTTTCCATCATCTGGTGCTCACTCGCTGTATCCGCGCAGCAAGAGCCGGTCTCGAGAACGCCATTCATGTCTAAGCGATGGTAGTAATTCGGCACGAGTTCGTCGAGATTAGCAGAGGGGGTCTGTCCGCTGGTATACGTATGGTTGAAAACGACGTCTTGGATGACCCGCAAGCCTGTGGAATGCAGCCCCTCAACCATGTCGCGGTACTCCCTCACGCGGTGCGTGGGGTCCTTGGCGTACTGCCCAGCCGGAGCCATGTAGTGGACGGGATCGTAGCCCCAGTTGTATGGGTCAGTCTTCTGCACGGCCTGCACTGCTGCCTGCTGCTGCTGACCGTCGGGCGGGTAGGATGTCAGGTTGGCTGGGTTGGCCCAGGTCGACTTGTCTTCATTCACGCTGCCGAAGTGAAACGACGGCAGCAAATGCACACTTTCGAGGCCGGCTTTGGCAAGCGCAGAGAGATGGCGCATACCGTTGCTGTGCGGGTCGGTGAAAGCTTCGTACGTGCCTTGGTCCGCAAAGGATACGGTTGCGTCACCTATGCTGAAGTCGCGGATGTGCAGCTCATAGATGCTTGAATCACCGAGGCTATTCAGGGAAGGCGAGGTGATTTGATCCCAAAGGCGAGGCTTGGTCTCCTCGCTATCAAGATCCGTGATCCGTGACATGGTGCCATTCAGAGAGAGGTCCACAGAATAAGGATCAGTCGTAGTGTTGGTGTCGATGGCTTGGTCGGCTGCCACAAAGACCCGTGCGGTGAACTGGTAGTACTTGCCTAACCATCGGCGATCACCGTTGGCGATCCAGACTCCTCCGTGCGCCTGCATAGAGATGATCTGCTGAGGGGCAGAGTCCGTCTCCCGGTCGAAGAGCAAGAGCGAGACACTCTGCGCTGTGGGTGCCCAGACGCGGATCTTCACTGGAGCGGGCTGTTCTTCTTCGACTTCTTCACGGTCGAGAGACTGATGGACGACCACTCCGAGCTTACCCGTATAAGCGAGAAGCGCATCCAACGCGCCGAAACTCTGTACGCCGCTTGTGTACTTGAGCGTGCCATCTGGCGCAGAGGCACTGACCTGCAATTGGCTCTTGAGAGCAAATGTGAGAGCCTTAGGATTGACGTTTACCGGAAGCTTGAAAAGGGCGTAGCTGGCGAGTTGCGGAAAGTGGACGAGCTCTTCCGCAGTTAACGTCCCACTGTACGGCGTGAGCGGTATCGAGGTACCGCCCACGAGGCCGGTTGCGGTAATTCTCAGGCTGGCAGTCGGGCTATAGGTAAGCGCATAGGTATACCCGCCGTGTGTGTAGATAGATTGAAGGGCGATGGTCGTGGCATCAATCCAGTACGCCTGGAGTTGATTGAACGCGCCACTTAGCAATTGAGCGGCGGTGGGCTGCTGCAGGAAAACTGTCTGGTTGCCCGAGATCACCCAACCTTCAGGCTGCGACGGGATTTGCAGTGCCTGGTCCTGGCCGGGATCTTTCACGCCTGTTTGGCAATTGTGGATGATAAAGCCCAGATACCCGTTCGTTACGCCGACATCAAAGTATGGACCGTAGCTGTCGTACCCGGAAAACTGGTCTTCGGTCACGCAGAAGCTGCCCGTCGGATCTGTCGTAGCACCGTATACATAAAGGCTCCAGTTAGCATAGTTGCCGTCAGGGCGATAGTAATGGATGCGTGCCTTACCTGGGAGGATTGCGGGATCTGCACCAGTGGGTGGCTGATGTGTAAGCATCTGGTCGCTGCCGGAAAGTTCCCAAAATTCATTACCCTGGGTCGCGGGGTCGACGTACTGATTGGGTCCTGGATCTTTTGTATTGCCGTTGTGCAGAATAAGACCTACATTCTGTGCGTTGGCGGTGACGGCGACGTCGAAGTACGCACCAAATCCGTCAAGACCGGTAACCGGCACGGGGCCGGCCTGAAAGTTGTTCGGCTCCGTTGTATCAAAGAATGCATAGATCGTCCAACCAACGTAATTGCCATCGGGTCGAAAATAGTGGACCCGAATATCGCCGGGCGGGATGAGTGATGGTGTCTGCGCTGAGACGGGTAAGGCCATCGTGCCAACGCAAAGAAGAAAAAGGCAAAACTCGACAATGCGACGTAGAAGCGGCAGAACAGTCATGACAAGACTCCTGAAGATGCCAAACTCTTTTCATTCGCAGAGACTGGAGCGCCGAGCAAACATCAGCGCCCCAGACATCTGAAGGAGCCTTAGAACACGAGGCGAGCGGCGACTTGAATCCGCCGTGCAGTGCTACGCTCGCCCGTGATGGCCCCGAAGACGTTACCTGACTGAACGTTGGCCGGGTTGGCGAAGCTGGGCGTGTTGGTTACGTTGAACGCATCACCATGGAGTTCCAACTGCTTGCCTTCCAAGATATGGAAGTTCTTCTGAAGTCCAAGGTCCATGTCTCTATAACCCGGGCCATAGACCGCGTTGCGACCCAGAGTTCCCAAACGCGTGTACACCTGAGTGTTGGGTAAATCCGTTGCCGCCTGAGAGGGAAGGTTCGTGGAGTTGAAAGAAGAAGTATCAAACCATTCGGTCAGCTTCTTCGGGTATTTCATCGGGCCAACTAGGTCCGGTCGGTTGGTCACCGCTTCTTGGCCGCTCCCGCCCGCCTGGATGTCAACGGGCTGCCCGGTTGACAGTTGAACGATGTCGTTGACCTGCCATCCCCCGATCAGCAGATCCAGTGCACGATTCACGCCTGTACCAAAGCGTTGCCCTCGACCAAACGGCAGGCTGTAAACGAACGATGAGCTGAAGATGTGCCGTTCGTCTTGGCTGGAGTTGCCGTAATTTGCAGCCTGGTCATACCACAATAAGACGGCTATGGGGGTTCCGCCATAGGGGCTGTCGGTGTTGTCGAGGGCATGTGACCAGGCATAGGACGCGGTCGCCAACAGATTCTTTGCCCGATGCTCATAATGCAGTTGCAAGCCGTTGTAATTGGAGCTGCCGTTGTACAGGTTGTACGTGATTCCACCATCTTGGTTTGCATATGGCAGAGTTGTTGCACCAATATGGTAGTTTGTCAGACTGTAAAAGGTGGACAGACGCTCAGCGTGCGTGCCGACGTACGCCGCACTAAACACATCTCTGGGAGATAGCTGCTGTTGCAACTGCACGTTGTACTGCTGGATTCGACTGTGCTTGTTGTTGACGTTGATCGCGGTGCCCGAGATATTAGCAGGGAGATTTGCTATGTTGAAGTTGGCGATAGAACTGGGCAGGGGTAATGGTGAAGTCACGGCTGCTGGACTCGTATACCCGGCGCAGGAGTCGGGTGCTTGCAGCGTAGAAGTCTGGCCGCTTAATGTAATGCAATAGCCGCTTGAAGCGAGGAAGTAGTTGTTTCCGCTGAAGGGAACGTTCTGCCCTAGCTGGTTGTTGATGCCACCGTAGTCCGGGAAGTAGAAAATGCCGTATCCGCCGTGGAGAGCCGTCTTCCCGTCTCCACTCAGATCGTAGGCGAACCCAACGCGAGGTGCGAAGTTCAGATAGTCCTGATTGACGATGGTTTTGGAGACGCCATTCACCCCCGCTTCCAACATCTGACCGTTATTCACGTTGAATGAGCTCTGCTGGTTATGCGCCTCATACGGCCAAGTGATCAAATCGTAGCGGAGACCAAGGTTTAAGGTAAGCCGCTTGTTGACACGCCAGTCGTCCTGAGCAAAGAGAGCATCTTCCTGGTTGATGTTCGAGAAAAATCCAGTTTGCGCGCCGATCTGATATTGGGCTGCGCCGGCTGCTAGGTACTCTGCCTCGCTGTACCCGGTGAAAAGTTGTGCGTTGTAGAAGATTCCGCCTTTGCCTTCGATTGGCCGGTAGTAGTTTGTCACGCGGCGAATCAGCGTTCCACCGACGTTGAGTTGATGCCTGCCGCGGGTGAGACTGAGTGTGTCCGTACCCTCATAAATGTTTTGCGGCACCTCATATGCACCGTAATCACCCGTGTAAGTGAGCGCTCCATCGTAGGGGCCGGTTAACGGTCCTCCAGTGTTTGCTGCGGCACCCAAGGTCGTGTTTTGAATCCCGAGGATCGCGCCTACCGAAACGCCGAAATTTGGGGGAGTGTAGCCGTAGTTATCGCGGTTGTATGCAAGCCGAAATTCGTTGACAGCACGGGGGGAGAAGGTGTGTGTAAACCCCAAGTCATAGCCGCGAGCATGAAGGTAGTTGATCTGACCCGAAGCATTCAGGGGAGGAGAACCGGGATTATCCGCGAGTTGCGAGTTCTGATTCGAAGTGGTGTTGTCATATGAAAATCGGAAGAAGAATAAATTGCTGCTTGAGGCGTTCCAGTCCACACGCGTATCAAAGGTATTGTATTTACCAATCTGATTCTGCTGATAAAAGTAGTTCCCGATCAAGCGATCGGTTCGCGTTGGCAGCGGAAAAGCATTCAGATAGTTCTGAGAGACAGGATTTATCCGATTTTTTGGAATGATGTTGCCCTGAAAGGGGGCGCAAGTCAGAGGGTCAAAAATCTGCCCCTTGCTACCCGTAGCAGGAAAAGGTTTATTCAAGACAGCAGAGTTGGGGTAGCAGGCAGGGAAGTATGTCGTGTAAAAAGGTGCGGCACCATTGGTTTCACCGTTACTCGCGAGGACCGGATCGAGCAATTCGGTGAAGTCCCCCATGCGCATCTTCGCTGTCGGTACGGTGTCGTAGCCGCTTCCCACTGGCTGTTGGTAGCGAGTGCCCTGATAATCACCGAAGAGAAACAACTTGTTCTTGATAAGCGGCAGGCCTGCTGCGCCGCCGAATATGTTCTGGTTGTAAGTGGGTTTAGGCCCGGCAGGTGAATCGTTGTAAGGAAACTCGTAGTTGGGATTCGCGGCCCACTTGTTGCTGCGGTAATAGTCGAAAGCGGACCCGTGAAATTGATTGGTGCCCGACTTTATGGAGCTAACGACTATCGCTCCGCCACCGCGCCCGTATTGCGCTGGGGCCACGCTCGTGTCCACCTTGAACTCCTGCGTGGCAAAAACTGGAGGGAAGAAGAGAATGACGTTCATCAGACTGTCGTTGTTGTCTACACCGTCCAGAATGAAATTGTTTGCCTGAGGGCGAGTCGCATTGACGGAGAGGGCACTCCCGCCGGTACTCCCGTGACGGCCCGCCACGTCCTGATTCTGTTCGCCATTGGCTCCCTGGGTCACGCCTGGAGTCAACAGGGCGAGGTTGAGGGAGTTAAGGCCGTTTAGAGGCAGTTCCGTAATCTGCTTTTCTTCAATTGTTTCGCCCAAGGTAGGGTCAGAGGTATTCACCAGCGAGGCGGCGTCTGTGACTTCGACGGTCGTGCTCTCTGCACCAGGCTTCATGGCGAAGGTCAAGGTTAGACTGGTGGTAACCCGCACCGTCAGCGCCTGCGTCTGGGTTTGAAAACCGGGCGCCGTAACGGTAGCAACGTAGTCACCCGCTGGAACGGCTGATACGTTGAGCTGACCGCTGGCGTTAGATGTGCCACTCAGCTTTGCTCCAGTCGCCTTGTTAAGAAGCGTAATGCTGGCCTGTGGGAGTGCGGCCCCGGTTGTGTCCGTGATCGTGCCGACTATGCGGCCCGAGTCGGATTGGGCCACGGCGAATGGTACCAGGGCTATAGAAATGAGAGCTAACGCAAGGAGGCTTGCGGGTCCCTGTCTCCGCAGGATTGCGATGAACGATGCTTGGTTGGTCATTGGCTCTTCTCCGAAGTTGTTTTGTCAGCATTCGCGCACGACACTCAAGCGTTTGATCACGTGATGTCGACTCGATGATCACCCTCCTCTCATTGGCGAAGTTCATGCAATGCATGGCTGATTCTCTTTCAATGCTTCTATGATTCACAAGTTTCTCTTTTAGAATGAGCTGGTTAGCAAGTCTGATTTGTCGCCTTCTGAGCAATCGTATAAGATGATCCCGCAACAGGAGGGCGTTGGCTATCGAAGAAAAGCTCGTCCGCGTCGCGTTCGGCCTCTTTGAAGCGGACCTGCGTTCTGGGGAGCTTTGGAAGGCAGGGTACCGGATCAAACTCCCCAGACAGCCTTTCCGAGTGCTCTCTGCCCTGGTAGAACGCCCCGGCGACATCGTCACCCGAGAGGATCTCCAGCGTGAGATTTGGGGGGCAAACACAAATGTTGACTTCGATCAGGCGATAGCTGCGGCAGTGAACAAAATCAGAGAGGCTCTAGGAGACTCTGCGGAAAATCCACGCTTTATCCAAACGCTGACCAAGCGTGGATATCGGTTCATTGCCCCTGTCACAGCAATGCACACGCCCGCTGCCGCGCATCTTGAAGATGCTAAACAACCAATATCGCTGGCTACTGAATCGCCCCATGTAGTGCGTCTAGAGGAAGTTGCAAACGCACAACGAACCACCCAAGCGGACCCTTCCGAAATGGCGCTTCTCCCTAGAACAGCCCAGGGCCGAGAATCAGAAAATCCATGGGATACCGATGTATTCGGCAAAGCCTCGTACGAGGGACACTCCCAAGTTGCACCCTTGAAGGGAAAGATCAGGTTGTTATATTTGTCACTTTTACCCCTGATGCTTGTAGCGAGCGCATTCACAGGAAGATGGATTTTGTCACCTGGTCCGACCGCCCCCAGCCGAGTCGACCAGATAACCCACTATGTACCGATCTCGCTAGGGCCGCCAAACCCTGAAAGCTTCCTTAACATGGCGATCGATGGCAATCGGGTTCTGACTTCAGTGATGGTGAATGGAAGGCCTCGTCTGTCTGGCATCGACGTTAACACGGGAGAGGTGCAAAGCATTGAAGTTCCCGACGAGATTTCTTCTAACTCTCTAACAGATATCTCCAGGGATGGTTCCAGGCTGCTACTGCGGAGCCAGCAGTCGACTGAATCTGAGCAGCCTCTCTGGGTTGTACCGTTAGTTGGCGGCAGCGGAAGGAGAATACAGGGTGTGCTCGCTCATGATGCGGTTTGGATGCCTGATGGTACAAGCATTCTCTACGCCAGCGGCAATGAATTATTAGAGATCGGTGAGAACGAGGAAGCTCCAATTGCTTACGCCAAATTACCCGGACGGGCTTTTTGGCTTCGGTGGTCCCCAGATGGCAACCTGCTGAGATTCACACTCTTTGATCCTGTGACCCATGTATTTGCTCTCTGGGAGATGCCTAGCAACAGCCATACGCCTAGGGCAGTCTCTTTATCTCGGCTAGCGCACATTTCCGCTTGCTGTGGAGTGTGGCTACCCGACGGACAATCGTACATCTTCCAAGCCGACGATAACCTTTGGAAACTCACTGGTCGAGGTAGCCGCGCAACCCTCTTCCAACTCACGAACGGTCCTCTCCGCTTCCTTTCCCCAGTTGCAGCTCCCAATGGCAACCGCATCTTCTTTGTCGGATTGGAATCTCCTTCAGGTTTGCAGAGGTTCGATCCTGAGCGAAAGGAGTTTCGTTCAGCTCCAGCGTTTCTCGCGGACGCCAACCGGATCGACTTTTCGAGGGATGGAAAGTGGGTCGCGTGGACCGACATCCACGAAAAGCTATGGCGTGCCCGTACAGATGGCTCCGACAAGGTTCGCCTTACTCCGGATGCCTTGGAGGTTTTCCTAGCTCACTGGTCACCAGACGGAAAACGTCTGGCGTTAATGGCAAGAAAGCCGGGAAGCGTGTGGCAGATTTACATTGTCGACGCAAGCGGAGGCAAGACAGAATCATTGCTCGATGAAGGGCGCAACGCGGCCGATCCTGGATGGTCGGAAGACAGCCGTCGAATAGTATTTGGCCGGGAACCTGATCTGATGGGTAAGGAGAACGGCACGCACGCCCTTCAGATTATTGATATCTCGACTCGTCGAATCCAAGAAATACCGAATTCTGAGACTTTCTTTAGCCCTCGTTGGTCGCCAGATGGCCGTTGGATTGCGGCTCTTACTTTAGACCAGAAGAGCGTCATGCTCTACGATGTTGCTGGTAGACATTGGCAACTTCTGGCCTCCACAAGCGCCGCCGACCCCGTGTGGGCCTCGGATAGCAAATCGATCTATCTGCACGCTTTCCTTGCAGATCGTGAACCAATCCTGAGGGTAGAAGTTCCTAGTGGTGCGACTGACACCATAGCCGATCTGACGAACTTCCATGATGGAGAAGCTGCTAACTATTTTTTCGGTGGAATGACACCTCGCGGTGAACCTCTGGTTCAACCACGAGTTGGAACGGGAAATCTATACAGTCTGGACCTCACTACGCGTTGAGCGCCGTAAGACAGATTTACCACGTAAATTACTCGGATCTACACTGCCATACATAGGCATATCAGGAAGTTACCGGTTCAGCCAAGGGGGTTGATCCAGTCGACCGTCGCTACCAAAAGGGCGGATGTTCCCCGCCGCCGACTGTTTTGTCCGGTACTACTCACAAGCTGATCGGTCCACATAAGGTAAAGTTTTCCTGGCGTTCGGAGTGCCTCCTCTGTCTTTGTATGTACGCTGCGCGAATGAATCTCCTGAACGTTAAGACATCGCTGTCATGAGCGTTTATCCGCCTAAGAGCGTCGGCTCAATGGGTGGGGTAAGTCGACCAAATACGTCAAGAACTCCGTCGAGAACTTCTCAAAGCACGAATACCCTATGAACGACCCACAGCTGTCAGTGTCGCGGGCTCCTCCACAGCATGGAATATCTTCGAGTGGTCTTCGACGGCATCGACGATGAACAACTTTCTCTTCTGGGTCACCGCTCACGAGATCGGCCACGACTGATTACCATGAGCGTCGAGTCGAACGAGCGCCGCACACCTTTATGGATGAATGCTTCAACACCTTTATTAATGATGAAGAGTCGGATCTTTATGCCAACACGATCACGCAAACCAGCTAGCCACCAACAAGTGTGGAAGACCCATCATGCAGCTACAGTACGTAGCCAAATCCGAGAGCATGAGAAAGCGATTAGATATAAATTATTTGTTCATCATGGCGACTGCGTTGCAGGAGAGCGGTTGGGACCTCGTGCATGTATTCGGAACGACAGTTCAAGCAACGGAAAGCCTTTGAACAACCTGTTCGGCATGACGGAACACGGGGGGAATAACATCGCATACCCAAGTGTAGAAGCATCAGCAGATGCATGGATTGCGGATTGGACCTCCTACTTGGCAGGCCGTCCTAAGACGATTAAAGAGTATGCCGCAGCGTTGGAACAGCAACAAGAAACACATATACAACGCCGACCCAGGATATCCGGGAGAGTTGGGGAAGCGATACCGGCAACTAGCCGCCGCGGTCGCAGCCTGAGGAGTTAAGCTTTTGGGAGTGATCGATGGCGGGCGGTAAAGTCTTATCGATCCTCATCCTCGTCACGACTGCGCCGGTTGCAGCATCGCAACTGGCCCATTCACAAGCCCGAACTTCGCTGTCTTGCGATCGGGCAACGATGAGCAGACCACAAGTGGGAGTAGCGTACAGCGGCGAGGTGTCGATCGATGATTACAAGCTCCATGCCCGCGTACCCGATGGATTGACGGGGTGGAGTGGGGTCGCAAACGATGCTCCATTTTATGGGTTCACGATATTTCTTGACCCCAGAAATGCGTAGCTTCATTGTTTTTGAGGTCCATTTGCGGATCGATGAGGATGAGGTGCAGTACGGCCACATGCGGCAAAACGACTATCGCTGGGAAGTGCGGCAGCTTGGCAAATGTCCAATCGCAACCATGGGCAAAGGCCGGTCAACATAACGACCTATTTCTCTTCTCAACGGCAGAGCGGGGTTGATGACGGGAAAGTGTTGTTGATTTCCCCTCCTGAAGAACTCCAGAAGACGAGGTCTACTTACAGTACGTGTCTCACGTCTATCGTATTCGGCAGACCAAATTCTCGCTAACGATGATTGCGGGAATTATGATTCGGCAGACCGTTTGCCGCTTTATAGGTATGCTCGGTTCATGTTGCGAAACATTGCGGTATATTGCGCGTCGGCCGATGGCGTCGGTCCTTCTTACTTAGCGGCGGCTGTGGAGTTGGGGGGGCATTAGCGGCCCATAAGATCAGCGTGGTCTACGGGGGAGCGAGGGTGGGCCTGATGCGGGTGGTTGCTGACGCGGCACTTAGTGGCGGCGGCAGAGTGGTGGGGGTGATCCCTGAGGTGCTGATGGGCTTGGAGGTGGCCCATCAAGGGCTTGCGGAACTGCATGTTGTCGACACAATGCACACGCGGAAGGCGTTGATGGCGGAGTTGGCGGACGCCTTGATTGTGCTTCCCGGTGGTTACGGCACCTTGGAGGAGTTATTCGAAGCGGTGACGTGGCAGACGCTGAAGCTTCATGCGAAGCCGGTCGTGCTGGTGAATATTAATGGCTTCTACGATGGGCTGTTGGCGTTCCTCGATCATGCGGTGGAAGCGGGGATGCTCAAGCGTGGAAGCCGGGACATTCTGTTGGTAGCGGTTTCGGTGGATGAGGCGTTGCAGGTGTTGGGGATCTGTCAGCCTGCGTAGACGGGTACACGAGTTGCCTCAGGCGCGGCGACCACACCGTCCCACAGCGCGATGCGGGCGTGAAGGGCTTCGACGGCGGCTTCGGTGGCTTCGTGCCACTTCTGAGGGTCGTCGCCG
>CAXTUR010000036.1:0-23493 GCA_964247455.1 uncultured Acidobacteriaceae bacterium | reverse complement strand
TGCTGTAGAACGTGTTGCGGCTTCGCACCCGGAATGTCGATCTCTAATAGAAGATGTTCGGCTTGCCGATGTCCTGTCTTTAGTATTTCAAGATGGCTGAGGGTCTGTGGCACATGGTGGAGCTTGCGTTTACGCTGCCATTCGCTAATCTTCAGGATCAGTAAATATTACTCTGCTAAGGAATGCGTATCGGGGAACTTGCAAGCACTCTCTCTGATACGGTCTGCAATATGGTTTACTTCAAGTTGAACGGGGTAAAGCATTGGACTCGCTTTCATGGTGAGGATCGGTGAAGCCGGTAGAACTGCTTGCACACTGTGCAGATTGCCTATGGCTTATTTCAAGATGCAGGAAAGACTTCCCACCGGATAAACAGTAAGAAACCAGGTATGTAGACCCCTTGTTAACAAGGCAGTTAACACTATTACATACCCTCTATGTTCTCTAAGCACCTTTCACATGGAATGCTATTCCTATGGTACTAGGCACATCTATTCAATCGGCCAGTCGTTACCCTAATATGTCTCTCTAAGCCAACTATCACTGTTTCAGATGCCGGTTTGATTATTACAAGCGGTTTTTATCTTCCATTCCGAGATGGACCAGGACGTAGTCCTTATGTATGGATTGATTACCATACCCGTTGTCTGGGAAAACCTGTTGTGACAGGAACCATCTATTTTCACTTCACCGTAAAGACGCCCACCAGATCACCAACCGCCGCTCATTGGAACTCTATGGACCTAAGGATCGCTTTCGCGTCAGACATCACCCTCGTAGCGTTTGAGGTGTACTTATGAACAGGCCCGTTTTTAGGATAAGGAGTGCCTGAAGCCAACCGCCCATAATCTTCTATGAGCCTTTAGAAATTGCTACTTTTAGAACTTGGATACAGATCGACTATGAACTCGTTTGCACACTGTGCAAAACCATCATTCATCGTGAGATATAAACCCTCTACATATACAGACACGTTGAGATGAGAAAAAGCGCAGGGTACTAGAAAGTAAGTCGACTTATAGTTAGTTGGTTGATAAAATTGTGAATGAGACCCCTAGATTCAGCCAATAGGCCATTGCAAGCGTGAGTACCCGCCTCGGCTTAGTGGCTGCGGATTGGAGCAGGACTCCTAGGAGGCTGTCATAGTCACCCGGCAACCGCGTCCATCGGAATAACTGGATATACCCACATCAAACGAAAAGCTGTCAATAAGGCCCTGTAGCGTCTCTACTATGAGAGCAGCAGCCTTGACAGCAGAGTGCGCCTAGTAATGCTCAATTCACCCTATACTCGGGTCGGAAACGACTCACAGCCCTCACGCACCACTCACAATGAAAACACCTGCAAAGGCACAATCTGGCCTATGGCAAGGTCGCTGATGCCGGACACGGAGCGGCTTGCCCTAGCCATCATAGACGGGGACGAAGAAGCAAAGGCGATAGTCGAGTCGTACCAGCTATGGCCCAGCCGCGCTACTCGAATCGTGACGCTGACGCGAGACGATGGCTCTGTGGTATCTAAAGAAGGCCTTCAAGCCCTGACGTGCGTAGAGATTCAGGAAGCAGAAGAAGTCTCCGAGCTCTATGAAGTACCGCCTAAACAGAACGTGACCGAAATTATGAGCTCCGAAGATCATCAAAGTAAAACGGATAGGAGCATTGCCCAGATTATAAGAGAACCCATCTCTGAAACCAGGTCGCGGCATTACTGTATGGAGCTTGACCTTGCTGCGTTACTGAATAGCAGATTCGATACATACAGCACCACAAAAAGTAAAGCTACCTTAGACCTGTTAAGCAACGCGCTGAACATCTTCGCCGTACACCGTTGCGAAGTATCGGATAGGCAGCGGAAGTTTAGGGAACTCACGCTTGATGACGACTTGGCGCAAGCGTTCGTTGTTCAGGCACTTATAGAAGTCTACTAAGCCAACTCGGTAATAAGAAAGGCCTATAGCTCATGGATAAACACAATGTTTAGCAATTTCATTAGCTCACAGTCTTAAAAACTCTATACAGGACTAGATAGATATAAGCAGTACCGGCCCGATACGGAGGACGATCAGGGACTCTCCGGCGAGTGTCTCACCCATGAGGTCTATTGATATTACCTATGATTGAAGACGAGTTGTTTCTCGCCGGAGATGAACGCTGCCATCGACCATCTCTCAGACAACGATCAGATATACGCCTTGCTTCGTATGCAGGGAATGAATCAGAGGGATGCAGCCGAAGCCAAAGGTGAAAGTCCAGTGACAGCAAGGAAGCGGGAAGGTCGCATCCGTGCCGCGCTCCAGCCCTTCATCGGCTACGGTGACGAGCGCGGGGTCGCACAATGATCGCCGCGAACGGTTACATAACTCACCGCCCCGGCAACAGGCTGGTAGACATTGTAGAGGCCAAACTCATCGACGACAACCGTCTTCCGGCCGTTAAAGTGGGAACGATGATCCGGCTAGACCCCGGCACCGTTGCCGACTGGATTCGGGGGCGGATGACCATCGCCGCATGATGCCGTCAGCCTTAGCGAGGTGCCAAACGCATAGTTAGGTAGAATCGTAGAAGAGCCTTGCTAAGGTTGACTGTATGGAACATAGGAAAGCTCTAGGCCGTTTAGATTATAAGTTGTTGATTCTAAAGGGTCGTGGCGGAGAGGGGGGGATTCGAACCCCCGATAGACTTACGCCTATGTCTGATTTCGAGTCAGGTGCATTCAACCGGGCTCTGCCACCTCTCCGGGTACGAGTGGACGGGACTCTTTCAGTCTATCGGCAACTTCCGATGATGGCAACGCGCAGGCCAAGTTGAACGAGACCGAGGATCAATCCGAAGCGGTATGGACGAAGAACCTTCGGGAGCAGGTGGACGCGCTCGCCGCCCGTGCTGGATTTGCGCTTACGGGCGTCTCACCGGCGACAGCGCAGGCGGAAACAGCTCTCCGGCTTGAAGACTGGATCGCCGAGGGCTATGCGGGCGAGATGGAGTATCTGAAGCGCCGTGACGCCGATGGTCTGCTTCTGCGTGGTGCAGTTACGGTCTCATTGCCGTGGGCGCGGTCCGTGGTGGTGTGCGCGCTGAACTATAACGCGGACGGGCCACGGTCGCTCGACCCGGCACCCTCCGGTACGGGATGGATCGCGCGTTATGCCTGGAGCGGCAGCCCGGATGGGTCGCCGGTTGATTATCATGACGATCTGCTCGCGCGGCTACGGGCGGTCGAGGCTGGCCTGCAAGCCAATAAGCCTTGCACTACTCGCTGCTACGTCGACACCGGACCGATCCTGGAACGCGACTTTGCCGCGCGGGCGGGGATCGGCTGGATTGGCAAGAACACCTGCGTGTTGAACCAGCAGCTTGGCTCATGGCTGCTGCTGGGCGTGATCGTCACGTCGTTGGAGCTTCCAGTAGAAGACGCGCCGCTGGTCGCGCCTGACCGGTGTGGCTCCTGCACCCGCTGCATCGACGCTTGCCCGACGGACGCCCTGCTCGAAACCGGCACCGCCCCGCGTGTTATGGATGCGTCGCGGTGCATCAGCTATCTCATCATCGAGAAGAAGGGCGCGATCCCGGAGCCTTTGCGCGAGGGGATAGGGCGGCAGGTCTTTGGGTGCGACATCTGCCAGGAGGTCTGCCCGTGGAATTGCAAGGCCCCCATCGCACAGGTGGAGGGCCTTGCCACGCGCCCTGAGCTGGTCAATCCGCCGCTCGATTGGTTGGCCGCGCTGACACCCGCGACCTTTAAGCAGCACTTCAAGGGATCACCGCTTGAACGGACAAAGCTCAAGCGGCTCCATCGGAACACGGCCATTGCGATGGGCAACTCCGGCGATCCAGGCTTTCTGCCGAAGCTACAGGAGTGGGCCGCTGGTGACGACCCTGTCCTGGCCGATGCGGCGGCTTGGGCGGTGGATCAGATCAACGCACCAGCCGCAGCACCTTTGCCTCCGGATAGCGCGCGTTAGGCCGCGTCTTACCCGCCACCTCAAACTCCACCGTGCCGTCGACCGACGCCGCCCATTCGATCGACGGCAGGGCGAGCAGCTTGTCGCGCAGCAAGCCATCCGCTACGCCATTCAGCGCGAAGAAGAACGCGTCTCCTGTTTGGGAGGTGATAAAGCCGTGATCCTTGGTGCGATAGTAGGCGTTGATAAATCCCTGCAGCTTTGGCCGCTCCACCGGTTTGGTGGTGTCCTGCATGGCGGTCTTTATCTCCTTTGCGGCATCGGAGAGGTCAGCCACCGCCACCGGCGCGCTCCGCACCACCGGCATTGCAGCGGAGGCGGAGCTGGAGGCACTGGATGAGCTAGAAGCCGTACCATTTGTGGCCGCCGCGACCGCCCTGCCCTGCATCTCGCCTTGTGCCAGATTGGCAAGCATGGCGGCCACATCGTAGAGCGTGTAGGTCATATCCCGATTTATTTTGATACCGGCGATGGTTTCGCTTAGTCTGGCCGAGTTAAATTGGAAGTCCGACAGCGCCGCCGAAATAAGATGACCTACCCCTTTTTCGAAGTCCAGCGCACCATCCACCTCCAGATAAACAGCCTTATCGACCACCTTGTACTCGCTGGCATGGACCGATACAAACTCCTGTAGCTTCTGCATATTGCCCGTCATGGTGGTCACCTGCACGCCCATGGAATGAAACTTTGGATTGTTCGGAAATCTACGAATAACGAAGTCGATCTTGTAATCATGATCTAGGGTCCGGTCGCGCACTACTTCATATTGTTGGCTGTTCAGATAAGCAATCAGTCGATCTTCAAATGCAAATCCTGCTCTTGGTGTACTCAAGGCGTTCCTCCGCGCGGGGTTGCCGCACTCTCCATGGTAGGCCCCGCCGGCCACGCCCGCAAACCGCCTGCTAGCATCTTGTAAAGCCGCTTACGCCCATGTCTCCCATGCCCGACGAACCCAAACCCGCACCCAGCCCGCTGCCTGCAGGTCCATGGCCCGAGACGCTCGCGCTGGTGCGCTACATGACCAAGACCGAGGTCCATACCTACGCCTTTTCAGTCGCCGCCAACGTCATTCTGTCACTCTTTCCCTTTATCGTCCTGCTGCTGACGCTCTGCCGCCAGCTCTTTCACTCCCGCACGATGGAGCTTGTCGTCGCGGACATGATGAAGAGCTTCCTGCCCGTGGGCCAGGATTTCGTGATGCGTAATATGCAAACGCTCTCGCATCCCCGCTACGGCACACAGATCTTCTCCGTAGTCATGCTGCTGGTCACCTCGACCGGCGTCTTCCTGCCGTTGGAGGTCGCGCTGAACAGCGTCTGGGGCGTGACCGAGAACCGCTCCTATCTGCATAATCAGATCGTCTCGCTGGAACTGGCCTTCGGCGTGGGGGCGCTGGCGATGGCCTCGGTCGCCTTTACCGCGGGCAATCGCCTGCTCTTCACCTGGATCTTCTTCGGCCACACGGATAACCTTGTCTTCAACTCCATCGCGTTCCTTGTACTGAAGGTCTGCGCCGTCGTCGCCAGCGTGCTGCTCTTTTTTCTTATTTATTGGATACTGCCGAACCGCGTCATTCCCGCCCGCGCCGTGCTGCCGACGGCCGTCGTCGTTGGCCTAAGCTGGGAGGTCGCCAAGTACCTCTACATCCTGGCGCTGCCGGTGCTCGACTTCCAGGCCGTCTATGGGCCGTTCTATATCTCCGTCAGCCTGATGATGTGGGCCTTCCTCTCCGGCCTGCTGCTGCTCGGCGGTGCGCACTTCTCCGCGACGCGCTACACCAAGCGGCTGGCGCGGGAGGCCGAGCTCGAAGCGCAGCAGGACGCCGCAATCGAAGCACGGCAGGAGGCCTGACCCGTGCCCCGATTGCTGGATCGACGTCCTACGCCGGGCCTTTCTGCTGCCACCTTCTGGCTGATTGTCGCTTATCTCCTACTCACGGCGATCGGCCTGGTGACAGCCTGGGCCGGAGCCCTGCTGGCGGTCCTACAGGTCTTCCTCGCCATCGCCATCTTCACCATCGCGGCGATCCTGCTCGTGCGCCTGATCCGTACACGGATGCTTTGGAGCCTTCGCAACAAGCTGATCGTCACCTATGTACTGATCGGCCTCGCGCCTGTCGTGCTTTTCGTCACGCTGGTCACCATCTTCCTGTACATCGCCGCCGGCCAGTTTGCCATCCACCTGGCCGACACGCGTATGCAGACCGAACTCAACCGCATGAACATCGGCAACTCCGTCCGCACCGCACGCGTCGTCCATATCCTCGACACGGAACAAGACCGGCCCGAGATCGACCTTCGCATCGGCGAGATAGGGGCAACGGAGCGGGCGGCCGCCGCGGCGGCCCCGTACCGTATGCAGCAGGAGTATGTCGAGGCCTTTATCGACGGCGCTCCGGTGGCCGAACACACCACCGAACTGCAACATCAGTCGCCGCTTGGGCTGCCGGCCTGGGCGGTCGAGCTGCCGCACCATAATTTCCGCAGCCTGGTGCTCGATTCGGGAAGCCTGTACCTGGTGGCCGCGCAACAGGACCGGCTCAAAGACGGCCATCTGTTCACCCTGCTGAGTTCCCTGCCGGTCGACTCCGCCTTTATGGAGAACGTCGTTGAAGGCCTGGGCCGCGCCCGCATCTTTGCCCAAACGACCAACCGTCCCGAAGACGCTTCGATCAAGACCCGTCGCCGCCCACCCCTGAGCGCCTCCATCTCCGGCGGCACCGAACCGACGCCTCTCTCCCCGGTAGACGTCCGCGTCCGCTTCTTCTCCACCACCGCCGTTACGAACTGGGAGACTGGCAAGCCCGACAATGTACCGATCGAGGTCTACTCCCGCCCTTCGGTGCTCTATCTGCAGCTCTTCGGCGCGTCGCTGGCGGGTGTCGTTACCTCGGCCATCCGCATCGGGCTGATCGTGCTCTGCCTGCTGTTTGCGATGATTGAAGCGCTTGCCTTGTATCTGGCCACGCGGCTGACCCGCACCATGACCGCCTCGGTCGCCGACCTCTACCAGGCCACGCTCCATGTCGACCAGGGCCAGCTGCAACATCGCATCGCCGTCACCCGCACCGACCAGCTCGCCGAGCTTTCCCGCTCGTTCAACCGCATGACCGGCTCGCTCCAGCGGCTGCTCGCCGAGCAGAAAGAGAAGGAGCGCCTCCAGAACGAGCTTTCGATCGCACAGGAGGTGCAGGCCAACCTCTTTCCCACTGCCATCCGCGACCTGCCCACGCTGGAGCTGCACGGCATCTGCCGCCCGGCTCGCTCCGTCTCCGGCGACTACTACGATTTTCTCGTGTTCTACAACGAGAGCTTTGCGGGCAAGAAGCGCACCGAGTCCGGTGTCGGCATAGCGCTGGGCGACATCTCCGGCAAGGGCATCTCGGCGGCGTTGCTGATGGCGACGCTCCACTCCGCCGTCCGCGCGTACCAGTTCGCCAGTGAGGCGGCCAGCTCCACCGCACCTTCGGCCGCCGAACTCTTCTCCTCGCCGGGCCGCATTATGGAGCTGTTGAACCGGCATCTCTACCGCAGCACCCAGCCGGAGAAGTACGCCACGCTCTTTCTCGCGCACTACGACGCGGCTACGGCGTGGCTCACCTATTCGACGGCCGGACAGCTGCCGCCGCTGCTTCTCGGCCGGGATAACAGCGTTCGCCGTCTCGACTGCGGAGGCACCGTCGTCGGCCTGATGGATGGCATGAAGTACAAGGAAGGCCGCTTTCCGATGCACTCCGGCGACATCCTCGTCGCTTATTCGGACGGCGTCACCGAGCCCGAGAACGACTTTGGCGACTTCGGCGAGGCGCGCCTGATGGAGGTCGTTCGCCGCCACCGCGACCAGCCCCTCCACGTGATCTCCCGCGAGGTGATGCAGGCCCTGGATGCGTGGATCGGGGCCGAAGAGCAGCCCGACGACATCACGCTGGTGCTTGCCCGCCAGGCATAACTGCCCTTGTCTGTGCCTTGTTTGTCATTCCCGAAGTGAATATGCGTTCCGCAGCCACGCCAAGCTATTGAAGGTACTCCTAACAATTTAGTTGACAAACGCGAGACTGCCGGTCTAATGTCCTAATCAGTTAGGAGCACTATGACGAAGAGAGACCAAACCGGCCTGACGAAACTTGAACTCCAAGTGATGCAGGTTATCTGGCGGCGTGGAGCCAGCACCGTCGCCGAAGTGCAAGAAGGACTCACCCAGGAGCTCGCCTACACTACCGTGCAGACGATGCTCAACATCCTCGAACGCAAGGGCAAGCTGAGCCGCGAGCTGCAAGGGCGGGCCTTTACCTACAGCGCCGCCGTGACCGAGGCCAACGCCGTGCGCCATGCCGTCCGCGACCTGGTCGACCGAATGTTTGGCGGATCGAGCGAAGAGCTGGTGATGAACCTCATCCGCTCGAACGAGATCGACGCTGAACGCATCGCCAAACTAAGCAAGAAGCTGCGAAAAGAAGAGGAGCAGGCATGAGAGAGCTTGAAGCATGGACGCTTGGCTACTTGGTAAACGCGCTGTGGCAGGTACCCCTTGTCTTCGGCGCGGCGTGGGTAATGACGCGGTTGACACGCGCGGCTGAGACAGGTCTACAGCATACGATCTGGGTCGCCGCGCTGCTGGTTGAGGCGGCGCTTCCCGCGTGTCCTGTCCAGCTCGGTCGAGCGGCGAGAGGCCTGTGGAGCATGCTGTGGATATGGCGGGCGAGTTCCACGGCTAGGATTCGCGTCGACATCGGCACCGCGCTGGCGGGCGGAACGGGACGGCACCAGCTACCGGCCGGACTGCTTACGATGCTTCTCCTTGCCTACGGCTTGAGCGTTGTGTACTTTGCAGCCCGGCTCGCCTTCGGCCTATGGCGGACCTACGCTATGGCAGAACGCTCGGAGCCATTGACTCTGCCAGGGCTGACGACTCGTAAGCTTCCCGTCCACACCTCACGTGAGATCGCCGGTCCTGTGACAGTCGGGCTGTGGCACGGGTTGGTGCTACTGCCAGATGGATATGTGGGACACGTGACGGACGAAGATCTTCGCGCCGTGCTGGCCCACGAAGGCGCGCACGTCGAACGGCGCGACTTCCTCAAGAACGCGCTCTATGCGGTGCTGACGTTGCCGATCGCGTTCCACCCGATGCTTTGGCTCACCCGGCGGCGCGTTGCCGAGAGCCGCGAGATGGTATGCGACGCCATGGCCGCCGAGGTCGTTTCAGGCCGAGTGTGCTATGCGGAGTCGTTGCTGCGGCTGGCGTCCTTGCAGGTCCAACGGACGCCAAACAAGATGCTCCACGCCATCGGGATCTTCGGACTCCTCGATGCCAACAGCTTTGAGAGGAGACTTATGCACCTGACCACGAATCGCAGGGAGATGAAGGGCGCGCGGCGGATCGTAACCGCCGTGGCGTGTGGAGTGTTGGGTTTGGGAACATGCGCCACGGCACTGGCGTTGCGGATGGGCGTGCCGATGCAGCAGAGCGAAGGAGTCTCGCAAGCCACCGGCGGAGACAGCCGGATCGCCCGCGTCTCGGGCGGCGTAATGGCCGGCAATGTGGTTAGTAAAGTGAATCCAACCTATCCGCCCGATGCGAAGGCGGAGGGCATCAGTGGGTCCGTGGTGCTGAGCGCGGTGATCGGCACGGACGGCACGATTGAAAATTTACAGGTGGTGTCGGGGCCGGAAAAGCTGCGGTCCTCTGCGCTCACCGCGGTGCGGCAGTGGACGTACAAACCCTACATTCTGAACGGCGTGCCGGTATCCGTCCAAACGACGATCACGGTGAACTACTCGTTCGGACAGTAGAGAGCAGGTAGACCAGCTTGCGAGCGGGTGGGCTTGCAAGCTGGTCTCATAATTACGGCGGCGTACCTCAGGTTGACGGACACAACTCCCATGGAGGATGATTCAGGGAGTTGCTGTGCGGGACCTTCCCCGCTGCGCCACCTGATCCACTGCCTCCTCCCATAACGCTTCGCATGTGGAACCGCGCCTAAGATCCAACGTTACTTGCAGCGCACCGTGCGACGCAGGCCCGCTTCATCCTTACTGAGGAGTCCCGTATGTTACGCACCCTATTAGGCTCCGCGGCCGTTCTGGCCGCGGTACTTCCACTTGCCACGGCGCTTCCTCTTGCGGCACAGACCGATGTGCTGACCTGGCACAACGACAACTTCCGCACCGGCCAGAATACGAGCGAAGCGATCCTGTCCCCCGCCAATGTGAAGTCCACGACGTTCGGCCTGTTGGCCAATGTGGTTGTCGATGGCAAAGTCGACGCGCAACCCCTTTATATCTCCGCGCTCAACATCCCCGGCAAAGGCATCCACAATGTGCTGGTGATCGCGACCGAGCATGACAGCGTCTACGCGGTCGACGCCGACACGGGCGCGTCGCTGTGGCAGAAGAGCCTGCTGGGCACGGGGGAGACCACGTCCGACGCGCGGGGCTGCGATCAGGTGACGCCTGAGATCGGCATCACCGCCACGCCAGCCATCGACCGCACCGCCGGGCCGAACGGGACGATGTACGTCGTCACCATGAGCAAGGACGGCAGCGGCACCTACTATCACCGCATCCACGCGCTCGACCTGGCGACGGCGGCGGAGTTGAACAACGGACCGGTTGCCGTGCACGCCACGTATCCGGGCACGGGCGACGGCAGCTCCAACGGTACCGTCACCTTCGATCCGAAGCAGTACAAGGAGCGGCCCGGCCTGCTGCTGCAAAACGGCGTGCTCTACACGAGCTGGGGGTCGCACTGCGATGCGAGACCATACGGCGGCTGGATGATGGCCTACAACCCATCCACGCTGGCGCAGATCTCCGCGCTCGACTTCGTGCCCAATGGCAACGATGCCGCGCCTTGGAACGCGGGCGCGGGACCGGCGTCCGACGCCGCGGGCAACGTCTTCATCTCGCTCGGCAATGGCACCTTCGATACTACGCTGACCGCCGCCGGCCTTCCCTCCAAGGGCGACTACGGCAACGCTATCGTCAAAGTGGCCCTGTCGAGCGGCAAGCTCACGCCGGTCGACTACTGGACGATGTACAACTCCAACTCCGAATCGGGCTCAGACACGGATCTGGGGTCGGGCGGCCTGCTGATGCTGCCGGATGTGATGGATGCAACGGGCAAGACGAGACATCTGGCGGTGAATGCCGGTAAGGATTCGAACCTTTATGTGGTGGACCGCGACAACATGGGCCACTACGACGCCAGCAATAACTCGACGCTTTACCAGGAACTTGCTCAGTCGCTTCCCGGCGGCGTCTGGTCTAGCCCCGCCTACTTCAACTCGCGCGTCTACTATGGCTCGGTTGGCCAGAAGATGCGTTCCTTCGGCATCAGCCAGGCACAGCTTCAGGCCGCTCCGATCCAAACGACGCCGACCAGCTTCGGTTATCCGGGAACGACGCCGAGCATCTCGGCTTATGGCGCGGCCAACGGGATTGTGTGGGCCACGGAAAACACCAGCCCCGCCGTGCTCCACGCCTACGACGCCAACAACCTGGCGACGGAGTTCTACAACAGCAACCAGGCCGCCAACAGCCGCGACCACTTCGGCAACGGCAACAAGTTCATCGCGCCCACCATCGCCAACGGCAAAGTCTATGTGGGCACGCAGAACAGCGTAGGCATCTTTGGATTGGTCCGGACACAGGCTGCGCCACTCCTGGACGGCGACTACACCCTGACAAATGGCTCCAGCGGCCTTGTGCTGGATGATCCATACGCGTCGACCGCGGCGGGCACCGCCATGTATCAGTGGCCAGCCAACAGCGGGCTCAATCAGGAGTGGTTCTTGTCCTATAACGGCAGCGGCTACTACACGATCCAGAACGTGTCGAGCAAACTGTTTCTGGCCGACACCAACGGGCAGACGGCAGAGTTCGTGTATCTCCAGCAGCAGGCACCGACCGGCGACGCGACGGAGCTTTGGTCGCTGACCACGGCCGCGGATGGCGGGTTCGTCATCCAGAACAAGGCCACGGGACTGGTGATGGACGATGCATACGCGACGCCTAATCCCGGCGGGAGCATGATCTTGTGGCCTCCGAACGGAGGGGTGAATCAGACTTGGACGGTCCAGAACAAGATCCAGTCCGCCAACAGTCGGCCACTTTAGACCACCTTGCGGCAGTGACATAGCTGCTGTGCTTGCAGAAAATGGATTAAAGCGCAAGGCTCCATGTTCAAGCGACGTGGGCCTTGCGCTTACCCCTCAGCCTAAAACAAACTACTTTATTGGTGGAAGCCAAAGGCAGATTCCCTTCGTGAATGAAAAAAAGAAGACTCTTCTAATCCAAAGGAGATACTGCTTTAGTAGAGGATTTTCAGTCCGAATTGGATGATGCGCGGCTCAAAGGTGCTTGTAATCTGGCCGCCTCCCGTTGCGGGTGCGCCGACGGTGCCGGTGATGTTGCCCGGAAAATACAGGTTGGTGTGGTTCAGGATGTTGTAGAACTCCGTCCGGAACTCGACCTTCAGGCTCTCAACCGGCGTGGAGAACTTCTTGTTGAGAGCGAGGTCGGTCTGGTAGAACGGCGTGTTTCGCAGCGGGTTCCGCGAAGCGTTGCCGAACGGGCTGAGGAGATTGCCCGCCGCGTCCTTTGTCGCGGGGAAGCTGAACGCCGCCGGGTTGACGTAGTTGATAAAGCCGTTGAGCGCCGCCTGGGTGCGGAGCAGCTTTGGCACGCCGGGCACAACGTTGGGACGGTAGAGGTTCGCGCCGCGGTAGCTAGCGGTGATCTGTTGAGAAACCTGGTTTGCTGCCGCTGGATTGTAGGTCAGGTTGAACGGCGTCCCCGACTGCATGGTGTTGATGGACGAGAGCTGCCAGCCGCCGATCACCGCGTCCACAAAGCCGTTTTCGGCGTTGGCGAAGCGGCGTCCCCGACCCACCGGCAGCTCATACACGATGCTGGTCACGTCCGCGATGGGCAGGTTGTAGTCCGACTGCCCATAGTCGGCGCGGGGATTGTAAAAGTCCTGCAGCGACGGCGTATTGCCTTCGAGCGAGGCGCTGGCGTTGTCGAGCGAGTGCGACCAGGTGAACGAGTTCAGTAGCGTCAGCCCCGCCACCAAACGCTGCTCATACTTTACCTGGAGCGAGTCGTAGTGCGAGTACGCCTCGTTCACCGCACCGGTGATGTCCGAAGGCCAATTGGCATAGGGCCGGGCAAATCCAAGCGATGGATTCTTCTGGTTGGAGTTGACGAAGTTCTGCAGCTTCACGCCGTGGTTACCGACATAGGCGAGGTCAAGCAGCGTGTTCTTCGCCAGCTGCCGCTGCACCGAGAGGAAGTAGCTCTCCACGTAGCTGTCGCGCGTGTTGCGGGGGACGTAGGTGATATTGTCAGTAGCCTTGTTGAAGGTGGTGACCAACCCGGTCGGAAAGCCTTGGTCTGCCGTAACGAAGCAGCTTGGTGCCGTACTGTTCACGGCGATGATCTGCGCGGGGACCGGGTTGCAATGATTGGTCAGGTTCGGCGTGGGCTGGATGACCGAGGCGAACTGGGCCTGCGGCGCGTTGATCGCCAGGATGTCCCCGGACCCGGCCCGCGTATAGTGCACGAAGCTGAGGCCAAAACCGCCGCGGATGGCCGTCTTTTCGTCAGGAGCCACCGCGAAACCCACACGCGGCGCGAAGTCGGTAAAGTCGGGATCGACCAGCGTCTTGCCATAGGTTCCACCGGCGGAGACTGGCGTGATGCCGTTGCCCGCCACCGCGCCCGGCGTCGTCGTCAGCACCGTCTGCGAGATGGGGTCGAAGTTCGAGATGTTGTTGTAGAGTTCCGCATAGGGGGAGCCGTACTCCCAACGCAGGCCGAGGTTGAGCGTCAGCTTTGGGTTGACCTTCCAGTCGTCCTGCGCGTAGGCGCTGTGCAGGTTCTGCGTCAGGTGCGCCTCGAAGTAATTGGCCAATGAGTACGCAGAGGTCGTGCCGAACAGGAAGTCCGCCCAGTAGGTGTCCGAGACCGCCTTGGTTCCGGCACACTGGGGCGAGTCGGTCGCGGTGCAAAGGCTATATCCGCCGCTATAGGTGTACGAGCCATACAGCGGATTGTTGTCGTTCACGCCCTCCCACAGCCGCGTGTACTCATACCCAAACTTCAACGAGTGCCGTCCCTTCACGATGGTGAAGTTGACCTTTGGATCGAGGATGGCGGGGTTTTGCCACTGCGGATTCGTGGATTGGCGGCCAAAGGCGCTGAACGTGTTGATGCTGGTGGTGGGAAGGCCGCCCGCCAAATTCGCCGGGACTGTGGTGAGCCCGGGGATGGTGACGGAGTTGTTGCCGATCGAAAGCGAGTACTTGCCGGCCTTCGTGCGGGAAAGGCCGAGTCGGGCGTCCAGGACTTTGTCCGCGCCGAACAAATGCGTGTACCCAAGCGCGATCTGCTGGTCGAGGACGCGGGTCACGCCATTGCTCTGGCTATCGAGCGGAATGGGCAGTGCCGTGTAGTTGACGCCGTTCTCCTTGCGGTCGGAGACGCGGAGGAACCAGGAGCTCGATGCGTTCTGCTGCCAGTCGAAGCGAAGATCGCCCTTGTCGGCGTGGTCGGTAAACGGAACCTGAACAGCGTAATTGTTCGAGTTGAGCCCCGTGGAGCCGAGGCCGCTCTGGGGAATACTGCCCGCGAGTGGCTGGAAGAACGAGAGTATCTTCTGCGAGAGCGGATTGATGTCGCCCTGCGGGATGGCTTGACCAACGGGATACACCTTTCCGGTCAGGGCATTTTTGACGGGAACCACCAACTTCCCGTTAAGCTCGTTCTGTGTGGGAAGCGTCAATACGGTGAGCGGTTTGAGCGTCTGCCGAAAGCCTTCGTAGTCCAAAAAGAAGAACAGCCGGTTCTTGACGAGTGGGCCGCCAAGATTCATGCCGAACTGGTTGCGGTTGAAGGTCGGCTTCTTGAACGCCGTCGCCGTACCGGTGTTTGAGGCGACCGTCGGCTTGAAGAAGCCTGCGGCATTCAGGTCCGTATTGCGAACGAATTCGTATACGGTGGCGTGGAACTTGTTGGTTCCGCTCTGCGAAGCCACGTTGATGGTCGCGCCGGACGATCGCCCGTACTCTGCTGATTCGTTGTTCGTCACCACCTGAAACTGCGCGACCGAATCCGGCGGCACCGCGATAATCTGGTTGTCGAAGCCCTGGTTCGACTCGCCATAAGAATTGTTGTCCAGCCCGTCCAGCAGGAAGTTGTTGAACATCGACCGCTGGCCGTTGATGTTGTATGCCCCCGCTCGCACCAGCGAATTAATAGAGCTGGTCGTCGCCGCAGACGGAGCCTGCCGCGATCCCGCCACCAGACCCAGCAGGTCCGAGTAGTTGCGGCTGACCAGCGGCAATGCCTCCGACTGGTAGTTCGTGATTGTCTGCCCGCGTTCGCTCGTCTCCGTCTCCACCTGTAACGACACGCCCGACACCTCCACCGACGTGCTCGCCGACCCGACCGGCAGTGCCAGATCGATGCGCTGCCGTCCACCCACCGCCACGGCGATGTTTTCGGCGACCGCGTCCGCAAAGCCCGGGGCCGTCGCGTCCACCGTGTACGTGCCCACGCGCAGCGACGACACATCGTAGTCGCCCGTATCGTTGGTGGTCGCTTGTGTTGTGATCGCCGTCGCCGTGTTCGTGATCTTTACCGAAGCATGGGCGATGGGCGCGCCGGAAGGGTCGCGGATCGTACCCACAAGGCTCCCGTTGTCATACTGGGCGCACAGCGAAGCGGAACTGGCAAGGAGCAGACACAGGGACATCCCCTGGAAGGCGCGGCGCAAAGATGAAGTCATGGCCGAAGCGTAACGAAACGGTGTGAAAGCCGGATGAACGCTCGTCCTTACTGAGGGGCATGGCTCAAGTCCTTCTATCCACAGGCAGAAGAAACCGCCGTTCGTTAGCCGATCACGCGCCGCAGAAACCCTCGTATTCCCACCCACGTCAGCAGCACCAGAAAGAACGTCAGCATCAGCAGAATCATCGCCGGCGGCATGTGCGGCAGACTCGGCGTCAACGATGCCCGCAGCCCTTCGCTCATATAAACGATCGGATTGATGAGCACGCCGATCTGCAGCCAGCGAATATGCGTCAGCGCCGCCCAGGGATAATAAACGCACCCCAGAAACGTGATCGGGATCACCACCACGCCGAAGATCAACCCGATCTGCTGCGGCTTGACCGCCGTGCCGATCGTCAGGCCTAGCGCCCCCGCCGTCAGCGTCGAAAGCACCAGCACCGACAGAAGAAACCACCAGCTGGTCACGTGCGTCTGCGCGTGGGTTGTGGGCACGTAGTACGCCAGCGGATACACAATTCCCGCCGCCAACACACCCTGCATGGCCGAAAACACGATCTTCTCAATGGCCACCGCCGCGACCGGCAACGGGCACATCACGCGGTCATCGATCTCGCGCGTCACGCCGAAGTCCGCCGCCAGCGGCAACGCCACCGCTGCAATCCCCGAGAACATAATCGCCACCGCCATAAGGCCCGGCAGCAGCACGGTCGCGAACGCCGCTCCGCCGCCAGCCATCGAGGCAGTCGGGTTTGCTCCCGCCGCCGGTCCGCTCAGGTGCGGAATCACATACGTGAACACAAACAGAAACAGCAGCGGGTTCATGCAGATACGAACCACGAACGGGAAAAGTTCACGTCGCAGAACATAAAGATCGCGCACAAACAAGCCCACGAACGCCCTGGTGTACTGCACGCCTTTGGAAGCCGTAGCGGGTCTCGCCATCGCCATCGTCGCCATTATTTTCTCCTTACTCCCGCAGATCGCGGCCGGTCAGCTTGATGAAGACGGTCTCGAGACTCGTCTCCGTAATCGTCAGGTCACGTAGACCGAACGGCCCGGCTGCCACCACAATCTCCGCCAGCAGCCCATCCAAACCGTGCGTAAAGACGCGGACACCCGTGTCTTTTGTCTCCACATGGATAACGCCCTGCAACGCTGCGAGTTTTGTAACCAACGCAGACACATTCCCGCCGCCGCTCAACTCCAGCTCGTAGATCTTCTGCGCCCCAATGGAAGCCTTCAGCGCCGCGGGCGTGTCCTCCACCAGGATCTTACCGTGATCGATGATCGCCACACGGTCGCACAGCTCGTCCGCCTCTTCCATATAGTGCGTCGTCAGCACCACAGTGATTCCTTCTTCGCGCAGTCCGCGTACCGCCTCCCACATCGCGATGCGGCTCTGCGGATCGAGTCCCGCGCTCGGCTCATCCAGGAACAGCACCTTGGGCCGGTGCGCGATGGCCCGCGCGATCTGTACCCGTTGCGCGAGCCCACCCGAGAGCTGCGAGGGATACGCGCCCGCCCGCTCCGTCAGATGAAACTGAACCAGCAACTGTTCCGTTCGAGCCTTCGCCTCCGTCCGCGAAAAGCCGAAGTAGCTGCAATGGAAGCTGATGTTTTCGGCGATCGTGCACGCCCTGTCTAACGTGTTGTACTGCGGCACCACGCCGATATGCACCCGCGCCAGCGAAGGGTTTGCCACCACGTCCACCCCCGCGATCCGGACTACGCCGGAGGTCGGAAGCGCCCGCGTGGTGCAGACGCTGATCGTCGTCGTCTTGCCCGCGCCGTTCGGCCCCAGCAGACCGAACAACTCGCCCGGGCCTACGTTCAGGTCGATACCATCCACCGCGACGACGCGCTGCTTGCTCTCATACACCTTCTTCAGCCCTGCTATCTCAACGATCACCGCATCTCCACAGGCTCGATTATAGGCATCGTGGTCTCCCGGCTCTTTGCGGCTCGTCAAAGTGAGAAAGCCATAGCCCTTGCGGTAAGTACGGGTTACCATGGAGACATGTCCAAAGGATGGGAGAGCAAGTCCGTGGAACAGCAGCAAGCACAGCAGCAAGCCGAGCACCAGAATGACACCTCCAACGCCCGCACCGCATCGCAAACAGCTGCCCTCGATGAAGCCGTGCGCAAGCGCCTGCGGCAAGCTCTTGAGATGCAGCGTGAGCGCGTCCTCTCCGAGAGGACCTCCAGCCCCCATCGCCGCTCCGCGCTAACCAACGCCCTTGCTGACATTGAAGAGAAGCTCGCGGAGCTAGGCTGGTCCATCCACCTGTAAGCAGCGGAGTTATAGCTTTTGCCCTGCTTTTCTGGTTTGTCATTCCCGCAGGGAATCTGCGTTACCTCCACGCAGGCGCTTTAACTTCTACGGTTCAACGTCACCGAGTTTCCCTGATCGATTGAAGTCAGCAGGATATTATGAATGTTGACATGCGCTGGCCGTGAGGCCGCCCACACAATCGCCTCGGCCACATCCTCCGCTCGCAGCGGCGTCAACCCGGCATAGACCTTGGCCGCTTTCTCAGCATCACCCCGAAAGCGCACGTTGCTGAAGTCCGTCTCCACCATTCCCGGATCGATCGACGTCACCCGCACGGGCGTCCCCATGAGATCAAGCTTCAACCCTTCGCTCAACACCTTCTCCGCCGCCTTCGTGGCACAGTAGACCGCACCATTGGCATAGGTCATGTACCCCGCCGTCGACCCTAAGCTGATCACATGCCCCCGCCCGCGCTCTACCATCCCCGGCACCACCGCGCGCGTCACGTAAAGCAGTCCTTTGACGTTGGTGTCGATCATCTCCTCCCAGTTCTCCGGGTCGTCCTCATAGAGCTTGGTCAGCCCACGGCTTAGTCCAGCATTATTGACGAGTACATCGATTTCGCTCCACTCCGACGAAAGCTCCGCAAGCGCCGATTCGACGACGCCGCAGTTCCGCACATCGAGCGCAAACGTGTACACTCCCGCCGCGCCCGCATTGAGCAGCGCCTCCCGCATGGTCTCCAGCCGCTCCACCCTCCGCGCACACAGCAGCAGCCGCGCGCCAGCCGCCGCGAACGCCCGCGCTGTCGCCTCCCCGATCCCCGAACTCGCTCCGGTCACCAGGACCGTCGTTCCCGCTAGACTCTTCATCTCATCCTTATACCCAAAAACAACGAGGACCGCACAGTTCGTGCGGCCCTCTTCTTCCTTGCTTGTCATTTCCGAAAAAAATCTACGTCCCAGCTGTGCCGTCTACTCCTGCGATGTGTCTGGCGCGCTCTGCTGCACCCCAATCGCGTCGCCCGAGACCACCAGGTTCACGCGGCGATTTTGAGCCTTCCCCTGCGCCGTGCTGTTGTCCGCAACCGGATGCGTCTTACCGTACCCGGTCGCCGAGATGTTGCCCGACTGCACCCCTTGCGACACCAGGAAGTCCTGCACCGCGCCGGCCCGGTTCTCCGACAGCTTCTGGTTCAACTCATCGCTGCCCACCGAGTCGGTATACCCTTCCACCTGTAGCTTTAGTCCCGGATACGCCTGCAAAATACCCGCGACCTTCGCCAGGCTGACCTTCGTGTCCGTCTTTAACGTGTACTTACCGGTGTCGAATAAGACATCTGACATATTGACGATCAAACCGCGCGCGCTCTCGCTCGTCGCCAGCACGCTGTTCAGCTGGCTGCGCAGCTTCTCGCGGATCGCGTTCGCATCCTCGGCACTCTTATTCGCCTGCGCCGCGTTGGCGCGCGCCTCAGCCGCCTGAGCTTCCGCACGTGCGCGATCAGCGTCCGCCTGAGCCTTCGCTGCCTGAGCCCGCTCCGCATCAAGCTGCGCCTGCTGCGCCTGAAGCTGCGACTGCTGTGCGTCTGACTGCGCCTGCTGCTTAGCTAGCTCCGCGTTCCGCTGCCGCTCGTCGGCTTGTTTGCGGAGGGTGCTAATGCGAGCATCTTCCGCCCGCTGTACGGCTTGCCGGGCGAACGTGATCTCCATCTTACGATCGCCATGCTTGTTGGAGTCGATGTCGCTGGCGTTGCGCAGGTCCTGATCCGCCTCGTGCATAATGTCCGCCGCGTACTTCTCCGCGCCCGCGGCCCGCGCGATCCGCATCGCGTTCTGCGCCTCAAAGAACTCGAGCGGCGACTTTTCGTTGCGCGTGATCGGAACGGCCACCGACTTTGAGCCGTCGGTCTGCGCGTAAAGTCCGCGGGGCAGCAACGTGTAGTGCGCGTTTACCTTCTCAAGCACGCCCGTCGTCTGATCGTTGATGATGACGTTCTGCAACACCACCACATCGCTCGGGTTCGAGACCGAAAAGTAAGGCTCGGCCGTCACAATCAAGCCGAACGACTGCAACGCCGTGGTCACGTGGATGTTGTTCTTCGTTCCTGCCGGCAATACCTCGCCCAGGTTCTGCGGACGTCCATCGGGAGAGATCGCCCAAAGCACATAGGTCAGGTACTCCGGTCCAAAGCCATTCGCCGGAGTCAGCCCCTTGAACTCCGCATCGATCGTAATGCCGCCGCGTTCACTCGTGACCTTGGCATCGCCCTTGGCTGCAGGCAGAAGAGTCGTTCCTTGGAAGGCGACATGCGTCGATCCGCTGCGATGGAGGTAGTTCACCGCGTCCAGATCGCGCTGCACCACCTTCACCTGATAGAGGTACACGCCATCCCGCTGCTGCATACTCCCCGCTGGAGCTTGTCCAGCCGAGGTCGGGTTAGGCTCCTGCGAAAGTACCGGGGTGGCAAACCCCATCGAAATGCCTGTCAAGCTCAAAGCGGGCAGTAATGTAAGTGCGAAAAGGTTCGTGCTGCGTGTCATGGGTTCTCCGTCGTCGTGTGAGCATCGGGCAGCGCGCGGACTTCCTGGCGCGTCGCATAGTTACATAGTGCGATGCCAACGGGTACTCTTAAGGGTGTCTAGCGTGCTAAAGGATACAGCACACTAGTACCTGTTCCTTTATGGGCGTAAGCTGAACCCCTCCAGTCAAGCGCTGTGCTGATGCTGCAACGCCTGCCGCTGCACGAAATGATACGGAGGCCACGGCCCTGAGAGCTGCATCCGGCACTCTTTCATCTGCACGGTCGCCGTCGAGTATTTGCTCTGATACCGCTCAATCGTTTTGTTATCAATCAAATGTGCGATGTCCAGGAGCATCTTGCCGGACTCCATCCGCTTGCAGCTCACCTCTTCGGCGATCGGCAGGAACATCCGATGCATTTGCACGGAGAGGGCCCGCGCCTTCGACTGCCGTTCCCGCTGCCGGCTTGCGCTCTCCCGCAAGCTGCTTAGATATTGCTGCCCCACGGTCATGTCCCGCTGCGAGTTGCCAGGGCACGTGTCATCCACCAGCACTTTCAGATGCATCTCCGCCTTGCCCCGTAACCGTTCCACATTGGCTATAAAGTGCCGCTGGTTTGACCGCACCGAACGCCGCAGCGCCTCGTCGTCGGCGAACGTCGTGTTGAACCGAAACGGCAGCACGGTCGAGTGCTGAAAACATTCCGCGATGACCCGCGCGTGGTCCTTGGCCGCTTGCTGCCCGAGATTGGCCATCTCCTCTAAACTATGCTCGGACACGATTACGGCAAGCTCACCGGCAGGAAATAAAAACGTCTGACAGTCAAGGATGCCGGTAACGCCGGACATAGGGGTGGGGCGGCGATGCCGGTTCAACTCCGGGAACGCCTGCCGTTCTGCGATACAGTACGCGTACCATGCCATCGTTCTCTCCGAGGCGCAACAAAGCGCCTGTCGCCAAAGGCAACGTAGTGCATAATCATCAACTTGGGGAACCTGTACTAGGTAACCGTTTGTTCTCGCGCCTCCGCGCAACAGAACGTACTTGTTGAGCGCGAGACGGATATTATGCCCAATTTGGAACGATGGTCAATACAATCTTTTTCTTCGGCGGATCACGGTCGTGTCGCGCCTGAAGTTACCTCCGCTTCGCCTCAACAGAGCTCTTCCGTCTCACGGCTGAATCGTTGTCATAGCCCACGAAGCAAAAGCAAAAGCATCACTATCGACCGCGTACCGCCACGACGGCGGATTAGCCTTCTCCTTGACATGGCAGATTATCCCGGACTGGAATCCCGATCAGCCTCACTACCTTGCCTAAGCCTCCGCCAGTGGATTCGTAGGTACCCTCCCGTCCATACAAAGCCAGTGGACAGCTACCAGTTGCGTTAGGCTTAAACCATGCTCTTCTCGCGACCGGAACGCGCGGCCACCTGGCGCGCCTTGCCTTTCTTTGTCTTTCTTTTCGCCGTGATCCTTGCCTCATCCGTTCGCCACGCTGCAGCCCAGGCTAAGCCCGAACCCGACCTCCTCATCTTTAAGAACGGCGATCAGCTCACCGGCACCCTGCTTCGCGGCACCGGCAACGCCATCACCTTCAAGAGCGACATGGCCGGCAAGATCACCGTCTCGCTCGACAACGTCCGCGAACTGCGCACCCACGGCAGCTTCGCCGCGATTCCCAAGGGCATCCCCATCAAACCCTCTATCGCGCAGGACATCATCCATCCCGGCACCCTCGCGTACAAAGACGCTACCGTCGAGATCGCCCCAGCCACCGGCGTCAGCTCGTCCATTCCCGAGTCCAACGTAGCTTTCATCATCGATCAGCCCACCTTTAATCGCGAACTCCGCCGCCACAGCCTGCTCAGCGGCTGGCAAGGCTCCGCCAGTGCCGGAGCCAGCGACGTTCAGGCGACCAGCTACGGGCCCACCTTCAACACCGGACTCAACCTCGTCCGCGCCATGCCCGGCGTCGCCTTCCTCCCGCCACACGACCGCACCACCTTTAATGTCAGCGAGGCTTACGGCAAACTGACGGAGCCCGTCGTTCCGCAGACCACACCAGCCACCCCCAACTCCGTCGCGAAGACCAGCATCTTTCATCTGGACTTTGAGCATGACCGCTACGTTAGCCCCCGCTTCTACGCGCTTGGCGACTTGGCCATCGATCACAACTTCGCGCTCGGCCTCGATCTCCAGCAGATCTACGGTGCCGGCTTCGGTTGGACCCCTCTCCAGCAGCCTTGGCAGCAGCTCGACCTCAAGTTCGACACCCACTACCTCAAACAGGAGTTCAACTCTACCGTAGCCAGTCAGAATCAGGACATCATCGGCTCCACCTTCTCCGAAACCTATCGCCGCAATCTTCCCGCCAAGCTCCTGCTCACCGAATCCGGCAGCGTCCTCCCCGCCTGGAACAACACCAACGCCTACTCCGCCAACGGCAACATTAACCTCGCCCTACCCACCTTCCACCGCCTTACCGTCAACCTCGGCGCATCCGACAACTTCATCAACGATCCACCGTTCGGCTTCCAGAAGAACAGCTTCCAGTTCACCACCAACCTCGGCTACACCTTCTAGCCTTTGCTTTTTGATTTGTCATTCCCGAAGGGAATCTGCGTTCCCGCCGTTGTTGCTTCCCACCAAACTCCGGTACAGCGCAATCGTCTGGTCCGCAATCGCCGACCACGCGAATTTTTCCTCCACCCGCCGCCGTCCAGCCTCCCCAAAACGCTTCGCCTTCGCCGGATCGGCCAGCAGCGCGTTCACCTTCTCCGCCAGGTCGAGCGAAAACCGCACCGGATCGCTTGGAAACGTCGTTACCTCATCCGCCGCAAACGGCACCAGATGCCCCGTCTCTCCCTCCACCACTACCTCTAAAATCCCCCCTGTCGCGCTCGCCACAACCGCCGCTCCGCACGCCATCGCCTCCAGATT
>CAXTUR010000035.1:0-23564 GCA_964247455.1 uncultured Acidobacteriaceae bacterium | reverse complement strand
GGGCGGGTTCTTCCGGTCGATCGATGGCGGCGATACGTGGACGAAGCTAAGCGGGCACGGGCTACCGAACGATATTTTGCAAGTGCAGATCGCCATTGCGCCGAGCGACGGGCGCCGGGTGTATGCGGAGGTGTCGACGGTCGATAAGACGGTGAAGCTCTACCGCTCGGACGATAGCGGCATGAACTGGGTCCATGCGCCCGCGGACGATACCCGGCCCGAAGCGCGCATCGGCGGCGGGGATGTGCCGGTGCCGAAGGTCGATCCGAAGGACCCGGACACGATCTACGTGGCGAGCGTGGTGACGTGGAAGTCAATCGACGCGGGTAAGACCTGGACGGGGCTGCGCGGGTCGCCCGGCGGGGACGACTACCAGAATGTGTTCATCAACCCGACCAATACGAACATCATCGCGCTGGCGAGCGATCAGGGCGTCATCCTCTCGCAGAACGCGGGCAAGAGCTGGAGCCAGTGGTACAACCAGCCGACGGCGCAGATGTATCACGTCACCACCGACAATGCCTTTCCGTACCGCGTCTGCGGCGGGCAGCAGGATAGCGGCAGCGCGTGCGTCACTAGCCGCTCGGACGATGGCCGGATCACGTTCCACGACTGGCATCCGGCGGGAATCGAGGAATATGGCTATGCCGCGCCCGATCCGCTGGACCCCGATGTGGTCTACGGCGGCAAGGTGACGCGGTACGACCGGCGCACCGGCCAGGTCCAAAATGTGGAGCCGAAGCCGCTGCGAAGCTATCGCGTCTTACGGACGCAGCCGCTGATGTTCTCGCCGGTCGATCCGCACAGCCTGTACTTCGCGGCGAATACCCTCTGGCTAACGAAGGATGGGGGCAAGAACTGGGCGGAGGTCTCGCCCGACCTGACGCGGGAGACCTACGACCTGCCGCCGACGCTAGCCGGTTATAAGGACTCGCCTACGGCGAAGACGACCCGGCGCGGGGTGATCTATGCGCTGGGGCTGTCGCCGCTCGACGGCAAACGGCTGTGGGCGGGCACCGACGACGGGCTGATCTGGACGACGGCCGACGGCGGCGGGCACTGGGCCAACGTGACGCCGCCCGAGCTGAAGCCGTTTTGGAAGGTCTTCAACATGGACGCGGGGCACTTCGACGCGGCGACGGCGTATGCGGCGGTGAACACGCTGCGACTGGACGATATGCGGCCGCATCTCTTCCGCACCCACGACGCGGGCAAGACCTGGACGGAGATCGACAACGGCATTGGCGCGGGGGCGACGAGCACGATCCGCGAAGACCCGAAGCGCAAGGGGCTGCTGTACGCGGGCAACGAGACGCAGGTGTGGGTCTCGTTCGACGACGGTAACGACTGGCAGTCGCTGCGGCTGAATATGCCGCCAAGCTCTGTCCGCGACCTGACGGTGAAGGGCGACGATCTGGTGGCGGCGACGCATGGGCGGGGGTTTCTGATCCTCGACAACGTGACGCCGCTGCGGCAGGCGGCAGCCGCGCTCGCCGGAGAGCCGGTGCATCTCTACGCGCCTCAGGTTGCGCTGCGGATTCGCGGGAATATGAATCCGCCTACGCCGTGGCCTCCGGAGATGGCGACGGGCGAGAATCCGCCGAACGGGGCGATGATCGACTACACGGTGGGTTCAGGGCTCAAGGGGCCGCTGACGATCGAGATTGCAGACGCAGCGGGGGCGGTGGTATCGCGGTGGTCGAGCGACGATCCAGTAGCACCGCTCGATCCACGGTACCCGGACCCGGTACTGTGGGCGCGCGCGCCGCGCGTGGTGTCGACCGCCGAGGGGCACCATCGCTTCTTGTGGGACATGCGCTATCCGGCGGTGCCGGGGATGTCGACCGGGCCGGACGACGATCAGGCGATTCCGCACGACACCCCGGCGGTACCGTCGTCGCCGTGGGTGATGCCGGGGCGGTATACGGTGCGGTTGATTGCTGGTGGCAAGACGCAGAGCCAGCCGTTGGACGTGGCGATGGACCCGCGGGTGAAAACGCCTGCAGCGGAGTTGAAGCAGCAGTTCGATCTGGCTTACGGGATGTACAAGGACACGCTCCAGGCGACGGCGGCCTTGCACGAGATTACGACCCTGCGAGAGCAGATGAAGGCGCGCGGGGCGCAGCCTCCGGTAGCGGGCGCGGCGGAGTCGATGGAGGGCAAGCTGGGCAAGATTGCTGGGGGAGCGGAGCGAGGGCGTGGCGGACCAGCGGGACCGGCTACGCTAAGCTCGGTGCGGACGCAGGAGGCGCGGCTGGAGTATGCGGTCGAGAACGCGGACGCGGCTCCGACGGCGGCGCAGGTGGAGGCTTATGGCATTGTTCGGAAGCCGCTAGAGGGATTAGTGGAGGAGTGGAAGACGATCAAGACTGGCGATCTGAAGGCGTTGAACGCGGGGCTGGTCTCCAAGGGCTTGAAGCCGCTGGTGCTGGATACGCGACGGATCGACCACGATGTGGAGGACCAGATCGAAGTGGGGGATGAGCCGTAGGGCGAGACTAGGTGCGGACGCGCTTGCGGAGCACTGTGAGCAGACCTACAGCTCCGCTGCCAAGCAGGATCAAGGAAGACGGTTCGGGTGTGGAAGCGACATTGGCTTCGGTGATCTGGAAGGAGGCATAGCCGACGGTGGTAAAGGGATTGTCGGGACCGAGCACGAGCGTTCCGTGCGCCGTGTTGAAAGTCTGTCCGGTGTTGAAGAAGTCGTAGTAAGCGGGACCGTATGGGCTTGTCAGGAGGTCATAGGGGGTACAGGTATAACAAATGTTCCTCGTATAGAGCGATATTCCGCCTCCAGTTGTCGTGTCGTCCAGCACGAAGTTTTGGCTGGGCGGATCGATGATCGTGAAGGAACCGGTGAGGGTGTCCGTTCCACCTCCCGCCACACTTACGGTGACCGGGCCGGATATGGTGTACGAATATCCCACTTGTCCGACATTCGCCGAATTGGCCGTCAGATTAAACGTGACTCCTTCGCCGCTGTAGGACGGGAAACTGTACCTGACTCCATCGAGCGAACCCACGCCGGTCGTCGTAAAGGTGTAGTTGAGAATGTCGGCGCGCATTGCGCCGGAGAAGCCAGCGAAGAGGACGAGGGCCGCGATCCATTTCAGCTTCATGAGAACCTCCAGAGTGGTCACCACTGTATCATGGCGGTGTTACCCGACATACATGTCTCCTCTGAAGACAATAAGGAGCGGCCTGCATCGACGGGATTTCGGTCGAGGACGCGCGGCGAGGATCGGGACGCGAGGAGGATGGATGAAGCGGAGTCTGACGATCTGTGGTGTTTTCCTGGCGAGCGGCCTGGCTATGGCGCAGCCGTTTCCGGGCGAGATGCTGGCCGGATTGCATTGGCGGGATGTCGGTCCCATGCGCGGGGGCCGCAGCTATGGCGTCGCGGGCGTGGCGAGTCAGCCGGATACGTTCTACTTCGGCTCGGTCGGCGGCGGGGTGTGGAAGACGGAGAACGCCGGGCGTACATGGTTTCCGATCTCGGACGATCCTCAAACAGGAATTCCGATCGGGTCGATAGGGGCGGTGGCGGTTGCGCCTTCGGACGCGAACGTGGTGTATGTCGGGACGGGGGAGCCGGACATTCGCAGCCAGCACTCGTATGGCGACGGGATGTACAAATCGCTCGACGCGGGCAAGACGTGGACGCATATCGGGTTGGAGAAGACGGCGCATATCGGACGGGTGGTGGTCGATCCCACGGATGCGACGCGGGTGTATGTGGCGGCGCTCGGTAGCGTCTACGGGCCGAACGCGGATCGGGGCGTCTACCGGACGGTGGATGGCGGCGTGCACTGGAAGAAGGTGCTATTCAAGGGAGACGATCCGGAGAATGTCGGGGCCATCGACATTGCGGTGGACCCAACGAATGCAAAGGTGGTGTATGCGTCGTTGTGGGCGACGCGGCGTCCGCCGTGGGCAGTGTATGCGCCGTCGTACATGCCGGGGAGCGGGCTGTACAAGTCGGTGGATGGAGGCGATACGTGGACGCAGCTGGGGGGCGGGCTGCCGAACGACGCGTTCGTGGGCAAGATCGGGATAGCGGTCGCGCCGAGCAATCCGAAGCGGCTTTGGGCGGTGGTGGACGATATTGGGAAGGCGACGGCGGCTCCGCTAGGGCCTTCGGCGGCTGGGTCTGGGTCTGCGTCGATGGCGGTGCCTCCGGGCGGGGTGTTTCTGTCGGACGACGCGGGCGCGACGTGGCGGCGGGTGAACGCGGAGACGCGGCTTTGGGGGCGCGGATGGTACTTCGAGTCGGTGACGGTGGACCCGGCGAACCCGGACAAGGCCTATGTGATCAATACCGCCACGTACATGACGGCGGACGCGGGTAAGACGTTTCTGCCGGTGAAGGGCGCGCCGGGCGGGGACGATTACCACCAGATTTGGGTAAACCCGCGCGACCCAAATCGCATGGTGCTGTCGAGCGATCAGGGGACTGTGGTATCGGTAGACGGGGCGAAGACGTGGAGCACGTGGTACAACCAGCCGACTGCGGAGCTCTACCGGCTGTCGGCGGACAACCGCTTTCCCTACTGGCTCTACGGGCCGCAGCAGGATTCGGGCGGCGTGGGGGTAAGCACGTGGGCGCGCGAGGGGGTGCTGTCGTTCCGCAACTGGGAGCCCATCTGCCTGGCGGGGGAGAGCGCGGTGGTGATCCCGGACCCGAAGGATGGGAACATTCTGTACGGCGGCGGCGCGGGGCGATGCGATCAGGCGCTGAATGTGATGGCTTCGCTGGGCGGAGCGTTGCCGAAGGATGATCCCGCCGATCCTGCACGGCGGACGTGGACGTTGCCGGAGATCTTCTCGCCGGTGGACGAGGCGCTCTACTATGCGAATCAGTTTGTAATGCGGTCGCGCGACCGGGGCAAGACGTGGGCGACGATCAGCCCGGACCTGTCGCGGGTGAAGCCGGAGTTGCCGAAGAGTCTCGATCCGGTGACGGCTAGCAATATAGACCAGAAGATGACGGAGCGGTTCGGGGTGGTGTACAGCCTGGCGCCGTCGCCGCTTGACGGGAAGCTGCTGTGGGCGGGGACGGACGATGGGCTGCTGTGGGTGTCGCGCGACGACGGCGGCAAGTGGGACGATGTGACGCCGCCGATGATGACGGCGTGGAGCAAGGTGTCGTCGCTCGACGCGGGGCACTTCGACGCGGGTACGGCGTATGCTTCGGTGGACCGGCACCGCATTGGGGATGACAAGCCGTACACCCTGCGAACGCACGACGGCGGCAAGACGTGGGTGAATGTGGTGGCAGGTATCCCGGCGGGCGCGTATGTGAACGCCGTGCGCGAAGATCCGAAAGCTAAGGGGCTGCTATACGCGGCGACGGAGCTGCGGGTGTATGTATCGTTCGACGATGGCGGACATTGGCAGCCGTTGCAGAACAATATGCCGGTGGTGTCGATCCGCGACCTGCTGGTGCATGGCGACGATCTGGCCATCGCGACGCATGGGCGGGGCATTTGGGTGATGGATCAGATGGCGGCTCTGCGGGAGATGACAGCCAAGGGTACGGAGATCGGGGCAGCTGCGGCGTATCTGTTCAAGCCGGGGGAGAGTATGGCCGTCCGTAATGGAAGCATGAACGGAACGCCGCTTCCGCACGAAGAGCCGCAAGAGCTGAACCCTCCGGCCGGCGTGCTGGCGTATTACTGGCTGAAGGCCGCGCCGACAGGGCCGTTGAAGCTGGAATTGATGGACGCGAAGGGTGCGGTGCGGGCCTGCGCGGCGAGCGACACGCCGGTGAAGCCGGTCGACACGGAGGCGATCGATGTGCAAGCGGTGTGGCGTCAGCCTTCGTTGCCGCCGTCGGCCGCGGCGGGGATGCACCGAATGGCGTTGCTGCCGCCTTCGCCGGGGCGCGGGTTTGGGCGTCCTCAGCCAGCCGCTGCGCCGGTAAACGATGCCTGCGGCGCGCGGCCTTTGCCGGGGCTGCTGCAGCCGGGAGAGTATACGGTGCGGCTTACGGTGGAGGGCAAGAGCTATACTCAGCCGGTGACGGTGAAGCCCGATCCGCGCGGGGTTCCGGTGGGGCAGACAGGGGAGGAGTTTGTCGGGCGGTCGTAGCTGGAATCATTAGGCTAAGGGTTGTGCACTGATGGAGCGAAGCAGTATGGTGGTGCGCATGCGTTTTGGTCTGCTTGCGTTGCTCCTCCTCTGCTGCTTGTCTGTTTGCGCGCAGATGCTTGCCCCCACGCCGCCGATGGGGTGGAACAGCTGGGATTCCTATGGGCTGACGATCACCGAGCAGCAGTTCGCGGCCAACATGGATGTGCTGGCGGCGAAGCTGAAGCCGTTTGGCTGGCGCTATGCCGTGATCGATGAGGGCTGGTATTTGCAGAACCCGGAGGCGGCGGGCAAGCCGGAGACGCTGCGCTACACCGTCAACGTGCTGGGCCAGTATGATCCGGCTCCGGACCGGTTTCCTTCGGCGGCGGGCGCAGGGCTGAAGCCTGTCGGGGATCGCGTTCATGCTAAGGGGCTGCTGTTTGGACTGCACATCATTCGGGGCATCCCGAAGCAAACGGTGAGGGCGAACGTGCCTGTAGGGACAAGTTTTCACGCAGCCGATGCGGCAGACACGAGCGACACCTGTCCGTGGAACCCGGACAACTACGGCGTAAAGAACAATGCCGCCGGACAGGCCTGGTACGACGGGCTGATGGGGCAGTATGCCTCATGGGGCGTGGATTATCTGAAGGTCGACTGCATCGCGGCGCATCCGTACAAGGCCGCGGAGATTGCGATGATCCATCGGGCGATTCGGAAGTCTGGCCGGGCGATCGTGTTAAGCCTTTCGCCGGGACCGACGTCGCTGGACAACGCCGAGGAGGTTGCAAGACACGCGCAGTTGTGGCGCATCTCGAATGATGTATGGGACTTCTGGGACCCGAAGGAAGGAATGGACTTTCCGCGCGCGGTGAAACAGCAGTTTGCGACCATCGCGGCCTGGCAACCACATGTGCGCGCGGGCAGCTGGCCCGATGCCGATATGCTGCCGTTGGGCGAGTTGAAACCGGTGCCGGGGTACGGCGATCCACGAGCGACGCGGCTTACACCAGCCGAGCAGCGGACGCTGGTGACGCTATGGGCGATGGCGCGGTCGCCGCTCTTCTTTGGCGGGAACCTAACGATGCTGGACCCCGTCACCGAAGCGTTGCTAACCAACCCCGAGATCCTTGCGATCGACCAGCGGGGGCACGATCAGCATCCGCTCTCCGCGGTGGCCGGGCAGCCGGCGGATATGGTTGCCTGGACGTCGCAAGGCGATGGCGGACGAACTTATCTGGCTTTGTTCAACGTGGGCGACGCTCCGATCAAGGTAAAAACACCGTTTGCGGCGTATGGATTGACGAAGGGGAGCTACCGCATTCGTAAGCCGTGGTCGCGGACGGACGCGGGACAGGGACCGGCAATCGCCGAGACGATCGCGCCGCATGATTGCTTGTTGCTAGAACTGCGTTAGGACGCGTGAGCATTCTTCCAGCGGCTGAAGCTCGGCCGTTCAAGGTCGTTAGAGCGCACCTATTCCGGCAAGTGGTTGCAGGAGCGGGGATGGACCTTCAGCGCTCTTATGCGCGCCATGGCGGACTGGCGTGTCGGGCGCTGAGCTTTGTGCGGCGAGTGGAGCGGTGAGAGGTCCCTTCGCAAGCGCGGCCATCAGAGCGTCGAGGCAGTCGCCGTCGATCTTGTAGGGAGCCTCCGCGCTGAGGATGCTCTTGATTTGATAGGGGTCCATGCTGGGACGATAGGGGCGGTCTTCCGAGAGCGCGCCATAGATGTCGGCGACTGCGAGCACGCGGGATTCTAGGCAGAGGTCCTGGGCGACGCGGCGGTCCGGATAGCCGGTGCCGTCGAGCTTTTCATGATGCTGGCCGGCAACAAAGGCCATCTCGCGGAAGGCGGCGACCTGGGAGAGGATGGCGCGGGTCTGTATGGGATGCACTTCCATGCGCGAACGTTCGCCGGCGTCCAGGCGCCCAGGTTTGTCGAGGATGGTGTTCGAGACGCCGAGCTTGCCGAGGTCGTGCAGCAGGGCGGCGCGGCGGATGAAGGTGACCCGCTCGGGCGAGAGGCCAAGCTGGAGCGCAATCCCATGAGCTGCGACGGCCACGCCCATGGAGTGGCGGTAGGTGAAGGGCGACTTGGCGTCCACGACATCGGCGAAGGCTTCGCAGACAAGATCGAGGCGTTCGGGCGGAAGCTGGCGGTCGTGTCCGGCGTCGAGGTCGAGAACGGCACGCCGGGTGTCTTCGACGGAGTCTGCGGGAAGGGTATGCACCCATAACGTCTTTTGGCAATGGAAGGTGCGGGCGAGGCGGACAAGATGCGGGTCAAACCAGGTGCCGGAGCGCGCCTCCAGGGCGTCGATAGCGGCTTGCGGGCCTTGCTGGTGACAGAAAGCGTCGAGGTGCTGGGCGATGGCGCAGATGCGGGCGAGCAGCGGAATCTCTTCGCCTTTGGCGCGAGCTGGATAGCCGGAGCCGTTCCAGTGCTCGTCGAGGGAGCGGACGGCAATAGCGGTTGCTTCGTCGAAGCCCAGCTTACGGACGATGGAGGCGCCGCGGTCGCAGCGAAGGGTGATCATCTCGCGGTTGTTGTCGTGCTGGGTCATGGCAATCTTCCCGATGCGTAGCGCGCGGGCAAGGGGGTTGGCTCCGGGAAGAACGTTCTTCCACATGAGCGACAGGGTGGAGAGCTTAGGCTGGTGGGGCTTGGTCCAGTCTTCGAGCTTGACACCGGCCTTGATGGCGCGGTCATCGCCCCCAGTGATGGCGCACATGCGGGCGGCGTTCGAGCTACAGCCAATGTCTTTGAGCAGTAGGGCGTAGTACAAGTTGGCGCGCTGATGAGCCGGCAGTTCGGCTGCCGCGGCGAGGCGCATCCCGAGCAGGCAGGAGCGTAAGGCGTGGCCAGGCACGGCGCCTTCGGTAAGGTCGAGAGCAAAGGAAAGAGCCGCCAGTAGCTCCGAAAGGGAGACTGGCAGCTCTGAAGGATCGCGCAGGGTGCAGGAGGGCATGATGGTCCTTGTCGGCAGGCGCCGCCGGTCTCGGCTTACGCTCTGGGGAGTTTATCGGGCGCGGGCGGGGACCCATCGGTGGTGTCGCATGACGCTCCAACGGACGATGGTACTAAGGGCACCTTGACGGAAGAACGGGGGCGATGTAGACGATTCCGGAGGTGGTGCCTACGGCTAAGTACCGCGATTATGGCTGGATTTACGCACTTTACGACGCAAGAATGAATGCCGAGCGGTAATCTTCACCGTGGATGGTGCAACTCTATTTTACTGAAAAGAGTGAATAGGGAAGGGGGTGCGATCCGTGCTACGCTGGAATCCGTTTCGTAGATTGAATCGGTTGATCGTTGTAGCAGGATGTTTTTGCGTTCCTCTTTGTTTCGTTTCATGGTGTTGGTTGTCTCTCCTTTGTAGACGCGCCGGGTTGTCAGCGTCACAGGTGTTCTTCCGCAGTCTGAGTCTTGCCCCTCACTCACCGTTTGCGGTGGGAGGGAGATTTATTTGTTATCCGACCTCGTGCTTTGTTTAGGGCGTGTCGTCTTTGTTGCCACTCGGCTTCGTTTTACCGGTGGGTGTATGTGTGTAAAGGAACGTGTCCGATGTCTTTCGTACCGACGGCGACTGCCGTGCTGAATCCGTGGAGCCTCATTCTTGGGGCGCTCGAAAAAAAGATCAACCGCCAATCGTTTCAGACGTGGTTGAAGCCGACGCGCCACTCGCATGTGGAGGGGAAGACGTTGGTGGTGCTGATTCCTTCGGTGGAGTTCCAGCACATTGGCGACCGGTACGGCGATCTAATCCAGGAGGCGATCGACAATCTTGGACTCGGCGGCGAGATTGAGGCGGTGACCTTTACCAGCCCGGAGAAGGAAGAACCCAAGCGGCGCGAGGATGGCGGCGTGGCCCCGCAGCCGACGCACGGCAGCCGTCCAGGGCGGGAGACGCATCGGCAGAGTGCGGGGACTGGACCGGCCGTTGAGCAGGCGCGGTTCGATTGGAATACCGCGTCGCAGTTGAACCCGCGATACCAGTTCGACGCGTTTGTGATCGGCAGCGGCAATCAGTTTGCGATGGCGGCGTCGCAGGCGGTGGCGGAGCGGCCTTCAAAGGCTTATAACCCTCTTTTCTTGTACGGTCCGGTGGGCATGGGCAAGACGCACCTGATGCACGCCATCGGGCATGATGTGAAGCGACGGCAGCCCCATGCGGCGATCTCGTACCTCAGCGGTGAGAAGTTCACCAACGAGATGATCAACTCCGTCCGGTACGACAAGATGACGGGGTTCCGCGACCGCTTCCGCAATGTGGACGTGCTGCTGATCGACGACATCCAGTTCCTCGCCGGCAAGGAGCGCACGCAGGAAGAGTTCTTTCACACCTTCAACGCGCTGCACGAGGGCATGAAGCAGATCGTGATTGCGAGCGACCGGCCGCCGAAGGAATTAGCAGACTTCGAGGACCGGCTGCGATCGCGCTTTGAGTGGGGATTGATTGCGGACATCCAGCCGCCGGATCTGGAGACGAAGGTGGCCATTCTCCAGAAGAAGGCGGAGAGCGAGCATACGCAGTTGCCGACCGATGTCGCGCTGTTTATCGCGTCCAATGTGCGGACGAACGTGCGCGAGCTGGAAGGTGCGCTGGTGCGGCTGATCGCCTGGTGTGGGATGCACGGGGTAGAGATCACGCTGGCTGTGGCGCAGCAGTGCCTAAAGCAATTTATCGACACGCAGGTGCGCAAAATCTCGATCGAGGCCATTCAGAAGGCCGTGGCCGAGCAGTTTGGAATGCGGGTGTCGGAGCTGAAGCAGAAGAACAATTCGCGGCAGATCGTGGTGCCGCGGCAGATCGCGATGTATCTGGCCAAGCAGCTGACCGAGGCCAGCCTGCCGGAGATCGGGCGGCAGTTCGGGGGCAAGCACCATACTACGGTGATGCATTCGATCTCCAAAATCGATGAGCACCGGCGTGGCGACAAAGATATGAACCGGACCATCAACAAGCTGATGGAGACGCTGAGCTGAATGCGGGCGACGACAAGAGCGTGGAGATCCCGTTCCAAAAAGAACACCGGAATGCGAATCCGCGGAATGATTCGTAACGTACCCTGTTCTAGGTGCCCATAGGGCATCCTTAAGGCTACACTCGCGTATCGCCGCGAAAGGGATTTTGTGAACGACCAAGCTCTGGCCGCCAAACCCGTTGAAGACCTGCTCGACTTGATGATCCGTGCCGTTGGACTCAACCTGGACTATCAGGTGACCTGCGCGCCACACGACAGGCCGGAGATTAACGTCCACTTCTCTGGCCCGGACGCTTCGCTGCTGACGGAGCGCGGTGGGGAGTTGCTGCACGCGATTGAGCACATCGCGGCCAAGATCCTGCACCTCGAGTCTGAGGAGCACGACCGTATCCTCTTCGACGCCGAGCATTTCAAAGCGGACCGAAGCCGCGCGTTGCATCTTGCGGCCGAGGCGGCCATCGCTCAGGTGCGCGACTCCGGGCAGCCGTTTGCGTTTCCGCCGATGACCTCGCGGGAGCGGCGGATGCTCCATCTTGCGCTTCAGCCTTCGGGCTTACCTACGAGTTCTTCAGGAGAAAACCCGCGCCGCTTTGTGGTTTTGTATCCGGAATCACCGCAGCCCGCACCGGTGGCCACGCGTACCCACACGATTCGTAGCGCATTTCGTCCCCGCTGAACGCGTTCCGGCTTTGAACAGCAGCACCCTCGGTTATGGTGTCGCAGATGACCATGCCTCAGTGCTGCGCTGTGATTGCTTCCTAGGGCCGCTCCAACCCTCGGCCTGCCATGAGGCGGTTGCTTTACTTTCCTTACCGCGTACCCTTACAAGGAGCGCCTCATCACATCTTCCAGCGCACTTATAGTGCGTCCAAAGGAGCTTTATGCCGACTCTTCTCAAGATCGATGCTTCCCCGCGTGGCGATCACTCCGTCACTCGCAAGCTGTCCGCCGCGTTTGCCGAGGAATGGCAAAAGACGCATTCCGGTACGGTCGTGATCCGCGATTTATACAAGACCGAACTGCCGTTTGTCGATCTGCCTTGGATCGCCGCCGCTTATTCCGATCCTGCCCAGCACACCCTGGAGCAAAAGGCCGCAGTCAAGAACTCCAACGCCCTCATCAACGAATTGTTTTCCGTCGATGAAATCCTGATCGCGACCCCGATGTACAACTTCTCCGTTCCCGCCATTCTGAAGGCGTGGATCGATCAGATCGTTCGTCTGGACAAGACCTTTGACTCGAGCTATCAAGGCCTTGTTCATGGTAAGAAGGTGACCGTCATTATCGTCAGCGGCGGGGACTATGGACCCACTTCTGGTCGCGATGCCTACAATTTTGAGAGCCCTTACCTCAAGGCAATTTTCGGATTTATCGGGATCACGGACGTGAATGTTGTCTACGCCGGCGGAAGCACCGCTGTCGATCGGGGCACCTCCTCGTTTGAGGACTTTGTCGCTCCGCTTGAAGCGCCTGTACTCGCCGCCGCCAAATAGTTGTGATGTGCTTCTACGGTTATCCCCGTAGCGACAACGTGTTATTTACGGGTGGGGCATGCTAGTTCTTGGCTAGTCTTTGTGTCGCGACGGCTTTGCTCTAGAAGCAGAACGCACACTAACGCCGCATAAGAGCATAGCTCTCCGTAGACTCCTGATGCGGAGACCTGAAAAAGATTCCTAGCGGTGGAACTCTATAATCGACAGATGGCTTCTCTCTACGCCGACGCTCTCCATCATCTTCGCGCCCTCGGCCCGGAGTTAGCGCCACCCAAAGAGGGCACTGCCCGGCGCAAGTGGGACCTCGCGCATATGCGGACGCTCACCGAAGCGCTTGGACGACCACAGGACCGCTTTCGGGCCATCCTGATCGCAGGCACCAACGGCAAAGGCTCTACCGCCGCGACGCTCGCTTCAATCCTTGCGGTCGCGGGGTATCACACCGGCCTGTACACCTCGCCGCACCTCATACGGGTCAACGAGCGCGTTCAACTGAACGGACGCGAAATCCCGGACGAGACCTTTGCCCGCCTTTACTTCCATACAGACTCCACCGCTACCCGGCTGGTGGAGGAAGGCCGTCTGCCGCATCCTCCCAGTTTTTTTGAGGTACTGACAGCGGTGGCGTTTCTTTATTTCGCGGAAGAGCGGGTCGATCTCGCCGTGCTGGAGGTGGGGCTTGGCGGACGCCTAGACGGAACCAACATCGTTCAGCCACTAATCTCCGTCCTTACCGACATCGCGCTCGATCATCAGGAGTACCTCGGCAACACGATTGCCGCCATCACGCGGGAGAAGTGCGGCATCCTTCGTCCAAACGGTACGCTGATCACGTTGCCGCAACATCCCGAGGCCAACCAAGCCATCGGCGAAGCAGCCGCGGCTCTCGATCTTCGCGCGCTTTCCGCCGCTGCCTACGTCCCGGATCGCCTTACGCTTCTTGATGGAGGCGGCGCCTTCAACCGGTATACAGTGAGCTTGGACGGGACGCCTTTGGAGGTGAACTCTCCGCTTGCCGGTCAGCATCAACAACGCAATGTCGCTCTAGCAATTGGCACCGCGCACGAGCTCCGCAATCGTCATTCCTTTCAGCTGCCGAATAGGCTGATTGCGGATGGGATTGCACATACGAAGTGGCCGGGGCGGCTCGAGCGTCTCATCCCGCGTACCGGCCCACATGTTCTGCTAGATGTAGCGCACAATCCCGCAGGTGCCTGGACGCTGCGCGCGGCCATTGCCCAATTGCCGGACGAGCAGCCGCGCACGCTAATCTTCTCCTGCTTGCGCGACAAGCCGCTCGACGAGCTTGCCCGCATCCTCTTTCCACTCTTCGATCCGTCGGAAGATGGCGATCCCGCCCGCCGGTACGATCACCTTATCCTGACGGAGATCGATACTCCGCGAGCCACCCCGCTTCACGAGTTGCTTGCCGTCGCGCAGGCGCTGTCGATCCCCGCCCATGCCACACCACATCCGGCCGCCGCTCTGGCACAAGCCCAGGCCGTAACGCCTCCTAACGGACTGATCGTGGCGACAGGCTCGGTGTATCTCGTAGGCGCTCTGCGGGCGCTCCTTCTTGAACAATCAAGAATGGAAGGGATGTAGCCGATCCTTTTATGTCGAAGCGCTCTATCGCGCGCTACCATGCTTTCAGCCCATGCCTTCATCTATCCGCAAGCAAGCACCCGATCTCGTTCTGCGCTGGCTTACTTATCTGATTTATATCCCTCTTCTGGCGGCGAGCACGACGTTCTTTGGCTGCCTTTCGCTTGTTTGCGGTTTATGGGACCGATCCGGGCGGCAGCAGCATGCCATCGCTCGCGTCTGGGGCCGTTCGTTGCTGTGGCTGGGGTTGTCCCCCATCAGCCTCCTCGGTGCGGAGAAGCTTCCTTCAGGGGCAGCCGTCTATGCCTGTAACCATTTGAGCTACATGGATACGCCCGCGCTCTTTGGCAAATTACCGTTTCAATTCCGTATCTTCGCCAAGGCAGCTCTTTGGAGGCTGCCGTTTATTGGCTGGTACCTTCATCGGTCAGGCCAGGTCCCGATTGACGATAAGAGCCCGCGTACGGCCATTGCGGGGCTGCTCCGCGGCGTGAAGACCCTCCAAACGGGCCTTCCTGTCCTCCTCTTTCCGGAGGGTGGCCGCAGCCCTGATGGCACCGTGAAGACGATGGCGTCCGGAGCCGCTTTTTTAGCGATTCGGGCCCAGGTTCCTCTTGTTCCGCTCGCGCTTGTAGGCACCTACGAACTGCTTCGCATTCACACGTACCACATCGCGCCACGCCCGCTGCGTCTCATCGTGGGTGAGCCAATCTCGACCGCAGGAGTAACGACGCGGGACGCCGACCAGCTCACGGCGATGCTGTTCGACTCGATTTCTGCGCTTTATCGTGCTCACCAGTAGGAGGTTCCACGTGGAACGCCGACTGTCTCATGGCTCACGCTCATCTATCATCGAAGTGAGATGAGTGAGCCACGCATTGCTGTTCCCGTTCCGACGAGCTTCGATCATGAGTACAACCGCAGGTGCTGGCCCCAGTACGCACAGGCAGTAGAGAGAGCCGGCGGCTGTCCCGTCGCGGTCGAACTATCCGCCACGCCCTCTGAGATCGTCCACCTTGCGAACTCCTGCAATGGAGTGCTGCTTCCCGGATCGCCCGCCGATGTGAATCCGCACAAGTATGGCCACGCTCACGATCCGGCAACCGCGGCGGCTGATCCTTTCCGGGAGAATGTCGACGAGCTTCTCCTGCAAGACGCTCACAACCTGTACAAACCGATCCTTGGTGTTTGTTACGGAGCGCAGTCGCTGAATGTCTGGCGGGGGGGGACGCTCGTCCAGGACCTCGGCATCCTTCCCGTGAATCATGAGGCTGGCCCTGGCGTGGCGATCGCGCATAGTGCGGTCGTCGAACGAGCTTCGCACTTACACTTGCTCGGATTTGATAGCGGCACGGACGAGCGTCTCCCGATCAACTCAAGCCACCACCAGGCAGTGGGTGTTCCGGGCGACGGGCTGCGGATTATTGCCAGGTGCCCGCAGGATGGGGTAGTAGAGGCGATTGAAGGCGGTCAAGCGGCGGGCCACTTCGTTCTAGGCGTGCAGTGGCATCCGGAGCGCAGCCTGGAGATCAGCGAGGCCAGCCGAAGGTTGTTTTCGATGTTTGTACAGGAGTGCGCCGCTTGGGTACCTAGACTGGTCACGACTTCCGTTGCTTATGTTCCACGTGGAACGTGAAGTTGCCTGCTGCTAATGTGGAGCGATGGTATTGGTCGCTGAACAGAGGATGAAGGAGTTGCTCGGACCCTTTCTTATCGAGTCCGACGTTCCGCATGACCTCTACGCCCAGCTTTGTACTTACCTGGAGCTACTTGTAAGGTGGAACGAGCGAACGAACCTTACGGCGGTTCGTGAACCCGAAGCAATCGTCCTTCGTCATTTTGGCGAGAGCCTGTTTCTCGGTCGACATCTGCCCCCGGCGGCTACGTTGCTTGACTATGGGAGCGGAGCCGGATTTCCTGGACTTCCGATACAGCTCTTGCTGCCCGGCCTGAAGGTTACACTGGCGGAGTCTCAGGGCAAGAAGGCGAGTTTTTTGCGGGAGGCTATCCGCGCCTTGCAATTGGATACGGAAGTATGGCGGGGACGCGTGGAGGCGATGCCGCGGGAGCAACGGTTCGACGTTGTGGCGTTGCGGGCTGTCGACAAGATGAACGAAGCACTAAAAACAGCAAGTTTACGCGTGGCTCCTGGCGGAACGCTTGCCTTGTTTGTCGTAGGACCTGGCGACGGAACCCTAATTCCAGGCACACAAAACAGGATGATTCGACTCGTTCGCTGAGCCGAGGTTCCACGTGGAACACCCGGTTGCGGAAGATGGACACCGACGGTAGGCTCTGGTCTATGAAACCTGTACGAAAGTCGAAGGTCCTCGCGATCGTCAATCAAAAAGGTGGCGTGGGCAAAACGACGACGGCGATCAATCTTGCCGCTTCGCTCGCCCTCGCGGAACATCGCGTCCTGCTGATCGATTGCGATCCGCAGGCAAACACTACGGGCGGTCTGGGGGTCTCGCGCGTAAAGATCGAAGAAGAGCAGGGCGCGACCATCTACGATCTCCTCCTGGGCTCGGCTTCCCTTGCTGAGGCCGTCATGGAGACGGAGATCGCGGGGCTAAAGCTCGTTCCTGGGTCGAAAAACCTTATTGGCGCAAACATCGAGCTGGTAGGAGGAGCACGCCGGGAGTTTCGCTTGCGGGATGCTCTTGAAGCCGGACGCGAAGAGTATTCGTTCATCCTGCTTGATTGTCCTCCCGCGCTCGACCTTCTGACGCTAAACGCCCTGGTTGCGGCGGACGCCTTGCTGGTGCCCATGCAGGCTGAATACTTTGCCTTGGAGGGTATCTCCGAGTTGATGAGCACACTTGATAAGGTGGCGTCAGCGTTCAACCCGCCGCTCAGTCTGGAAGGTGTGGTGCTCACGATGTACGACGATCGCACCAACCTTTCGCAGCAGGTGACCGAAAACCTCAAGGCGTTCTTCGGCGACAAACTGTATAAGACCACCATTCCGCGCAACATCCGCCTGGCGGAGGCGCCAAGCCATGGAAAGCCGGTCGCGCTCTACGACGCACGGTCGCGGGGTGCGGAGGCATATCGAGCGTTGGCGATAGAACTGTTGGAGCGCAACGGAATGCCTCTCAAACCACCGGAGACACTGCCGGAAACCACCAAGAAGGAAGTGAAGTTCTGGCCATACACGAGTTAGGCTACCTTGGCAGAGTTTGCGTGCCGTGAACGGTGAAGCGAGCTTCGGACTTGATCGCTGTCTCCGCCGGTTGGGTTGAGCTGAGCGTAAGCCGGTACGGGCCTTCAAGGATTTTGCGGGTGCCTTGCCGGTCGACGCTCGATAATGCTCGCGGAGCAAGCGTAAGGGTCACCGGACGGCTCTCCCCCGGTGCAAGATGGACGCGCTCGAAGCCCACGAGCGAGTTCACCGGACCATCTGCCTGCGGAGTCTTGAGGAAGGCTTCTACCACCTCGTCGCCCGGTTTCGGGCCACGATTGGTCACCATCACCGTAGCGGTCAGAGGATCGCCCGCGTTTAGGCTAGTCGTGGAGAGTTTCGTCGGGCCATACGTGAAGCTCGTGTAGCTCAGGCCGTAGCCGAAGCCCCAGAGCGGCTTGCCGGTGTAGTAGCGGTAGGTGCGACCCTTCAGCGAATAGTCGGTAAAAGCCGGAAGATCATCGGTCGTGACATAGAAGGTGACGGGAAGTCGACCGGCCGGGTTGTTCAGTCCGGCAAGTGTGCGTGCGATGGTCGTGCCGCCTTCCACGCCCGGATACCAAGCCTGCAGGATGGCGTTGGCGTGCTCCTTGGCCCAGGTAAGAGCGAGCGCGCTGCCGCTCAGTGAGACGACAACCACCGGTTTGCCCGTAGCGGCGACAGCTTCGAGCATCCGCTGCTGCGCGATGGGTAGCGCAACAGAGGTGCGGTCACCCCCGGAAAAGCCATCGATCTTGATGGACATCTCCTCGCCTTCAAGATTGCGGGAAAGGCCAACAAAGGCGACAACGATGTCGGAAGATTTGGCTGCTTCAACTGCCTCGTCGAACTGAGCTTTCGAGGGCGGTGTCCACTTGAGCGTTGCGCCTCCGCCCGCACGATCGCCGGTATGGCTGTACTCGACGCGAAGATCGTGGGGTTTCGTGTCAGTGAACGTCACAATGAAGCTAGGCTGCTTGGCATTCGATTGGATGGGCGGCGCGGTCGAGGAAGCGCCTTCGGCCCGCTTGAGGGGCACCTCGCCGATCGCGCCGGAGTTGAGGGTTCCCTCCGAGACGATCTTTCCATCGATATAGATGTGATATGCCTCGCGTGGCGAGTAGGGGAACGACTCACCGCCTTGCATCGTGAACGTATACGCGCCGGGGGCGGGCGGAGTGAGGGTGCCGGTCCAGCGGACGGAGTAGGCGTGGCCAGGAAGCGCGGAGTTGGGGATGACGTCGGTCCAGTCGTTCTGGATCGCGGGCTCGGTCGTGGTGGCGACGGGGCTGCCGGTCCAGTTGGTGGAGACGAAGAACTCCGTCTTCAATCCAGCGCCGAAGGCCGTACGCGGCACGGGAACCTGAAAGCCTTCAGCGAGCGTCGCACCCTGCGCGTAGTGGATGGCCGCGCCAGGAAACTGCTTGGCGATGCCATCGAGCGGCGTTACCGGATGGAGCGGCGTGCCGTTGTAGTTGCCTTCGAGCGCGGTGAGCAGATCGGCGGTGGGGCCGATGACAGCGATGCTCCTGGGCGCGTCTTTCAAGGGGAGCACGCCATCGTTCTTGAGCAGCACCATCGACTCCTCCGCAGCGCGCAGAGCCACGGCACGATGTGCGTCCGAGGCCATCTCGCTGAACGGGATCTTGTCGAGCGAGTTTGTTCCGGGGAGATCGAGCAGGCCGAGCTCGGCGCGCGCGGTGTAGAGTCGCTCGGCAGCCTGGGTAACGAGTGCCTCGGGAACGACGCCCTGGCGCACCGCGTCGGCCAGCGTGTTGAAGCCCGGCGACCAGATGCTACACGAGAGATCGGTGCCCGCTTCGAGAGACTTGACGGAGGCGTGCAGGATGTCCGAGGCATTCTTGTGGCCTTCATAAACATCGACGATGGCGCCACAATCGGAGACGACAAAGCCGGGGAACTTCCAGGCGTCGCGCAGACGGTCCTTCAATAACAGCTTACTGGTACAGGCTGCATCGTTGTCGATGGCGTTGTAGGCGCACATCACCGACTTAACGCGGCCGTCGACGACAGTTGCGCGGAAAGCTGGCAGGTACGTCTCTTCCAGATCGCGTGGAGTCACGTCGACGTTGAAGGTGTGGCGCTGCGACTCGGGGCCGCTGTGCACGGCGAAGTGCTTGCTCGTGGCGATGGCCTTGGGGTGCGCCGGATCGGGTCCCTGCACACCCTCGACGAAAGCGACACCCATCTGTGCGGTCAGAAAAGGATCTTCGCCATAGGTCTCCTGCCCGCGTCCCCAGCGCGGGTCGCGAAAGATGTTGATGTTGGGCGACCAAAAGGTCAGCCCGTAGAAGATGCGGTGGTTGTTCTCGCGCCGCGCCTGGTTGAAGTTGGCGCGGCCTTCAGTCGAAATGATGTCGCCCATCTCGCGCACGAGCTTGGGGTCCCACGTGGCGGCCATCCCAATGGCTTGGGGGAAGACCGTGGCATACCCGGCTCGCGCGACGCCATGCAGCGCCTCGCTCCATGTTTGGTAGTCCGGTATGCCGAGATGCGAGATTGCGGGGGCATAGTCTTCGAGCTGCGAGGCCTTCTCGTCGAGCGTCATGCGGGCGACTACATCATGGGCGCGGACGACGGCGGGCAGCGAAGCATCGCGGTAAGGAAGAGGCTTAGCGTCTGTCTGGGCAAAGACAGTAGCGGTGGCGAAGAGGACGGCCAGCGGCAGGGTGAAGCGGCGTTTCATACGGCTCCTTCGGACAGGAGAAGCATACTAGGTTGTGTCGGAGGATGTTGCCGTCGCAATTGTGAGAACGAGAGTATGCAGGGCTGTGAGCTGGGCTTCGTGAGATTCCTGCAAGCAGGCAATGCGGCATGCTGGTACACTCCGGCAATGCGGATTTACAAGGGTTTGGCAGCCGCTTTAGCGGTAGTGTGGGCAGTTTTAGGCAGGGCGCAGGCTCCCGTCGCAAAGCATGGCATGACGCTGGGGGATGTGGAGAAGATGGTGCGAGTGGGCGTGCCGGAGGTCTCACCGGACGGAAGATGGGTCGCGTACACGGTATCGCGGGTGGATGTGGGGGAGGATAAGAACATCTCCGACCTATGGATGGTGAGCTGGGACGGTACAGAGGATATCCAGCTGACGTATGGGACGGAGTCGGTGGGTGGGCAGCGGTGGTCGCCGGATGGGCAGTATCTGGCGTTTACGTCGGGGCGACCGGGGAAGGCGAAAGGTAGCCAAGTTTGGGTGCTGAACCGGCGCGGGGGTGAGGCGCGGCAGCTGACGGAGGTGAAGGAGGACCTCGGCGGCTTCCGGTGGTCGCCGGATTCCAAACAGTTGCTGCTGACTCTGACGGCGAAGGATGAGCCGGAGGAGGAGAAGGGCGGCAAGCCAAAGCCGCCAAAGCCGATCGTGATGGACCGCTACCACTTCAAGCAGGACGTCGAGGGGTATCTCACGAATAAGAAAGAGTACTTGTACCTGTACGACATCGCATCGAAAAAGCTGAGCAAGCTGACGAATGACGAGAAGTTTGCGGAGCGCGAGGGCGAGTGGTCGCCGGACGGGACGATGGTGGCGTTCATCAGCAACCACGACCAGCCCGACCCGGACCGGACGGCAAACGACGACGTGTTTGTGGTGGACACGAAGGCTGGGTCTGCGCCGCGGCAGTTAACGACGTTTACCGGGGAGGATAACGGCCCGCTTGCATGGTCGGCGGACTCGAAGCGGATCGCGTACCGGCAGGGAGTGTTGCCGAGGTATACGGCGTATGGCGCGACGCGGCTTGCGGTGGTTCCGGCAAGCGGTGGAGCACCGGAGTTGGTGTCGGGTGCGGTGGACAACAATGTAGGTGCGCCGGTTTGGACGGCGGACGGCAAGGGATTGCTGACGACCGTGTCGGACGACCAGCTGGACTATGTCGCCGAAGTGACGGTGAGCGGTGGCAAGATGAAGCGGTTGACGCCCGAGGGGGGATCGGCCAATGGCCTTGGGGCTGCGGCAGGTCACGTCGCGCTGCTGTGGTCGACCGATGCGGCCATGCCTGAGATCTACGCGCTCGAAGGGACGAAGCTGCGGAAGTTGACGTCGCACAACGATGCGCTGCTGGCTATGCTCGATCTGGCGGGCACAACGAACTTGAGCGCGAAGGCGGACGACGGGAACGAGGTGCATGGGCTGCTCACGATGCCGCTGGGCTATACGGCGGGGACGAAGGTGCCGATGCTGCTGTTCATCCACGGCGGGCCGACGGCGCAGGACGGGCATCGGTTTACGGCGGACCGGCAGCTGTTCGCCGCGCGGGGGTACGCGATGCTGAACGTGAACTATCGCGGCAGCACGGGGCGCGGGCACGCGTATTCGGAGACGATCTCGGCCGACTGGGGCAACAAGGAGGTGCGCGACCTCCAGGCGATGGTCGACGCGGCAGTGGCGACAGGCAAGATCGACGCGGACAAGCTGGTGATCGGCGGGTGGAGCTACGGCGGCATTCTGACGGATTACATGATCGCCTCGACCACGCGCTTCAGGGCAGCGTCGAGCGGGGCGGGCACGGCGAATCTGTTTGGCATGTACGGCGCGGACGAGTACATCCTGCAATACGACAACGAGCTGGGGCCGCCGTGGAAGAATCCCGAGGCGTACATCAAGCTGTCGTACCCGTTCTTCCATGTGGAGAGGATCAAGACGCCGACGCTGTTTATGGGCGGCGACAAGGACTTCAACGTGACGCTGATTGGCGGGGAGCAGATGTACCAGGCGTTGAAGAGCACGGGCGTCGAGGCTGGTCTGGTTGTATATCCCGGCGCGTTCCACGGATTTACGCGGCCTAGCTATATTAAGGACCGGTACCAGCGGTGGTTCGATTGGTACGACGGACATCTCGGGATCAAGCGGGCTCCTGTGGCCGCGGCCGTGCCTGCGAAGACGGCGGATTGAGAGTGAATACCCGGTCACGAAGAAAGAACGACCGCAGGTCCTTCGACTCTGCCGGTGATGATGAAGCTGTGACCGGCTTCGCTCAGGATGACAGTAATAGTAGAGCGGCACCAATGACGGTGCGTTCACGATCGCTGCTTATACTGCGAGGATGCGAGCGTTTGCGTTGATGGTGTTAGCGAGTATCTTGAGCGGCGGTATGCCGTTTGCGTTGGGGCAGGTAGGGGATACGGACTTATTGAGCGGGCCGGGGCCGACGTTTTCGGTGCCGGATGGGGAGCTGTCGCGACATGTGACGGTGATTGGGTACGGGGACACACGGTTCCATGACCCGGTGAACCATACCGTTGCCGATCCAGTAGCGCGCAAGGCTCTGGTAGAGCGGATCGCCAGGGAGAAGCCGGACGCGGTGCAACTCTCGGGCGATGTGCCGTACAAGGGGTCCGATGCGGCGGACTACGCCAACTATAAAACGGAGACTGGCCCTTGGCGCGCGGGCAAGCTGCGGGTCTACCCGGCGATGGGAAATCATGAACTCGGCGGCGGTGAAGCGCAGGGCGTGCAGAACTGGTGGGCGGCGTTCCCGGAGTTGAAGGGGCGCCGGTGGTACTCGGTGGCGTTAGGGACGCGGCTGTATCTCATTCAACTCGATAGCAACCTGCCGCTGGTCGAAGGAAGCAAGCAGATGATGTGGTTGCAGGCGCAGGTGGCCGCGCTGCCGAAGACCGTCGATTTCGTCATGATCGCGCTGCACCATCCACCTGTGGCCGACATTCAGACGCATATAGAGGTGGACCACAACCCGCGTCCAAACGAGATCGCGCTGCGGGACTATCTGACTGCTACAGGCCCGAAGGTCCACGCGCAATTTGTGGTCACGGCGGGCCATATCCACAACTACGAGCGGGCCAGTGTGGACGGGGTCACGTATCTGGTTTCGGGTGGTGGAGGGGCGCGGCCGTACTTTGTGGAGCGGACAGCGCAGGACTTGTATACCGATACGAATTTTCCTATCTTCCATTATGTTAAATTCGAGCTGGGGCGGAACGAGTTGAAGGCGACGATGTACAAGCTGCGGGATGCGACGGAAGCCGAGCCAGTCTGGCAGGAGAAGGACCACTTTTCGATTGCTCGGAAGCAGTAGGGGCATCCCTGGTGGCGCAACCGCAGGTCCTTCGACTGCGCGGATCACGATAGTGCTGTGATCCGCTTCGCTCAGGATGACAGTGTTTAGGTGATTATCTAAGAGCGAACGCCTCAGAAGCGGTAGCGGGCGGCGACCGAGCCGTTGATGGGGGCGGCGGAGTAGATCTAGTAGTCGGACTGGCGGCGTC
>CAXTUR010000034.1:21326-23892 GCA_964247455.1 uncultured Acidobacteriaceae bacterium | reverse complement strand
GCCTCCAACCCCACCCAGGTCTCCGACTAAGAAGGGCCAACGGCCGTCCCATATCAGCCAAGGCCGTAGGCCTAGGTCATCGCACCGCATCAACACAAAGGGCTGAAGGCCCGACGCATACCCGTCAACACAGTAAAATAGAAGAGCATGCCTACCGCCAACGTGACCAAGACCGACTACTACGAGCTCCTCGAAGTCTCCCGCTCCGCCTCCGACGCCGAGCTGAAGACCGCCTACCGCAAGCTCGCCATGCAGCACCATCCCGACCGCAATCCCAACAACCCCGCCGCCGAGGCCAAGTTCAAGGAGTGCAGCGAGGCCTACCAGGTCCTCTCCGACCCGGAAAAGCGCGCCGCCTACGACCGCTACGGTCATGCCGCCTTTCAGGGTGGAGGCCCCGCCGCCGGCAATCCCTTCACCGGCAACCCCCAGGACCTTGGCGACATATTTGGCGACCTCTTCGGTGAGATGTTCAACATGGGCGGCCAGCGCAAGGCCTCCCGCGTCCAGCGCGGCCGCGATCTCCGCTACGACCTCACCCTCGCCTTCGAAGAGGCCGTCTTCGGCAAGGAGCAGGAGATCACCATCCGCCGCATGGAGATCTGTGACGACTGCAAGGGCACGGGCTCCGCCAACGGCAAGCCCCCTATCACCTGCACCCAATGCAACGGCCACGGCCAGGTCCGCTTCCAGCAAGGCTTCTTCTCGGTTGCCCGCACCTGCACCGTCTGCAATGGTACGGGTACCCTCGTCGTCGACGCCTGCAAGACCTGCCGCGGCGAGACCCGCGTCCAGCGCGAGCACACCATCCTCGTCAAAGTTCCCGCCGGGGTCGAGCAGGACACCCGCATCCGCTACCAGGGCGAGGGCGAGACCGGCAAGTTCGGCGGTCCGGCAGGTGACCTCTACGTCGTCCTCTCGGTCAAGGCGCACAAGTTTTTCGAGCGCGACGGCGACGACCTCCACTGCGTCTTGCCCATCTCTTTTCCGCAGGCCGCCCTCGGCACCGAGCTTGAACTTCAGACGCTCGACGGCACAGCCACGGTCAAAATACCCGAGGGCACCCAGTCCGGCAAGGAGTTCCGCCTGCGCGGCAAGGGTGTTCCGCACCTGAATGAGCACGGCAAGGGCGACCTCCTCGTCGAGGTCCGCGTCGCCACGCCCGCCAAGCTCACCAAAGCGCAGCGCGATCTCCTCAAGCAGCTTGAAGAGACCATGTCCGTCGAAAACACGCCTACCTCGCGCGGCCTCTTCTCAAAGGTCAAGGACATCTTCAGCTAAGCGCCAACAGTTCTCGAGCCGGTTACCTCAGTGACTCTCCAACGGTGTAGTACATCCGGTGGAGACGCGCATCACACCGCATTGGAGGCAACACATATGGGCGGTCTAATTTGGTGGATTCTTGTAGGGCTGATCGCGGGATGGATCACGGGTAAGTTGATGAGTGGCGGTGGCTACGGAGCCATCATGGACATGGTGATCGGTCTGGTTGGAGCGCTTATTGGCGGCTTCGTCATGACGCGTCTTGGCTTCGCGGGTAGCGGCGGCTTGCTGTACACCATTCTTGTGGCCGTGATTGGCGCGGTCATTCTCACCCTGCTGTTGCGTCTCGTCACGCGCGGACGTGTACAGCAGTTGTAAAAGGCCGATGTTCAAGCCCACCCGTGTAGCCGAAGAGCGTCCGGGTGGGCGTCGTCTTAATGTAATAAACGACCGCACCGTCACTAATATTTGACGAACAGTTGTTAAGGCTTCGGCCCAGGTACGCTAGCTTCAGGTCCCGTCTCGTCTCAGAGTCGATAATCGCTTTCAGGAAGCCCCGCGTTCGCCCGACTTGAAGCTAGCGCTACGGACGCCGTCGGCATCCTCGCCACCTTGATAGACGTTCCGGCCTTGCACACCTCGGCTTTGGTCATCCTGATCCGCCCAGCTCCGTGTCGAGGAACATCGTATACGGAACCATTCGCCCCTGGTCGTCCGATAGTCGCCGTCCAGCAGGTTCGCCTTCAACACGCGATAATCATCGTAGAAGATGTGGGTGAACATCGGCCCACCCGTCACATCGCCAATCGCGTACACGCATCCAACTACCGTCTCTAAGTACTCATTGATCTTCACAAGCCCATGCTCGTCCAGCTCGACACAGGTGTGCTCTCCAGTCCGAGCTCTTCCGTGTTCGGGCAACCGGCCACCGCAATCAGCACGTGTACTCCTTCGATCACGCGTGTCCCATCACCAGGGTCGCCGTGCTGGGTTGCAAGCGTCAGCCGTACTCCGCCCGCCTCCGTGCGTTCTACCCGCTGCGCCGCGGCATTGACCAGGATCTCTACGCCATCCTCAGTCACTGTCGTCTTGGGCCGAACTGACAAGACCTCTCTAGCGGACGCAAGTTCACACTTCGGAATACGATCAGGAGACCTATGCGTCCCCTCATCTTCCTGGCCCTCCTCTGCACCTCCTCACTAGCCCACGCTCCCGCCAAGCAAGCCCCCACGACCCTGGCTGGCCAGTCCACCGCACAAGCCCTGTCCCCCCCCAGGCCCCCCCAACACCCCGCCCGCCACCC
>CAXTUR010000034.1:0-21316 GCA_964247455.1 uncultured Acidobacteriaceae bacterium | reverse complement strand
CGCCCCGCACTTTTCCACTATCCTCTTCGGTCCCGGCCAGCCGCTCGACATCGGCAAATACTTCCTTATCCTCCCCGACGACATCGGCCACGGCCAGTCCAGCAAGCCCTCCGATGGGCTCCATATGCGCTTTCCGCACTACGACTACGACGACATGGTCGCCAGCCAGCGTGCGATGCTCGACGCACTGCATATCGACCATCTTCGCCTGATCCTCGGCACCTCGATGGGCTGTATGCAGGCGTTTGTATGGGGAGAGACTTTTACCGCGTTTTCAGACGCCGTCGCTCCCTTCGCTTGCTACCCCGTCGAGCTCGCCGGCCGCAACCGGATGACCCGCTACATGGCTATGGAGAGCATCCGCAACGATCCAGCCTGGAACCATGGTGACTACACCGCCGAGCCGACCCAAGGCCTGCGCGGAGCCGAGGCCATGCTCCTTGTCATGGGCTCCGCGCCCTTGCAGATGCAGAAGAGTCAGCCCACCCGCGCCGCCGCCGAAAAGTTCGTCGACGACTACATGGCCCGCACCCTTCCCCACATCGATGCCAACGACCTTCTCTATTACATCGACGCCAGCCGCAACTACAACCCTGAACCCAAGCTCGCCGCCATCACCGCGCCCGTCCTCTGGATCAACTCCGCCGACGATTTCATCAACCCGCCCGAACTCGCCGAGCAGATCATCAACCCGCGCGTCCTCCCGAAAATGCCGACGGCGAAGTACATCGTGATCCCCATCTCCGATGCAACCCGCGGTCACGGCACCCACACCCAGGCCGCCGTCTGGAAGCAGTACCTGATCGATTTTCTCGCCCAAACGGAGCCTAAGCGCAACTAGCTTGGTCGTGCCCAGAGTTCGGTCGTCAGCAACCCGGCAAGGGAGAGATGCCGTTCAACGCGCTGCAGCCCGGCGGCTTGGAGCGGCGTCGCGTAATCCGGAAGCCGCGTAACGCGCAAGCCGGTTAACAGGCGGAAGGCTCCATACAGCGCACGCACCACGAGGTATGCGGGCACACGCATAGCGCCGCCTGGAACGCGAAAATCGGAGATGAGCCAGAGAGCGTCTGGCGGCACATGAACTGCGATACGTGAGATCAACAAGTCGAGTTCCGGCTGCGTCAGGCAGTCGAAGAAGAAGTGCGCGACGATGAGGTCGGTATCGCCTGAGGGCGCGTGTTCAAGGGCGTTGTCGTTACGGGTTGTAAGCTGCGCGCCCGGAACCGCCTTCACGCAACGCGCCCGAAGCAACGTAAGCATAGTCGCGCTTGTATCGACCGCAGTCGCGCAAAGCAGGGGGTTGGCGGCAAAGAGCTGAGCAAGAAACCGGCCATCACCATCGCCGAGCACCAGCACGTGCGTGCGATCGGATGCCTGAGGCAGAAAGTGCGTTCGGCAGCGTTGCAGCGCGGAACCAAGCGTAGCGTATTCAAGCCAGCGATAAGGTCTGGCAATGTGATCGAAGTTCGCGGGCACTCCGCTAAATTAAACCACTTGCCTGATGCGTAGAGGCTGAAAACGCAGATTCCTTCGGGAATGACAAACAGGGAAGCGAGGCACCTCTCTACCAATGGCAAATTTGGCCTACCGGGAACTAACAGCGGAAGACTAAGGGAAGACCAGGAAGAGCGCGGGCGTCAATAGGACGAGATCGGCGGCAGCGCGGAGCGTCGTCGAGCTGATCCGGTTGCGGCACACATCCAGGGCCACCAGCAAGGTGGTTGAGGCGGCGATGGCTCCGGCGATAGTGCGGGCGGCGGGCGGCTGCAGACTGGCTGTCGCAAGCGCAGCAACAAAAAGCACCAGCGACAGCATGCGAAGGTGGCGCAGAGCAACTCTTGTTGGCAGCGACGCAGATACCCGGCCGGGATGCTCCCAGTGATAGATAAAGAGGCAATTGAGGCTACATAACAGGACCAACAGAGCCGCTGGAAGCAGCATCGGCCCACGCAGCAGCGGCTCACGCGAGATAGTGGGAATAAACGTCGCGGCGGCAAAGAAGAGGCCAACGGCAAGCTCCTTCGGCAGTCGCGGCGAACTACGGGACGCATGGATCAGCACGAAATATCCCGCAAGAAAGCTGCCCTCAATCAGATACAGGCGGATCGCGGCGGGGGGCAGCCCCGGCAGCAAGATTGCCAGGACGACCACCGCTCCGGCAACCGCGACCACAAAGGCGCCGCGATGGCTGGCGTGGAAGCGGTGGCGGGCTTCGAGCTCCTGGGTGCATACTGCTGATGACCGTGTGTCCAGCAGCCGGTCGCCCGCATACAGCAGCCAGACCGCCGTAAACATCGCCATCAACGACGACGCTGGAAGCTGCATTCCATTGCTGTGCGCCAGAAACGCGGTCCACAAGGTTGCGACTGTCGGCGCATCCAGCGAGAGCAGATGCCATAGCACCAGAGGGCTGTGCCGCTCGGCTGGTGCCGGTGGAAAGCGTAGCGGCGTGGTGGGCGTCCGCACAGCCGGGCGCGGCGCGACGCTCAACCGGCGCGGAGACGACGAAGCGATCTGCAATACATGACCCACGTCGCTAGTGTAGAGGGAGATACATGCCGCCGTCCTTGACGATCTGCGAAGCTGCACACCCGACGGTGCAAGAATTCAGTATGGGACATCTTTACCTTAGGCAGCACTCGATCCCGCCGCCCAGAAGCCAGGGTCGAGATCGGGAAAGATGCTGTCCCGCTCCTCGATCTCGTGCAAACGGCGTTCTTGCTCCTCCGAAAGGCTCCCAACAGCTTCGTACGCGCGCCAGATGTCTTCGAGCGCCGCAAACTGCTCCAGATGGGTACGGAAGCGCAACTCGGCGTAGTCGCGCGCTGCTCCCGTGGTAATCAAGAACTGCCAGTCGGAAGACTCCAGAAGCAACAGTTCGCGACAGAGCTGCTGGACGATCTCCGTAGCCAGCAAGGAGCTGCGCCAAAACCCTCCGGTACAGATCCCGCGGACCTTGCGTTCCGCCGGGTAGATGTACGTCCAGGTCCAGCTTGTCTGTTCGTTAAGCCAGACCTGGTTATCGCCGCCCGCGCCCCAGGAACCCTCCGGCATCTTGATCGTGCCGGCACGCCCATAATGGTCCAGGTAGTCGACCGACGAGATCAGGGCGATGCTGGATCGGTTGTGGACCTCGCGCGCGACAGCTTCCAGCCACTGCGGCCCCTCGAACCACCAATGGCCAAACAGCTCAGCGTCGAATGGCGCGGAGAGGATCGACGGATTGCTGTCGTTCGTTTCGGCGGCCAGGGCGTCGGTCACGAGTTGGACAAAGTGTGCTGCGTGCGCCCGGGTACGCTCCGTGGCCTGCGCCGGGTAGTACGGCTGCTTGTCTCCCATGTCGACGTGGGTACCGGTCACACGCCAGTAGCGATGTCCGCCCGGCCAACGCTTCTTATGAAAATCAAGGTAGTTGCCGTCGCCGGGGTAGCCGCGCTCGCCCGACCATACCTGCATCCCGGTGCGTGGATCGCGGGGAAAGACCGTGATCGCCGCACCCTCGTAATCGCTGGCCACAAAGTAGGTCTGGTAGATGCTGCGCTGCGCCGGACCGGTGTCGACCGGGACAGCTTCCGGCGTGAGATCACCGCGCTGGCTGTATGGAGATGACGAACGCCCGGACTCCTCAACAAGATGTGTATCCACATAAGAAAACTCGAGCGCCGACTCAGAAAATGCCTGCTCCACGCCGATGCGCGCAAACGGATCTCCAGCCTCCGAGGCACCGCTGTCCGGGACGGGGTAGGTCCACGCCCCAGCCGGACGATAGCCACACTCCGGACTCCAGATGCCTCGCGGAGCACGGCCAAGATGCCGTTGGTGCGTGGCCACCGCCAGCCGTACCTGCGCACGGACGCTTTCATCCGTCCCGAGCAGCGGAAGATAGCCGTGGGTCGCCGCGCAGGTCACAATGTCGATCAAACCAGCATCCTGTAAGTGGCGGAAGCCAGCAACGATGTTCCAGTTTAGCTCGTTGAAGTGATGGAGAGCATCTGAGAAGAAACAATGCCAAAAGCGGGCCGTCTGCGCATAGTGGACCTCACCGGACTGCGCAAAGAAGGCTTCGTCCTCGCGCGCGGCGACAATCTTGCGGTCGAGATACTTCGGAAACTCCGCCAGGAAGACGGGATGAGCAAGCTGTTCGAGCAGAATCGGCGACAGGTTCAGGTTGCAGTGCAGCGCGATGCCGTCGCGTTCGAGATTGCCGAATACCCGAAGCAGCGGCAGGTACGTCTCAGCCGCGGCTTCGTGCAGCCACTCCATACCATGCGGCCAGGTGCCATGATGGATGACATACGGAAGGTGCGCGTGGAGAGTAAAGGTGAGAAAGCCTGTCGCTGGTGTGGCCGTTGGTCCGATAGGCTGCGTCACAGACTTCTCCCGATGTATGGATGCTGTATGCGCCGAGGATAGATCAAGAATCGTTGCTGCCGGCACACAATCTCTAATCAAGTGAAACTACTCTGCCCGATCCCGCTCCAGGCACCGACTTTTCAAATCGTTCGTGTGATGCGGCAGCCGGGAACATAGTTCCTTTATCATGCGGCGCAACCCTACAGGAAAGTAGGGCATCCAGTAGAGAGAAGACTCCGGGTTTGCCTAAATACACAGGCAAACTTCGGGTCAAGAATTTGCCTTTGCGTATAGTTATCACATACAGAGAATAGGAGAACGACATGGCGGATAACGACAGCAGCGTAAGTGGATTTGGATGGTTTCTAGCCGGACTTGGGGTCGGTGCTCTGGTCGGTGTGCTGTACGCCCCGAAGTCCGGTCGCGAGACACGGGACGACATCACGGCCGGTGCGCTCGACGCGCGAGACAAGGCCGCCGCGCTCGCCCAGCAGGGTAAAGAGAAAGCCGCCGTGTTGACACAGCAGGCGCAGGAATCAGCCGCGGCGTTGGCAGCGCAGGCCCAGCAGCAGGCCGCCGTACTCGCCGAGCAGAGTAAGCAGCAGGTCGGCCAGTATGTTGACAAGGGCAAGGAGTACTACGAGCAGGGCCGCAGCCAGTTCAACGAGTACGTGGAGAAGGGCAAAGGCCTGGTTCAGGATCAGCAGGATAAGGTGGCAGCCGCCATCAATGCGGGCAAGGATGCCTACACTACGACCGCCACCACTGGTGTCCCAGCGGAGACGCAGGTTTCGTAAGTAAGCTGTTCGTCGCATCGAAGCAAAGGAACAAGGGAGCGGGCTCGGTGTGTGTACCTTGCCCGCTCTTCTTTTGAGCAAACATCTGTTGGAGGAGTAAGGGTATGAACGCGTTGATGGTGGGAGTGTGGTTGCAGGACGGGTCGCTTGGATCGACCGATACAAAGCTGCTGACGATCTTTGTAGGCCTGGTCGCCTTGGCGATGGTGGTACAGGCTGCGGTCGTTCTGGCTTTGGGCATTGGGGCGATGAAGGCGCAAAAGAAGCTGCTGGCAGTCGTCGACGACCTGAAGAAGAAGGCCATGCCGGTAATCGCAAGCGCACAGGATGTGGTGCGTGAGGCGACCCCTAAAGTGCGGGTCGTCGTAGATAATGTCGTAGAGACGAGTCACATGGTGCGGAACAAGGTACACGACTTCGAGGCGACGCTGACCACGGCCAACGAGAAGCTGCGCGAAGCGACCGAGACCTTCGGCGACGTGAACATGAAGACGCGCGGGCAGGTCAACCGCGTGGACGGGATGATCACCTCTGCCCTGCAAGCGACCTCCGAGCTGGGCACGACGATCCACAAAGGGATTCAAGCGCCGGTCCGGCAGGTAGCGGGTATGGCGACCGGCGTAAAGACAAGCATCGATGTGCTGTTGAAGAAGTTCAAAGTTATCTCGACCCGCTAAGAACGCAGCTCAAAATGGGGCGCGGTTCGGCTGCGCCCTTTCCCTTGCTAGACGATCCATCCACCGCCGAGCACTTCGTCGCCCTGGTAGAAGACGGCGGACTGGCCGGGAGTGATGGCGCGCTGTGGGGTGTCAAAGGTGGCTTCTACCTGGTCGGGACCCGTCGCGCAGAGGATCGCCGGGGCGGGCGTGTGGCGGTGCCTTATTTTGATCTCAACCCGAACTTCCTGACCAGGAACGAGGCCGCTGACCGTAATCCAGTTGAGGCGGTCAGCGCGGAGTGCGGTGGAGAGGAGAGCGGCGTCAGGGCCGACAGTGACCTGGTGGGAGTCTGGGTGAATATTGAGGACATAGAGGGGATCGGGGCTGGTGAGGCCGAGTCCCTTGCGCTGGCCGACGGTAAAGGAGTGGATACCGGTGTGGCGCCCGACGACTTCGCCGGTGGAGGTGACGAGCTCGCCGGAGGAGTCAGGCAGCTCCCGCTCCTGGTCGTCGAGGTAGGCGCCGAGGAAGGTCTGGTAGTCGCCGCCGGGAATAAAGCAGATCTCCTGGGAGTCGGGCTTGGCGGCCACGTTCAGGCCAGCGTCGGCGGCCATGGCGCGCACGGATGGCTTTTGCATCTCGCCGAGCGGGAACAAGGTGCGGCTTAGCTGCTCCTGCGTTAGGCCGAAGAGGAAGTAGGTCTGGTCCTTCGACTTGTCTTCGGGGCGGGAGAGTATCCAGCGGCCTCGCGCCTCGTCATAGTGGTTGCGGGCGTAATGGCCGGTGGCGATGCGGTCGGCTCCGATCTGGCGGGCGGTGGTCAGGAGGGCGTCGAACTTCAGGTGATTGTTGCAGAGGGTGCACGGGATGGGCGTGCGTCCGGCAAGGTACTCGGAGACAAAGGGCTGGACGACCTCAGCCTCGAAGCGAGCTTCCTGGTTGACGAGGTAGTAGGGAATGTCGAGTTGCTCGGCCACGCGGCGGGCGTCGTAGACATCATCAATGGAGCAGCAACGGCCCTGGACGGACTCAGGCATGCCCTCGTGTCCGGCGAGGCGACGCTGGTTCCAGAGCTGGAGCGTGAGGCCGACGAGGGTATGGCCTTGCGCACGCAGCAGAGCGGCGACGGCGGAGGAGTCGACCCCTCCGGACATAGCCACGGCGATGGTTTCGGGTTCAGACATTTTTTCGGAAAGTCCTAACATTTTGAAACTAAAGGATCGAGGTCCGGACCGGTCTTGATCGCTTCTGCAGGGACGCAACATTTTGCCGAAGGACGAACGCAGATTCCCTTCGGGAAATGACAGAACGCTTGCGCGCGTACACTCTTCGAGTTGTATATCAAGGATAGCAGGTTGGCATAAACTCCTGCGCAAACTTCTTCGGCAGGGAACATCTTTAGAATGATTGGTTGCAAGGTGTTCGCCACGGCAGGGGGTTGACAAGTCCCGTAGGAGAGAAGCGGCCGTTGTGCGTCGACGCTTGTCTACCATGTCTACGCAGCGCCTGTGTAACGCGGATGACCGGGAGGTATAATTGTTACAGTTCTATGAATCTGTACATTCTTCGTCATGCCAGCGCGGGCACCAAGCGCGCCAATCCTCTCCTTGATGTCAAACGTCCGCTCGATAAAGATGGCAAGCGCCATTGCCTCCAGCTTGCCCATGTGTTGCGGGCGCAAAAAATCGGGTTTGACCTGATCGTCTCCAGTCCGCTGAAGCGCAGCCTTCAGACGGCGACGCTAATTGGGACGGAGAATGGGTACGAGGCGGCCGTAATGCTTTCGAAAGGCCTTGCGCCCGAGGCCACGCTTGCCGATTTTCACAGGCTGCTGGACGAGTGCCGCAACCGGGAGAATGTGCTGGTGGTGGGGCATAACCCAAACCTGCAGTGCTTTCTGGGCGCACTACTGGTTCCACCTGTGCCACGGATCGATGGGCGTGAACAGACGTCGGTGGCGCAGATACGGCTCCGCAAAGGGTCGATTGCACGGCTGAACCTGACCCGTGGACCGGCCACACTGCAATGGTTGATCGATCCGCGCGCGGTGCGGGCGCTGTATACGGCCTCGACCGCGCCGCGCCGCAAAACGGTCAAGAAGACCATTAGAAAGAAGACGGTCAAGAAATAACTGCACCGGGCTTCTTTTCGGCATCCTCTAACTTCCAACGAGGTCGAACGGAAGGCCGACTTGTGGAGAGCCGCATCGCGATGCCGGTCGAGGAACCGCAGAGGAGTGTGGAGGTCACGCCAAAGACAGCCGCTGCGACGGATCGTCCTAAAGGCATCCGTCGTTATGGGGTCTGGCTTCTGCTATTTGGCTTATGGCTGCTGTTGTTTGGGGCCGCGCTGTTTTCACCGCCGCTGCTGGACGACGCCGACGCCACCCATGCCAACGCCGCGCGCCATATTGCACTAACCGGCGACTGGGTGACGCTCCAGGTGAACGGCATCCGGTATCTCGAGAAGGCACCGCTGCCTTATTGGCTGGTGGCGATCTCGTTCCGTCTGTTTGGGTTCAATACGTTTGCGGCGCATCTTCCGCAGGCGCTTGCAGTGCTTTTCCTTGCGTTGCTGGGGTATCGCTGGACGTCATCGGCTTTCAGCGCGCGAGTGGGCTTCTACACCGCATTGGCGACGCTGACAGCGGCAGGCGTCTTTCTGTTTACCCGCATCTTCATACCGGAGGTGTGGCTATCGCTGTTCCTTTGCGCGTCGCTCTACTTCTTTCTGGAGGCGCTCGACAAACTAAGCGCGCGTTCTGCGTATGCGATGTGGGCGACGCTAGCGTTGGCCGTGCTGACGAAGGGGCTGGTGGCGCTGGTCTTCTTCTTCGGCGCGGCGGGGCTGTACCTGATTGCGAGCGGCGATCTGTGGCGGTGGCGAGCGCTTCGGCCATTGACGGGGATGCTTCTCTTCCTCGTGATCGCCGCTCCGTGGCACATCCTAGCGGGGCTGCGGAATACCGGCGGAGCGAACGGCCACGGCTTCTTCTGGTTCTACTTCGTGAACGAGCATGTGCTGCGTTTTCTGGGCAGACGGCAGCCGATGGACTACAACAAGCTGCCGGGCTATCTGTTCTGGAGCCTGCATCTGGTGTGGCTGTTCCCGTGGTCGCTGCTGCTACCGGCGTTGGTCGCACAGGCGGTACGGGCGTTCCGGGCGCACCGCCGAGCCAGTACGCCACTGCTCGATCATTGGCCGCTGTATACGATCTACATCATCGCGATTACGGGCGTTCTGCTGCGAAATCTTGCGCGAATTCCCTACCTGATGACGGTGGTCGCGCTGTGCACCGGGATTTTGGTGATTGAGCTCTTCCGCCGTCAACAAGCCGCCGCGCCGGGCACCGCGCTGCTGCGGGTGGAGACGTACGCCGAACGTACGACGCTGCTGCTGACCCTGTTTTCCGGTCTGGTGCTCGGCTTCTTTTCCCTTTCGACGAACCAGGAGTACTACACGTTTCCAGCGTATCTGCCGCTAACGATGCTGTTGATGCAGGCGCACGCATACGCTGAGCAGAACGGCGCGGCTGACCTCCTGCTGCGGCGGCTGATGAACGCCACCCATCTCGTCTTCGCGATGCTCGGGTTGGGGATCGCCGCGGCACTGGGGTATGGTCTGTGGACCTCGCGGCATCTGGCATTCGTGCCAGACATCGGCGATCTCCTCGCTCATCGCGGCGTCGGCGACTACACGCTGTCGATGTCGCATCTATTTGATTTGACGGGGCCTAGCTTTGCGGCCTTGCGCCTGCCTGCTGGGCTGGCGGCCGCCGCCTTCGCATTCGGTCCTATCCTGGCCTGGGTATTGCGTGGGCAGCGACGTCATCTTGGGGCAACTTTGACCATCGCGGCGACCTCCGCTGTGTTCCTGATCGCCGCGCACATCGCGCTCGTTAGCTTCGGCCCGATGCTGTCATCGCAGGATTTGGCCGAGAAGATCCAGGAGCTTGAAGACGATCGGGCGATCTCCCGCGACAGCCAAGTGCTGCTGTACGGGGACCAGGCTTTCGGGTCGTCAATTCCCTTCTATCTGGGCGAGGATGTGGCGCTGGTTGAAGGCCGCTCGACCTCCATGCTGTTCGGCTCCAGCTTTCCCGATGCGCCGCATATCTTCCTAAGCGCAGCGGACTTGCTGGCGCAGTGGGGAAAGGGCGAACGGAAGCTCCTCTTTGTGCCGATCGAGAAGCGCGACGAGGTGGACCGTCTGCTGGGGGCGCGGCAGATTCGGCTGGAAGAGACCTCTGGCAAGGCGCTGGTGACCGATCGCCCGCTCGACCGCACGCCGCCGAATGACCCAGTCCACGCGCCGTCGGTGTTTCCGCGTCTCCATCGGTCGCGTTAGTACAATCGAGCTGCACCCATGCCGCAGCTCGACCCGAACGCCGTAGATACGCTCTCCCCCGCACAGCCTGGTGCCTCCTTGGACGGAGCTGTTCGGACGTGGCGCGGGATAGCGTGGATTGTGCTGGCTTGGCTCGTGCTGCAGATCGGGGGCCTCTTCTCGCCGGGCCTGCTGGACGATGTGGATTCGATTTATATCGAGATCGCCCGCGAGATGCTGCACCGGCACGACTTCGTCACACCTTATATAGATGGGGTGCGTTTCTTCGACAAGCCGCCGCTGATGTACTGGATAGCTGCCGGGTCGATGACGGTCTTCGGCGAGCAGGATTGGGCCGCGCGGCTGCCGATGGCTCTGGCCACGCTTGCTTTGTTCTTCAGTGTCTATGCACTGGGCCGAAGGTTCTATGGGGAACGCGGCGGGTTGTATTCCGCCCTTGCGATGGCGACCGCGGTTGGGCCGTATCTTTATACACGCTTCTTTATCCCCGATATTCTGATCTGTCTTTGGATGACGCTGGGCGTGCATCTGTTCCTTGTCGCACTCGACCGCACGAACGAAGACCGGGTGCCTGATGTCTCGATTTGGCGACATGAGATTTTTACCAACACCGCGCTGCTTCCATGCCTGGCCTTCGCCGCCGTGCTCGCGCTCAACCTGCTTACAAAGGGGTTGATTGGCCTCATCTTTCCTCTGGCATTCGTTCTCCTTTATCTGACGCTCACCCGGCAGGGGCACAGGCTGCCGCGCCGTCATCTTCTTCCAAGCGCCATTGTTTTTCTCCTAATCGCCGCGCCGTGGCACATCCTGGCCGCCCTGCGGAACCCGGTCATAGCGCTACCGTCTGGGCTAGGACTTCCCGGCAAGGCTGGCTGGGTTTGGTTCTACCTCTATAACGAGCATATTGCGCGGTTCCTGGGCCGCCGCATTCCGCACGATTACGGGAACACGCCGGTCTGGCTGTTCTGGCTGTATGCGGCCATCTGGATTATGCCATGGACGACGTTTCTTCCGGGTGCCATAGTGCAGATACGGCGCGCTCTCGGGCATTGCTACCCGGTGAGTGTCCGCGCCCGGGAGGCTGCGCTGAGCCTCACGATCTGGGCCGCCGTGGTGCTCTTTTTCTTCAGCGTTTCCAGCCGGCAAGAGTACTACTCGCTGCCTGCCATCCCGGCCTTCGTGCTGATGGCGGGCGGCTTTCTCGCGCGGGCTGACTTACAGGAGGATGCCCATAGATCGGCTCTCCGCTGGAGTCTTAGCTTTCTCGTTCCTCTGAGCATAGTGTTGGCGGCGGTCTGCGGCTGGTTTGCGTTGACCGCGCCGCATCCTGCGCCCGGCACCGATCTGGCGAAGCTGCTCGCGGGCAATCCCGACCTCTATAATCTGTCGCTGGGCCACATCTTCGATCTCACCGGAGCGGCGATGGGGCTGTTTCGCGCGCCACTTGCCGCCGTCGCATTGGGGATGATCGCGCTAGGTCCGGGCAGCTATTTACTGCGGCGTGCGGGGCGATCATATACCGCGAATCTGACGCTGGCAGCCGCCATGATCGTCATCCTCTCCGCCGCGCATGAGGGCCTGCGGCGCTTTTATCCCATCCTTGGCTCGAAGGATCTGGCGCTCGCGATCAATCGCGTCCGGCGACCGGGCGACCTTGTTCTGCTCGACGGAGAGCTTACTTCCGGGTCGAGCCTAATTTTTTATCTGCGAGAGCCGGTGCATCTGGTGAATGGACGCGTTAACGGGCCATGGTTCGGGTCGTTTTGGCCCGATGCGCCGCCCATCTTCGAGGACGAGGCTTCGCTCCATGTGTTATGGCCGGGGCCGCGGCGCATCTTTCTGCTGACTTACCACGAAGCGGATCGCATCCATGACCTTCCGAACGCGCACGTCTTAGCTCGCTCTGGCGGTAAGACCATCCTTACTAATCGTTGATGGCTACACAGTGATACTTCATGGCTGTCATCCTGAGCAAAGCAGGTGACAGCTTCATCGTCACCTGCGGAGTCGAAGGACCTGCGGTTGCGCGGCCCACAAACTACTCCGTAGCTTCCACTGTTCCACCATCCTTCAGCCTGTAAACCCTGCCTCGATAATAGAAGCGGTCCCCGCCATAACTACCAACCCACAAAATACTTCCTAGTAGATCCCTCAACGGATAAATCAGAGCATGGCGCAGCCACTCGCCGTCACCCATTACGACTAAGATCGATCCGGCCTGCAACCAGCGGTTTACGACGGCGATCCCCAGCCATCCCAGCCCCGTCAAAGGGTTGCCACTAAGTAGGCCCCACAATAATCCAACCAATCCAAACGGCATGGCAAAGGTAAGCCCCGTCCCCAGATGTCCCCAGGGGCGCGACCGCCGTGTGCTCTGCATCCAGCGCAGCTGGTTGCGGAACGAGAGCCAGAAGGGCGCGTCCTGCACCATAAGCCGGATGACGTGCGTGGCCAGCAGCACTCCGGTTCCCTGCTTCGCCAGCCGGTTGCCTAGCACGAAGTCGTCCGCATAAAACTGCCCCAGTTCGCCAAAGCCGCCCACGTCCTGGAACGACTTCTTCCGCACCGCCATGGTCGCGCCGAGGGCGAACTTCGTTCCCTCGATCATGTCCGCCACTAGCACGCCGGAGGTCATCTCGACGCTCTTGCCGACCGCGTCCAGCTGCGCCGCGAAGCCACCGGTGGTCGTTCCCAGGTACACGCATGAAGCCAGCCCCACGCTGGGGCCCCTCAGGTTCTGCGCCATGCGGCGAAGATAGTCACGCTCCACCCGCACATCCGCGTCGCTCGTGATGAACAGCTCATGCTTCGCCACCGAATCGAGCTTTTCGAGCGAGTACACCTTAGCGTTGTGGAACTTCGGCATCGGCTCGCCGCACGTCACATACCGCGCGTCGACGCCCGGGTACCGCGCGCCCACTCGCCGCGCCAGCCGCAACCCCTCGTCCGTCTCCTGCCGCGCGCAAAACAGCAGCTCAAACTCCGGATACTCCTGCTCGAAGAACGTCTCGAGGTTCCTCTCCATCCCCGGCTCGGTCCCATGCAGCGGCTTCAATACGCTCAGCGGCGGCAGAAACTCCGCCGGAGCGCGGTCCTCCCGCCGCTTCCGCACACCAAAACGTGCGGCCGCCGCGACGACCATCACGCAGTAGATGGAGGAGGTGACCGTTCCCACCGCCGCAACCGCAAATATGAAACGCAACCCTGAATGCATGGAATCCTTGATCGCGGATGCTTGCAAACCCGCGCGTTTACAAGTTTAGTTCACGAGCACCCGTGTAAATTGCATCGGGCAGCATTCCGATCACATCAGGTGAGCATGGCTTCTCTCAAGAAAGTTGTTATCACAGAGTTCGGCGACGAAAGCAAACTCACGCTTGTAGAAGCGGACCTTACCGATCCGTCGGCGGGAGAAGTTCAGCTTGCGGTTGAGTATTCGATAGTCTCCGGCTCCGATGTAAATATGCGGCGGGGCATCTATCCTTTCCAAAAAAAGGCACCCCTCACACCGGGATACAGTGTAGTGGGCACGGTACAAATTAACGGTGCGGATTGCTCGAAGTTCAAGCTCGGCGCGCGGGTTGCATGTTTGAGCAAATACGAAGGACAAGCCGAACTGATCAATTTACCTGAGAAGTTTCTGGTCCCTGTACCGGACGACCTCGACCCCAAGATAGCCGTTAGTCTGGTGCTTGACTGGGTCACCGCGTACGAGATGCTTCACCGCGCCGCACGTGTGCAACCGGGGCAACAAATCTTTATTCATGGATTAAGTGGCGCGGTTGGCGGCGCTCTTCTCGCCCTCGCGCAACTTCATGGGGTGAAGGTTTACGGCACCGCCTCTCCCGCAAAGCATGAAGAGCTACGCGGTCTGGGGGCCATACCCTTTGACTACGCGAACAAGCAATGGATGGACGCGATGCGGCGTGAGGGTGGCATGGACGCCGTCTTCGATCCACTTGGATTCCAGAGCTTCGACGAGTCGTACTCCATCCTCCGGAAAGGTGGCGTTCTTGTGGGTTATGGAATGAATCTGCCCGCCCTTACCGGAAAGAAGCAACCAGCCGCCCTCCCAGTCATCTTGAAACTGCTTTCGAAGAATCTGTTTTTCTGGACCGGGAAGCGGACTACCTTCTTCGGTTTGACACGCTCTTCAAAGCACTATGCCGCCGATCTTATGCTTCTATTTGAATGGGCAAGGGCCAAGAAGGTCTCTGTGCCGATTCGAGCTATCTTTAAACTAGCTGAGATTCAAGCAGCGCATCGCGAGTACAGCAATGGCCGGCGTCTAGGATCGATCGTCATTGATGTCGCTCGCTGAAGTTTTGCGCTTCTTGACCGTCTTAACCGTGACTACCTTCTTGACCGGAACGATCGCCGGCCGCCGGATCGGCACCAAACCCGCCTCCGGCTGTTGCGCCTGCATCCGCGAGAGCATCTCCGTCCGCACGTAGTCGACGAAGCCCTGCATCTGCCGGTTCATCTCCTCCATGCGCTCGCGCATCTGAAGCACGATGGCGATACCCGCGATGTTCACGCCCAGGTCGCGCGCTAGGTTCAGGATGAACTCCAGCCGTTCCAGGTCCTCGTCGGTGTACATGCGCGTGTTACCGTCGGAACGAGAAGGGCGAAGGAGGCCCTCGCGCTCATACAGGCGTAACGTCTGCGGGTGGATCTCATACATCTCCGCCACGGACGAGATCATGTACGCGCCTTTGGACTTCCGCCTCGTCGCCATCGTCCTAGCTCTCCTTCCGCAACGCTTCCGCTCCGGCGCGCTGCAGGATGCGCAAGGCCTCATTGACCGCCTCAGCACTCGGAAAGCTGGCAAACAACTCCGGCTCGATCAGGATCAAATTATCGAGAGGCGCTATTCTTCCAAAGTATTTGCCGCGCACCGCGCCGGTGAAATCGATCTCATCCGGCATCTCTTCCCATTCGTCGTCAATCTCCGTCTTCATATCGTCTCCTCTCGGTCGCGGTGGCGTCTCGTGCGGTAATCACTCGAACATAAATGTCATCTTGCGTATGCGCGACGCTCAACAGGCGGCCGGTATAGCTTTGGCCTATGGTGAAGAAGCGGAACTCCTCAACGGGATGACGGTGATCGTTGACTGTATCCGCCAACGGATCAAAAAATATCTCCGCCGCCTCTGGAAAGGATACGCGATGCTTGCGCCGGGTTGGCTCGGCTTTTCTGCTCATCCCAAACGACGCGGATCATTGTTCAAGCCTCGCCTCAGTGTACCGGCCTAAACGTGTATGAGTGGAAGCTCCATTTGCAGCCAGGCCGCATCTCACCACTAAACCATGAAGAACTCTACCACCGTCGCCCTCCAGATTGCCGCCGCTACCCTAACCTGCGCCGCCGCCTACGTTCTGCGCCTCCGCCTTGCGGCCACCATTGAACTTGGACAGGTCGTCGTAATCACCGGCGGCTCACGCGGCCTCGGCTTCGGCATCGCTCAGCGTTTCGCCGCCGCCGGAGCCAAGCTCGTCCTGGCCGCTCGCAATGACGGCGAGCTGCACGATGCCCGTACAAAGCTCCTTGCCGCAAATCCATCTATGCACGAGGACGACATTCTCCTTGTCTCCGCCGACCTGAGTGAGCGGGAGCAGGCGGCCGGGCTCATCGACCACGCCATCGCCACCTTCGGCCGAGTGGATATTCTCGTCAACAACGCCGGCATCATTGAGGTAGGGCCCATGGAGGTGCAGCCGCTGGACGCCTATGAACGCGCCATGGCGATCAACTACTTCGCCGCGGTCTACACCACACTGGCCGCGCTGCCCGGTATGTTGGCGCGCCGTACGGGAGCTATCGTCAATATCGCTTCAATCGGCGGCAAGGTGGCCGTGCCGCATCTGCTTCCCTACTCCGCCAGCAAGTTCGCGCTGGTTGGGTTCTCCGAAGGCCTTCATGCCGAACTGCGCCACAAAGATATTTGTGTCACCACCGTTTGTCCGGGCCTCATGCGCACTGGCGGCGAAGAGCACGCGCACTTCATCGGCGATGTGGAGAAGGAGAAGGCCTGGTTCCAAACCAGCGCAAAGACGCCCTTGGTCGCCGCCACCGTCGAGCACGCCTCCAAGGTGATCTTCGAGGCGGTCGCCGCCAGACGAACTGAAGTTATCATCACGCCGCAGGCCTGGCTCGCCGCTCGCATCGCCGGTATCGCGCCAGAGACGACACAATGGGCCGCCAGCGTTGCGAATGAATACATCCTGCCGGGCGCTCCGGAGGATAGCTCAGAGGAGGCAGTCCATGCTCCCATCTGGGCAGTGGACCTGCAGCCGACCGCGAACGAAGGCTAGAGACGCTTACAGTTCAGCGAAGAGCGCATCGCGGGGATCGTCCGGGTTGAGCTTCGCCAGCTCGCGCAAGATCTCCTTTGACCGCTCGTCCTGCACCTTCGGCACCACCACGCGTACCTCGACGATCTCATCGCCGCGGGTTCCCTCACGCGCAGCCGAGACGACGCCCTTCTCGCGCAGCCGCAGCTTCTGTCCAGTCTGGGTGCCGGGAGGAATCTTCAGCTGCGTGCGGCCTAGGCCGTCCTGCATATCGATCGTGGGCACATCGATCTTGGCGCCCAAAGCCGCTTCCATGATCGTCACCGGCACGGTTACAAAGATGTCGTCGCCGGTCCGTTGGAAGACCGGATGTGTACCCACCTTGATGATGAGGAAGAGGTCTCCCGCCGTCGCGCCGCCGGTGCCCGCGTTCCCCTTACCGGCCAGACGAATCCGCTGCCCATCGCGCGTCCCGGCTTTAACGCGGAACTCCAACGGCTCCCGCCGGGTGACCACGCCTTCGCCGTCGCAGGTCGGGCAGGCGTTCTGCACCTTGCCGCTGCCGCCGCAACGCGGGCATTGAATATTGAACTTCATCCTGCCGCCCATCTGCGTCACCTGGCCGGAGCCGTGGCACTCCGGGCACTCTGTGCTGCCACCAGCGGTCGATCTTCCTTTGCAGGTTGAGCAGGTATCCTGGCGTTGGATCTCCAGCCGGGCCACCCCGCCACGCACCGCTGTCCAGAAGTCGACCTCTACCTGGTACTCCAGATCGGTTCCCGCTTGCGCGCCTCTCGCCTGCGCTCCCTTTGCCCCTCCGAAGATGCCGCCGAAGATGTCTTTGAAGCTGCCAGTGAAGCCGCTGTCGGGTTGAGGCTGACCCGCCCGCCCGCGCTCCTGAAAGTCTGAAAAATCGAACCCGCCGAAGTCAAATGGGACCTCCTGCGCGCCGCGACCTCCCGGAGCCTCGTACGCTCCGCGGAATCCTGCGCCCGGGCCACCCGCGCCGCGCCCGCCTCTGGCTGCCGCCTCTGCCGCGGCCGGGTCGATATTGTCCGAATAGAAGCCGAACTGGTCGAAGACCTTCCGCTTCTTTTCATCGCTGAGAACATCGTTGGCCTCGGAGATCTCTTTGAACTTCTCCTCAGACTTCTTATCGCCAGGGTTTACATCCGGATGGTACTTCCGCGCCAGCTTGCGAAACGCCTTGCGAATCTCGTCCGCCGAGGCTGTCTTCTTTACGCCCAGCGTACTGTAGTAATCCTTCGTCTGCGTCGCCATAGTCCTTCGTCAACCGTCCACTTACTCTATTGTCCTACAGACGGTCACCGAGCGGATGGCTCCCGCGGCGACTCAGTTCCAGATCTGGCGCACATCCATCGGCTCGATCGAGAACATCTGGTCCGGCTCCATCTGCTGCATCCGCTGCACAAACTCCTGCGCTTCCTGCTTGGTGTTGAAGATCATGCGGTTGTACAGCTGTCCTGCTCGAACCTGATCGCACTGCCAGATCATCTCCATCATCGCCGTAATCCCCCAGTATGTGAGTTCTCGAATGCTCGTCGTCTTGTATAAGCGACTTCTAACTTCCCTATCGGTTAGCAAGCGTTTGTCAACCAGATATGATTCGCATTCTCTAACCCAAGCCGTATCGGGCGCACTACTTATCCGGCAAAACCTGGCACGTTTGGCAATAAAACAGGTTACGCAAGGCCATCTCCACCTTCGTTACCTTGGTTCCGCAGAGCAAACAGGACTGTCCATTTTTGCGATACACATAGTGCGCCTCGTCCTTATCCGCCCTTTGTTTGCCCGAAGCACGATGCTCCGGTTTGGTGGTGACGATGCGCCGATCCACCATGCCGGCGCGCATCAGCGGCAGAGCCTCCGCCCAGATCGCCCGCAGCGTCGCCTCCAGCACCTCCTTGCCCGGCGTAAACGGGCTTAGCCGCGCGCGAAACAGCAGCTCCGCGCGATAAATGTTGCCGATGCCCGCCGCCACGCTCTGGTCCATCAGTAGTTCGCCGATAGGCCGCTTGCTCTTCGTTACCGCCGCAATCATCTTCTCCGGCCCGTCGCCGTTGAGCGGGTCAGGCCCGAGGCGCGCCATCAAGTTCGTCCAATCCTCCTCGCTATAAAGCGTACAGTCAGCCGGCCCTCGCAGCTCTACCCACGCCAGCTTCTTTGCGGCAATGTCGTTGGTGCCATCGTCCTCCGAATACCAGGCGTGCTTCATGCTGACACCCTTGGCCACGGGCTTCTTGATGGCTGCCGGGTTCCACATCCGCAGCCGCAACGCGCCCTTAACCGGCAGCAGAGGCCCTGTGCCGTCGGTAAAATCGCCCCGTAGCCCAAGATGGACATGGACGATGCGATCTTTACCAAAGTCGTAGCCGAGATGCTTGCCATGCGCCCGCACAATCTTCAGCTTGCGCCCGTCGATAGCGGCTACATCCTCGAAGCGGCCTTGTGGCCCATCCACCCGCAGCGCCTTGCCTGCGAACGCCGCCGTATGCCGTTCCGCCCAGCGATGAATCTCATTGCCTTCAGGCATCTAGCTCTCCAAATAAGATCTGTCATCCTGAGCGAAGCAAATCACAGCTTTACCGCGATCTGCGGAGTCGAAGGACCCGCGGTTGCTCTCAATCCTTCAGATGCGTAGCAGTCACTGTCGTCTCATTGCGACGCCGCACACGCCGCGGCCTTCCCCCGGCCTCCCTCTCGTACTTGTAATGCTCAATAATGCGGTCCGGCGTCCATAACGCCCAATGATTCGCGTTCTGCTTATGCATCCGTTTGATCTGTATCTCGTCCATTCGTCGCATGAGGCGTTGTAAGTCGCTGTAGTGATCGGAATAACTCGACCCTTCATCTTCGATCAACTTCTGCATATCCACATACACCGGCTGCGCCCACTCATAGAACGTATGCCAAACGTCGTAGATATTCAGGTGACCCTTCTTGACCAGCAGCGATAAGTGCTCGTAAAAGTCCAGTACCTCAATCGCGCTCACCGGCGGCGAATCCAGCTCCCAGGGTACTAACTCATCCCCCTCAAGCCGGGCCGTCGCCAGCCTGCGCCGCGTGGCCACAAAGCTTTCAGACAAAAAGAACTGCAACTGCTTTTCCAGGTTAGCGACGGCCCGATACTCGCGCTCATGCTTCAGTTGCAGACTAGCGTAACCAATAGCCCCCGCGCTCGTCAGCACAAGGATCGAGGTAGCCACGCCCTGAACCATCATCCAATCAATCACTAGAGCGACCAGCCTTGATAGATTATAGTTCATCATCTAGCTTCAGCAACAAACTGACATCTGATTGCTTGTTAGCTGAATTCGCATAGTATGCAACGCATCGAAATGCGGCATAACCCAGAAGCAATGCTAAAGCCGCAAACAGCATAAGCTGCACTCGTACTTTTATTTGCAAATAGGTAAATGCCAAGCCGCCAAAACGCAGGCACGCGATAACCAGAACAACCGCAATGAATTGGCTGGTGAGGCGAAATCGCCTAGTCGTATGGTTTATATCCGCCGCAACATTTTCCATCTCGAGTCGGATTTCTCCCTGCCGAGCTATATTCCAGATTTGGACTTGCTCAAGCCGAGCATTCACACGAAGATGCGGCAGGAGCAATCCATCCAAATTGTTAATCAGCTCTGGTGTTAGTTTTCCAACATCGACTAACGGTTTGTTAATTTCTATCACACACTGATATGCTTCGGTCAGATCCGAGATGATCGAAGAAAACCCGCTCGCTCCATCCAATCCGATGATGGCCTGTAATCTGCCAAGTCGTATCCGAAGCTCAGTCCCGAGCTCATTTGTAAAGTTTGAAAGAGAGAAGGCTTCTATTGTCTCAGCGGCCTGCAACTCAGACATCGTGGCACTCCACTTGCCAAGCACCTCACAAGCTGTATGGATCTCAGAAAGCACATTGCTCATAGTTGCATGAAGAATGTTTTCTCTGAGCTTCAATTCGCCTAGTTTAGCCTTGTCTTTGTGTAGTCGGTAGGGATACTCCACTGCAAGATAAGCCACACTCTAAATTCCGAGTGCGGTTGCGACAGAGACCGCGACAGTAGAAACATCCGCCATGATCAACACAACCTAGTTCCACACATGCTGGATCGGCATCGCCTCAATCTTCAACACCAAATCCGGCGCAACCCCGCTCAGCTTCCTTGCAAACTCCCGCGCCCGCGCTTCCGATAGAAACATTTGCTGCTCCTGCATCTGCCCCGCGAACCACTGCTCGCACTTCCAAACCACCTGCTCATTCACCTGAGTCATACTCCCACCTCACTATTTATTCGATGCCCTACATAGAAGGGCGCTCCACAAACCACTGGAGCGCCCTTCATCCCGCTACAACTTACAACTGCAAACCAACAACTTACTTCACGTCCACATACTCCGCATCGATGACGCCTTCATCCTTCTTGGCCTCTTCATGCGGCGCGCCGCTGCCGTTCGCGCCTTCCGCCGGAGGAGTCGCCGCGGCGGCCTTGTACATAGCTTCCGCGAGCTTATGGCTCACAGCGGTCAGCTTCTCCTTGGCCGCGTTCAGCTCGGACGCGCTCGGCGTTCCGGCCAGCGTGGACTTGGCATCGGCCAGCGCCGACTCGACCTCTGTCTTGTCGCCCGCCGCCACCTTGTCGCCCGAATCCTTCAGCATCTTTTCGATGTTGTAGACCAGGCTGTCCAGGCCGTTGCGCGCTTCGACCGCGTCGCGCTGTTCCTTGTCCTCGGCCGCGTGCGCCTCGGCATCCTTGGCCATCCGCTCAACCTCTTCCTTGCTCAGGCCCGATGAGCTCGTGATCGTGATCTTCTGGTCCTTGCCCGTGGCGTTGTCCTTCGCCGTCA
>CAXTUR010000033.1:0-24303 GCA_964247455.1 uncultured Acidobacteriaceae bacterium | reverse complement strand
CGTCGATCTTTCGGGCGGGGGCAGCTCGTGGATGATCTTGCGCGAGGGCGCGATCCCTACGCATGAGATCGCGCTCGCGCTGCAGCGTTAGCCGCATTCTGCCTGATAGCGCTGAGTCAAAAACGCAGATTCCCTGCGGGAAATGACAAACAGAAGAGCTGATCGCTAGCTTCTGTGGCAGGGCTGGTCCATACTGACGATGTTCGCGTTTGCCTTCGGCCTGCGTTCCTGATCGCCTATGATCTCTGCCACCCAACGCCGGAATCGCCGTGTCCGTCGCTTCTTCGGGCTGATGTTGCTGGTTATGTTGGTCTATGGCGTCTGGATCTACGCGCGGATCGCCGCCGTTGCGCGGGTGGACGAGGCCAAGCCGGCCGACGCGATCGCGGTCTTCGGCGCGGCCGAGTATAGCGGACGCCCCTCACCGGTGCTCCACGCGCGGCTGGACCATGCGGTTGCGCTCTATGAACGCGGGATCGCGCCGCTGGTGATTACGCTCGGCGGCGGCGGCGATAAGGACTCCGGCAACACCGAAGGCGGCGTCGGGCGCGACTACCTGCTGGCCAACGGCGTGCCTTTCGACCGGATCATCGCGGAGACAGCGTCAACGGATACGGAGGAGCAGGTCGCGCGGCTGGCCGAGATCGCCGAACAGAACAACCTCCGGCACATCGTCGTCGTCAGCGACGGCTCGCACCTGTTCCGCATCCGCGAGATCTGCCGCGACGAGGGGCTGGAGGTGTACACCTCACCGCGCGCCAACTTCGGCCGGATTGGAAGCTACGACCTACTGCAGCGCTATCTGCACGAGATTTTGAGCTACACGGCCTTTCGCGCGCGCTTGCTGATGGACCAAGTGCGGCGGCAGTTCGACCGTAAGCCGTAGCCTTAGAGCAGAAAGGCGCAGGCATAAGCAAGGGCGGCGGCAAGGGCAGTGGAGGTAAAGTTGACGAGATCGTTGCCGAGCCAGCCGCGCCGTTCGACCGTTGCGCCGAGCAGGCTGTCGAGGAGCAGGCCAGCCGTCCCGGCCAAAAAGACGAGAGCGGCCCCGGGCAGGCTGACCGGGCGCGTCGCCCAGGCGATTGCGGCGATGGCGAGCGCCGCCGCGGCACCCAGCAGCGTACCAGCGACGCTGATGCCGCCATCGGTGCCGGGCGGAACCTCGCGCAAGGTGGTGAGGAGCACCGTACGTCCGCCCAGCACCTGGCCCAGTTCTGAGGAGACCGTGTCGGCGGTGGCCTCCGCCAGCGCGGCCACACAGGCGAGAAAGAGCCAGGAGGAGGCCGCTCCGGCGCAGAGCCCGGCCACGCCCAGGTTGGCGATCACCTGCGCGGCGCGGCGTCCGGTCTTTGGCTCCGATGTGCCGAGCCGCTCCTTGTGCCGGCGCCCGAAGCGCGTTGCGCCAAACGTCAGGATGAAGAGCGCGAGCAGCTCAGGGAACGCGGTCCGCTCCCAAGGGCCGCCATGGGCCTGCGCGAGCAAGAGGATGCAGCAGATTACACCGCCCAACACCGCGGCGGGCCCCGTGGCCGAGCGGAGCAGCCAGACCAGCAGCGCGAAGGCCGCACTGACGGCCCACGCGCCCCAGAACCATGAGGGAAGCGGACCCATCCGGTAGAGTCCCGCGCTGACCAGCACGGCCTTGAGCACCAGCAGCAGCCCGATCGCGCCAGTCAGCAGATCGGACTGCATCCGGTCACGGGCCGCCGGAATGGCCTTGCCTGCAAGCGCGTCTCGATCCACCCGTCCACCTCCGTTCGGTGATTTACAATCGAGACTTGAGCATAACGAAGACCAGCACCACGGCGGGAGCAGTTTTGCACTTAGCGGGAAACGGTACGGCAGCAACGATTAAGGCGGGTGAGACTTCAGCGCGTTCTTCACGAATCTCCTTCCACGCAGCGGCTTTTGCGACGGCGGCAATCTCCGGGTTGGTGGCGCTTGCCGGGTGTGGCAGCACCTATCGGCCAGTGGTGGCAGCGATCAATCCAGTCGGCCCGTCGGGGCAGCCGACGAAGTACGCCGTAGCCATCTCGAGCACCAGCGCAAACACACCCGGTTTGGTGACCATCGTTGACTTTTCCGGCGACACGGTGCTGATTACCGCGAACATCGGCATCGATCCGCGCTATCTGATCCTCGGCGGCTTGACGGGCTACACCATCAACGGTGACGGCACGCTGAATGTGTTCGGCGTCTCCACCTCGCTGATCGCCAGCCAGGTGCAGGAGACCACGCTGCTGGCGGGCGCGAACCCGGTGAGCATCTTCCCCGAAGGCACGAACACTTACGTGACCGAGAACGGTCGGAACTCGATCGGTCAGTTCACGGGACAGCCGCTGGCGTTGCGTCAGGAGCTAAACGTCCCCAACCCCGTATATGTGGTGGGGGTCACTAACGCGCCCCGCGTGTACGCGCTTGGGCAAGCGACCGGATCGTCCACAGGACAGGCCGTCGCCATCGATACGGCGAGCAATACGCCCACAGCCGCTCTCAACGTGGGGAACAATCCCGTTTACGGTGTGATGACGGCCGACTTCCGGCGCGCCTTTGTGATGAACCAGGGCGCCAATACTGTCAGCGTGATCAATGCGCAGACGAACCAATTGGACACTCTCCCGACGAGCGGAGGCGGAAGCACCATCCCGGTGGGCGTCGCGCCGGTGTGGGCCGATTTCGCACCACCGCTCTTGGAGATGGTCGTCGCCAACCAGGGCAATGGCGGCAGCGGCAGCTTAAGCATTGTGAGTATTCCGCTCTGCAACGCCGGAGCTTTAACCACCAATCCAAACTGCGATCCCAACAATCCTACCGATGCGATCGGCTTCGGCACGGTGCTGGCGAACGTGCCCGTCGGGGTGGGGCCGGTGATGGTGTCAGCGCTCCAGGACGGGACACGCGCGTACGTGGCGAACTCGGGCAATGCGTTGCCGTGCGTGACGGGCGGCGTAAACACGGGTAACTGTAGCGTCTCGGTCGTGAACCTGACCAGCAACACAGTGTCGACGACCATTCCGCTGCCTTGCCATCCTTCTTACATTGCGGCCACTACAGGCGCGCCGACCGGCAAGGTCTACGTGGTCTGCAAAGATCCCGCAAACTTTGCTGCCAGCCAAAATATGACCATCATTCGCACCGATCTCGATATTGTGACGACCACTGTTCCGTTGCAAGGAACGGGCGTTTCGGTGCGGGTCACGGCTCCCTAAGCGACGCGTTACGTAAACGACAAGAGCCATCTATCGCGAGACGGCTCTTGTAGTTTAACTAGCGTGAAGCGACTTGCGTAGTAACTAGAAACGCAGATTCCCTTCGGGAATGACAAATAAGAGGGCAACGACTCGTCTATATCAACGGTGTTTTTGCTCTTGAACTAAGCCGCACCCACCAGCAGGATCGGCATTGTCGGTTTGGCCGCACCGCCCTCGGCTTCAAGCGTTACGCCAAACGCCTTTGCCTCGACGCCTTTCGGGATCTCGGGCATCACCACACTGGCGTTGCCGCGCCCGTCCGGAGCGAAGGTGGCGGCCGCTACCGGAGCGGAGCCGTCCGCAGGGATGATCCAAAGCTCGTAGATCTTATCGATCGGCAACGGCTGTAGATTGCTGGCGATGAAAACCAGCGTCCCTTTGCTGGCGATGTAGCTCGCGCGTCCCTGGGGCACAGCCTTGGCGGCGGCAGTGGTGTTCAACGTCACGCGCAGAGCGTCGCTTCCAGTCAGGTTATCCATCAGCGCGCGCGCCTTCACGGCTTCGGCAGAGAGCGCGGCCATCTTGGTTGTCTCTGTACGGAGCTGTGTGGCTTGCTCGGCCACGGTTGATTGCAGCTGCGTGGCCTGGTGGTACTCGCTGACGGCGAAGAACGACGCCCCGGCGGCCACGGCCCAACCCAGCCACGGAAGCACACTGCCCCCGACCGATCGGCGGCGAGGCGTATCGATCGGCACTACGGCGGGCACTACGGCAGGCGCTTCAGAGACTTCCGGCGTCTGCGCTCGCTCGTCCAGCGTGGCTGTGCGGCGCTCCTGGGCGACCTGCTCCAGGAAACGCTGCCGTGCCTGCGGTCGCGGAGCTTCAAGCGGCACCGTAAGCGCCACGATGGCGAGATCGCGCTGCGCGTCTTGAAAGGCCCGCGCGCACTCGGCACACTCGTGGATGTGGGCCTGAATGGCGGCAGCCTCATTCGCCGGGAGCAGGCGCATGGCATGGAGGGAAAGGTCGTCGGGATGAATGTGCTGTGTCTGTGTCATGCCTGGAACGCCTTTCTCACCGTCAGCAAGGCGCTTCGGATGCGTGTTTTGACTGTGCCGAGCGGATCGCCCGTCATCTCGGCGATCTCGGAGTGCGTGAGCCCGTCGAAGAAGGCCATCTCCAGGGTCTTGCGCTGCTCGACGGGGAGCAACTGGATCGCGCCGCGCGCTTTCTCCATCATGGAGTGCAGCTCCGCCTCGTTGGCCAGATTGTAAGACGAAGCCAACGGCATATCGTCGATGTTGTCCGTCGGCCGGCGGCGGCGCAGCGTATCGATCGACCGGTTGCGCGAGACCACGGCCAGCCACCCGCCGAGACTTCCTCTCGTCGCGATAAAGCTGTCCGGGCTGCGCCAAATCTGCATGAAGATCTCCTGAAGCACGTCCTCCGCGCCAGCCGGATCGCGAAGGACCCGCAGCGCAACGGAGTAAACCACTTTTGAGTAGCGGTCGAAGATCGACGCCATAGCCTGCTCGTCGCCCTTTTGAACGAGCCCCAACAGCACCGAGTCGTCTTGACTCGACGGTGGAGGCATGTTCAATACTCCCGTGTCTCTATACATTCACGCACCTGTCACCACAATAGATTGCGCCGTATGGCATGGCATCACCACAGTCACATCACTATGGGATGCCCTTCGGAACCAAGACGAAGAACGGCAACCGTGCCAGTGTACGTTATCGAAGCGTAGGCCCGCACTGTAGGCTGGAATGATGCGGGTGCGGCGAACGAGTTACTCCCCGAGTTACCGATGAAGGTGCGCCTCGACAAGCTCCTGGTCGACCGTGGCCTCGCCGCCTCACGCGAACGGGCTCAGGCGCTGATCCTCGCCGGACGTGTGCTGGTGGCTGAGCAGCGCGTCGACAAACCCGGCACGCCGGTAGCCGACGACGCCATCGTGCGAATGCTCGGGGACGATCTCCGCTATGTCAGCCGCGGCGGATTGAAGCTCCAGCGGGCTCTGGAACATTGGAAGATTGATCTCACGGGCCTTGCTTGCATCGATGTGGGCGCGTCCACGGGAGGATTCACCGACTGCCTGCTCCAGCACGGTGCGGCCTCCGTGCTGGCGGTCGACACCGGCTATGGGCAGATCGCCGAGAAGCTCCGCGGCGATCCGCGCGTCACCTTGTGGGAGCGGTGCAACGCGCGGTTGCTGACGCCGGGCGAATTGTGTTCAGCCTCGCCGCAACCGGTCACCCTCCTGGCGATGGACGTGTCGTTTATCTCCGCGACGCTGGTGCTGCCGGCGGTGCTGGCGGCTCTCGCTCCGCCCGGGGAGAGCTGGCGCGGACAGACGGTTATCCTCGTCAAGCCGCAGTTTGAAGCTGGGCGCGAGCACGTCGGCAAGGGCGGCATCGTGCGCGATCAAGCGGCGCGGCAGATCGCCATCGACCGGGTGCACCAAGGCGTTCTCGCGCTCGGCGGCACGCATGCCGACATCATCGACTCGCCTATACGCGGCATGGAGGGCAATCACGAGTATCTGCTCTATGCCAGCTTTGGCGGGCACAGCACAGATAATCGTTGACACCCTATTCATAGTCGGCTAGTCTCGGCTCATAACAAGAAAAGTTGTCGCTGCACCGGGTAGCCCAAACAAAGGCTAACGCCCGTTGTGTATCTGTTCGTGCCTCCACTGACCCTCTTTGGGCAGCTGGCGAAGGTGCGTCACCCCACAAGCCGCGACCTCGGCTTGAACGCCGTTCTTTGTCCTTCGCTCAACCAAATACCAACACCGCCGGAGGATTTACCCGTGAGCTTGCCCGATTTGCCGAAGAAGTCCCTTTCCGCCTGGCTATTCCTGCTTCTGTGCTCCTTTGCCGCGGCGTCTCTCCATGCCCAGTCGAACTACGGCGCGGTGCGCGGCATCGTCGCCGACGTGCAAGGAGCGGCTCTGCCCAAGGCGCAGGTTGAACTCACCTCCGAGGCGACGCATCTTACCCGCACAACGGTCACGAACGGCGCGGGCGAGTACGACTTCAGCGCGGTCGAGCCCGGGACATACACCGTAACCGCCATCACGAGCGGCTTTACGAAATTGGCGCACAAGGGCATCATCGTCGACTCCGGCGACACAATCCCGGTCGACATGCCGCTCTCCATCGGCTCTGCGGAACAATCGGTGGAGGTCACAGCGGCCGAGCCGATCGTCAACAACGGCACGTCATACAACGGGCAGCTGATCGACTCGCAAAAGCTGGAGAACTTGCCTAACCCAGGCCGCAATCCATTCTTGTTCTCCAAGCTGGACAACAACGTCACAGCTGTCGGCGACCCGCGCTTTGTGCGCTTCCAGGACCAGAGCGGATCGTCGACCATCTCCATCGCCGGAGCGCCCATTAGCTCAAACAATTATTCCATCGACGGCGTTCCGATCACGGACTTCTCCAACCGCGCCGTCATCATTCCATCGATCGAAGCGGTGGAAGAGGTGAAGGTCCAGGCGAACACCTACGACGCGGAGATCGGGCGCACCAGCGGCGGCATGTTCAACACGACGCTCAAGTCCGGGTCGAGCGCGCTGCATGGAGCGTTACTGGGCGAAACGCGGCAAACGAACTGGGGCGCGAATCTCTTTTTCAACAATCGAACGCCCTACAAGGACCCGGTGACCGGCGCCGTTCAGCCGACCACACCCCGAGGCGCGGCGGAGTTCTACACGTACGCCGGCGCGATCGGCGGGCCTATCCCGCTGCCAAAGATCCTGGGCGGCAAGGACAAGACCTTCTTCTGGATCGCGGAAGAGGGATACCGGCAGCGTTCTCCCCTCACGGCATCGAACGCGTTTGTGGTCGCGACGGCCAAGCAGCGGACGGGGGATTTCTCTGAGATTGGCACGGTCACCGGGCCGACGACGTGCGGGAAAGGGACGGATGGTGTGGACGCGATCTGCATCACCAATCCCGCGACGGGTCAGTTCTTTGCGAACAATAATCTCGCGGGCTCCATCAACCCGATCGGGCAGGCGATCCTGAACACCTATCCTTCTCCAAACTCGGGTACGGGGGCCTACGGAACGCCTAATTTCACCGGTGGCGACACCCTTGGCGACCGCGCGGACGAGTTCGACGGAAAGCTGACGCATCAGTTCGGCACACGCTGGCTGGCCGACTTCTACTATCTGCATTATGGTTCGAAGGAGCCGGGCGGCAACGCTCTGGAAAACTTCGCGGGCAGCAGCGGCTCCTACCTGCTCTACCGGAAGGTGGATGCGACCAGCATTCAAAACACGATCACCGTGACGCCGACGACGCTGCTGACGGTAGGTTTCGGATTCAATCGTTTTCCCAACAACACGCTGGACATCAGCAATGGCTATAACCAGTCGACGCTCGGTTTCCCTGCAAGCTATACCAGTGCAATTACCAAGGCCGCCTTCCCTCAAATCACGACGGATTCCGGGCTTGCGCCAGAGGCAACGGCGAACTCAGGACCGGCGGTATACTTTTCTCGCAACTTCGTAGTCGGTGTGTCCAAGAGCCTGGGCAAGCACAGCCTGAAGACGGGCTATGTCTATCGCGCAATCAGCGTCAGCTTCACCAACATCTCAAACGGCAATGGAACGTTCTCCTTTGACAAATCGCTGTTCGGGGCGACGACTGCGGACGTTCTGCTGGGCTATCCAACGAGCGCTGCACTGGTGATTCCCGCGCCCCTTGCGATCACGACCGCCTACCAGGCGACCTATTTGCAGGACGATTGGCGGGTGTCTCCAAAGCTAACGCTGAACCTCGGTCTACGCTACGAGCACGAGCCTGGCGTGCATGAGCGGAACAACCACTACTCAGTCGGCTTCAACCGCGGCGTCACCTACCCGGTCTTCGGCACCGGTCCGCAGGCGACCGGCGGCGTGGAGTTTGCCGGAGTGAGTGGTAACCGGACGACCACCGGCAACACGACGAACAAGTGGTCTCCACGGGCGGGCTTTGCCTACGCCATCGACGATAAGACGGTGGTCCGCGGCGGTGCCGGCGTCTTCTACTTCCCGTTCGTGTACAGCACCGCGCCGACGCTCGCGCCAGGCTATGTGCTGACGAATAGCTTGACCAACAGCTACAGCGGGACGGGCACCTTTGTGGGCACCAGCCTCAGCAATCCGTTCCCGAACCTGCAGACTACACCCGTCGGAAATGCGAACGGGTACAGCCAGAACATTGGCACCAGCTTGAATGTGATCGACCAGGATCGCCGGGCACCCCTCTACGAGAGCTACTCGGCAGACATCCAGCGCGAATTGCCTTATGGACTGGCGCTAAAGGTCGGGTACGTCGGCGGCCATGGGCGAAACATCTACAACTCCGAGAACATCAACCAGCTCTCCGATCGATACCTCAACACGGGCCAGTATGCCGCGCTGACCCAAGCCGCGACGAGCTTCCCGTACGCCGGATACGGGTCGTTCGGCAAGCTTTCCGGCATCAAGCAATACCAGACGTTGCTTCCCTTCCCGCAATTTCTCGGCATCAGCGACTCCGTCAGCAATGGGCGCTCCGACTACAACGCTCTGGATATCAAGGTGCAGAAACGCTTCCAGCAGGGGTTGACGATCTTGTTCGGCTTCACCTACTCCTCCAACTGGGACAATCTATGGGGTGTGGGCAGCACCTTGAACCCGGGCAACAATGGCCCACAGGACATCTACAACATCAGCACGGAGTACGCGCGGGCGATCAACGACATTCCCAAGCGGACTACCTTTGCGACCACCTACGAACTGCCGTTTGGGCGTGGCAAAACCTTCCTTGCAAACACCAACCGCTGGATGGATCTGGCCGTGGGAGGATGGCGCTTCAACGACATCACAATCATCCAGGACGGCTCTCCGCTGCCGATTACTCAGTCGACCAATAGCAACTCGTCGTTTGGCAACTCCACGACCCGGCCGAACCTTGTTCCTGGCGTAAACCCATGCTACTCAGGCGCACCGGAAGGCCGTCTCGCGCACTACTTCAACCCTGCGGCATACTCCCAACAACCAGCAAAGGCCGCCGCCACAGGCAACGCACCGCGCACCAGCAACTGCTACGGTCCGGGTTACCTGAACTCGGATCTGTCGCTGAACAAGAACTTCAAGGTGACGGAACGGGTGAATGCCGAGTTCCGTGCTGAGGCGCTGAACGCCTTCAACACACCGCAGTTCAACGGGCCAGTAAACTCTTCGAACGTTGTCGCATTCGACACCACCGCCGGCCAGATCACCGGTACCCTCGGCTTTCCTCGCTTAGTCCAGCTAGGGGGCAGAATTACCTTTTAGCTCGATCAACCGGAATGAACGAAGCCGCTGCATTTGTTGGCGGGACCGCAAACGGCTGGAGGCATGAGTCTCCAGCCGTTTTCCCATGCGCTCTGGAGGCTAGGATGGCAATGAGGATCATCGATGACGGTTGCGGGGACGACAGAACGGCAGCTTGGCCAGACCGGCCCCAAGGTCTTTCCCCTGGCGCTCGGCTGCATGGCCATGGGCAAAGCAGCGCTCTACGGCGAAAGCGACGAGGCCGAGAGCCTCCGCGCCATCCACGCGGCAGTTGAGGGCGGCATCACGCTGCTCGATACCGGCGACTTTTACGGCATGGGCCAGAATGAGCTGTTGATCCGCCGCGCGCTGGCGGAGATGGGATCGTCCACCCGCGAGAAGGTCCTGCTCTCGGTCAAGTTCGGTGCCATGCGCGGACCGAACGGTGCCTGGCTCGGCCCCGACTGCCGCCCGATCACCGTCAAAAACGCCCTTGCCCAAAGCCTCAGCAAGCTCGGCGTCGACCACATCGACGTCTACCGCCCCGCTCGGCTCGACGACGCTGTGCCCATCGAAGACACCGTGGGCGCGATCGCCGAGATGGTCAAGCAGGGCTTCGTCCGCCACGTCGGCCTCTCGGAGATGAGCGTCGAGACAGTCCGGCGCGCACAGACCGTCATCCCTGTCTGCGACCTCCAAATTGAATACGGTCTCGCCACACGCGGCATCGAAGCCGCTATTCTGCCTGGCCTGCGCGAACTCGGCGTAGGCGTGACGGCCTACGGCGTGCTCTCACGCGGTCTGCTCAGCGGGTCGGTGCCGCAGCCGAAGGGAGACTTCCGACGCTTCCTGCCGCGCTTTACCGGGACGAACTTCGCCAAGAACCAGGCCCTAGCCGCCGCGCTCGCCTCCACAGCGGCCGAACGGGGCGTAACGGCCTCGCAGCTAGCGATCGCCTGGGTCCTTACCCGAGGCGAGGACATCGTTCCGCTGCTCGGCGCGCGCACGGTGGCCCAGGTGGAAGAGGCCCTCGGTGCTCTGTCCATCCGTCTCGAAGCCGATGAGCTAGTAAAACTCGAAGCAGCCGTCCCCGCCGAGCTCGTGGCTGGCACACGCTACGACAAGCACTCTATGGCCCACCTCGACAGCGAACGCTAAGTTAGCTTTACTTGGTTGTCATTCCCGAAGGGAATCTGCGTTTTCTAGACATTGCAAATCTCTACCGCCTGCCGCAACGAGGTAAGCGGATCGCCAGTCGGCACAAACTCATGTGCCACATAGCCGCCAAAGCCAGTGGTCGCAATCGCGCGCATCACGCCATCCCACCGCACCTCCTGCGCACCGTCCAACTCATGCCTTCCGGGCACGCCGCCGGTGTGGAAGTGTCCGATCTGCTCATGGTGCCGGCGAATGGTCGCGATCAGATCGCCCTCCATAATCTGCATATGGTAGATGTCGTAGAGCAGCTTGATGCGCGGCGATCCAACCTCGCCAACCACCTTCGCGCCCCAGGCGGTGTGGTCGGCCATGTAGTCCGGGTGGTCCACGCGGCTGTTGAGCAGCTCCATGCAGATCGTGACGCCATGGTCCTCGGCGATGGAGCGCAGACGGCGCAGGCCCGCGACGGTGTTGCGCGCGCCCTCCTCATCCGAAAGCCCCGCCCGCAGACCGGAGAACGTAATGACATTCGGCACGCCAGCCTTCGCCGCAAGCGGAATGTACTTGCGAAAGCCCGCCTCGATGGCCGCATGATTTTCTAGCCGGTTCAGGCCGCGATCGATCTCGCCACCACCAGCGTACCCCATGGCGCAGACCAGACCGTAACGGCGCGGCACTTCATATTCTTCCGGCTGGAGCAGATCGATCCCCTTCAACCCCATCTCGGCCACCGCCGCGCACAGGGTGTCAAGCGGAATACTTTTGTAGCACCACCGCGACACGCTCTGCCGAATGCGTCCACTGCGCTTGGCCGTCTTATCTTGACCAATCGCAGCGGAGTTCAGCGCGAGGCCGCTCACCCCCAACGCGGTTTGCTGAAGAAACGTACGGCGGCTCGGCAAGCGGCTCTCCTTACGGCTTCGGATTCGCGGCGGTAAACGCCGAGCAGCACGGTTCGCGGAAGTTCGTAAACTCCATGAACTCCACGCGCGTTTGGTCTGGATCAAAGACGTTCAGCTGCCGTTTGCCGTCCTTGCCGTCCTGCCGATGCTCGCCGGGCGTCTCCTGCCAACCATGCGCTTCCAGGCGGCTGGCCGCGCCGCTGATGTCCACCACGCCCAGCGAGAAGTGGTTCATCACGCCAAGCTGCCGCTGCGACGCGTGCTCCATCGGCTCCAGCATATATTCCAGCCAATCGCTGCCGTCGGGCACCTGCTGGCTCACCCAATCATCGGCCGCCCCCTCCTTCATCGCTCCGTGCCAATAAGGCCGGAAGCCAAGGACGTCGCGATAGAACGGGTCTTCGACGGCTTGGCTCTTGACCGCAAATCCCACGTGGATGATGCGCGTCGAGGTGGGGTTCTGCGCCTGTCCGATCTTCCTTCCCGTCCCCGCCTGCTCGAAGCCGATCGCATTGCTTTCCGGGTCTTTCACCTCGAAGCTCAGCGTTCCGTCGGCATCGCGGGTCAGCTTCGCGGGAACTCCGACCCCATGAGCCTGAAGATAGTGCCGCAGTTCTTCAGCATCCGCCGTGTTGAAGTACACAGCTTTCAAGCGTGAGTTGGTGTGGTCCGCAGGTAATGGCGCAACCACCACATACTGCGTTTGGCTAGCGTAAAACCGGCCTTCGCCTGCCGCATCCGGCGTGCCTTCAGCAAAGCCAAGCTCGCCCACATAGAACTTCTTCGCGGCGGCCGGATCGGTGGCGTACACCGTCATGTGGGCGATGCCGGTGATCGCCGGCCGCTTCACTCCTGCCTGGGCCAGAAGCGCGCCCGGCAAACCGGCAACGAGTAGAACGCACAACACATTTCTCAACAAGAAAAGCTCCTCTGTCACGCGAACTTTACGTGTTTGCGCCTCCGCGTGTCCAGTGCGCCCAATCGCGTACGATAAGTACCCGTGACCACCACACCCGCAACGCGCATCCCGCGCCGTCGATGGAGGATCGCGTGGCTGCTCGGCATCGGCGTGCTGGTCAACTTCTTCGACCGCGTCAACCTGACGGTGGCGCACGCGGCCCTGGTCACCAGCTTCGGCATCTCGACCGTGACCTTCGGCTATCTCGCGGGCGCATACAGCTGGACGTACGCGATGTGCCAGCTGCCGGTCGGCGTCGTGCTGGACCGCTTCGGCATCCGGCGGATCGGCCGCGCGAGCACCTTCATCTGGAGCGTAGCCTCGTTCGCCGCCGCGATCTCGCCGGGGCTTGGAGGCCTCTTCGCCGCGCGGCTGCTGCTCGGCGTCGGCGAGGCGCCCACCTTTCCGGCCAACGCCAAAGCCATCGGCAAATGGTTTCCGCTGGGCGAACGCGGCTTCGCCACCTCCATCTTCGACGCCGCCGCCAAGTTCGCCTCGGCCATCGGCGTTCCCGTCATCGGCATCGTGCTCATCAGGATAGGCTGGCGCTGGAGCTTCGCCCTCACCGGTCTCGTCAGCCTGCTGTACTTCGCCCTGTTCTGGGCGGTCTACCGCGACCCGGAGGAGGACGCTCTGCTGACGGCCGAGGAGCGGGCGCATATCGGCGGCGGCGTCTTGGTGGCCGTCACTTCCGAGCCAGGCGACCGGGCGACGCTAGCCGAACTGCTCCAGCAACCCCGTGTGCTGGGCATGGCCGTATGGTTCGGGGCTTACAACTACACCTTCTACCTGCTGCTGACCTGGCTGCCAACCTATCTCTCGCAGGCTCTCGGCATCGACCTCCTCCATTCCTTCCTCTACACCGGGGTGCCATGGCTCTTCGCGACCGTCACCGATCTGGTGCTCGGCGGCTGGCTGGTCGACGCCCTGATCCGGCGCGGCTGGAATCCGCAACGGGTGCGCGGAACCATCCTGGTGTGCGGAACCGTCTGCGGGCTGGGCATCTTCGGCGGAGCCCACGCCCATACGCCCATCAATGCGCTGCTCTGGATCAGCCTGTCGATTGGCGGTCTGGCCGTGGCGGCCCCCGTGGGCTGGTCGATGCTGCCGTCGATCGCTCCCCGTGAAAGCGTCGGCACGGTGGGTGGAATCGTCAACTTCTCCAACCAGCTCTCCGGCATCGCGGCCGCCATCGTCACCGGCTACCTCGTCCAGGCGCACGGCGACTTCATCCTCGCCTTCGGCGTGGCGGCGGTGTACCTCGGCATCGGCATCGCGTCGTTTGTCTGGTTCGTCGCGCGAGAGAGAGCGTAGGTCCACGACGCCTCCAAAAGTGCACCACAAACGGTGCATCGCACTCACGGGTTGATCTGGTCTTAAGTCCTTTTTTGTCAGATCACCTATCAAAATACAAAAAAGATCCTCTCCCCCTCGCTGAAGATGCCTTAGCGGACCGCCGCGTAATGCTTCGTCGAGCCGGTCCGCGAGTTAAATACCTCGAAGCCGCCGTCCTGATTGCCGGTCAGCTTCAGGAAGCAGCCGGCCTCGGTGCCCAGCGGATTGGCGATGTACGCGGCGGCGGTATTGCTCGACCCGCCCTCAGCCGAGGCGTGAAGCTGCCAGAGTGTTTCAAGTCCTGGCGCTGCGGCGATAGTCTTCAGCGTCGGCAACGATCCACCCTTCGCTTCGCCATTGTCCATGATGGCCACGCGGGCATGGAGTGCGTCGACAAGCGCGGGGCTGGAGCTTTGGTACCAGCCATGATGCGAGACGATAGAGACGTCTTGCCGACCGAGCTTGTCCATCGGACACATCAGCGTGCGCTCCTTCTCCCAGGTAAGATCGCCGAGATCGAGCAGCTTCAACTTGCCAAAGGTCAGTTGCAGGCCAAGGGAACGGGCGTTCTCGGTGTCGTCATGGGGTTGCGCCTGCGTGACGGCGCAAAAAGGGTTCGGCTGGCCCGCGCCCGGAAGCGGATGGTCGAGGAGAACGCCGTCGCTGCTCACCACCGTAGCGCGCAAGCCTGCGATGGGCAGCTCGTCGCCGGGTATAACCGTAAGATGCTTCGCCTTGCCCGTCGCGAGAACTTCCTGATATGCCGTATAGCCACTCTCCGTCACGCCGTGGTCCAGCTCGCGATTTGGCCCATGGTCAATGAAGGTGCCGACGGGAATCTGCGCTACGAGCTGCGGCACCCCGCCGACGTGATCGTCGTGGTAATGGGTCAGCAGAACGTAATCGATCCGGCTGAGACCCGCGTCCTTTGCGGCGCCAACGATGCGCTTAGCGTCGCGGCCGTCGTTCCCCGGCCAGCCTGTATCGATCAGCAGCGACTGCCCGGCTGGCGTGACGAAGAGCGTTGCCTGGCCGCCCTCCACATCGACGAAGTAGACCTTGAGCTGGCCGGAGGACGTGTTCTGGGCGGGCAGCAGCGTGGCGGCAAAGAGGCACAGCGGAAGCAGAAAGCGCATAGGAGGTCTCATGGTTTGGTGGGAAGCGTAGCGCGGGTGGCGCCGGTGGAGATGCCGCCATCGACGAGTAGCGTCTGCCCGGTGACATAGCGGCTGGACTCGGAGGCGAGGAAGACGATGGCTCCGTCGAGATCGTGCGCCTGGCCGGGTCGCTTCAACGGAATGCGGTCGACGAGGTACTCGACCCACTCCTTGTTCTCATACATGACCTTATTCTGGTCGGTGCGAAACCAGCCCGGCGCGAGGCAATTGACGGTGATGCCGTGTTTGCCCCAGTCATCGGCCAGCGACATGGTGAGCTGACGGATGCCGCCCCGGCTCGCACCATACGGTCCCAGCCCGGCGTATCCGGCGACGCTCGTCACCGAGCCGATGTTGACGATGCGCCCGTAGCCATGCGGCACCATCTGCCGCGCGATGACTTGCGCGACAAAGAACGACCCGCGCAGATTCGTGTCGAGGATCAGGTTCCAGTCGTCCCAGGTGACGTCAAGCGCGGGCTTGCGGACGTTGCATCCGGCATTGTTAACGAGGATGTGAACCTGCGGGCAAACGGCGGCGACCTCAACGGCCATCCGCTCAATGCTGCCGTGGTCGCGCACATCGAGCTCGACAGGATGCGCCTTGCGCGCCAGAGCCTCGACCTCAGCCACAAACGGCAGGAGATCGTCGCGCTTTCGGCTGGTCACGATCAGGTCGGCCCCGGCCTTCGCCAGAGCTCGTCCAAAGTATTGACCCAGACCCCGGCTCGCCCCGGTAATCAGCGCAGTCTGGCCAGAGAGGTCGAAGAGCTCGTTCATGCGCCAGCCCCTTGACGCGGGTCGAGCACCACCTTCATCAGGTTCGGCTCTCGTGCATGGAGCCGCTCAAACCACGATGGTCCATCCGCCAGCGGTGCGACGGCGGTGATCAGCCGGTCCACCTTGATCTTGCCGCTCGCCATGAGCACCATCGCCTGCGGATACTCGCCTGCCGAAGCGCATGAGCCTTGCAGACGTATCTGCCGGGTGACCACCTTCTGCAACGGCAGTGCGACCTCGCGCGCAATGTTGCCAACCAACGTGACCGTGCCGCCCTTGCGAACGCAGTCGATGGCACCCGCTACCGTCTCGTTGCGTCCGACTGCCTCAAAGACTGCATCCACGCCGCGTCCGCTGGTCAGCTTCAGGACGGCCTGCACGAGATTGTCGCCCGATGCCTCCAGCGTCTCATCTGCGCCAAGCTCCTTAGCCAGCGCCAGCCGCGTAGGGTCAACATCGGCGACATAGACCGGCGAGCATCCCGCCGCGCGCGCCGCCTGCAAAAGCAGCAACCCGATCATGCCCGCGCCGATCACCAGCGCCGGTTCGCCGCCCTTCAGCTCCGCCACGCGGACCCCATGGAGCGCTACCGAGACCGCCTCCAGCATGGCCGCGTCGGCAAACGGCAGCGCATCGGGCAGACGATACAAGATGCGCGCGGGCACGGCGACAAACTCCGCGAAGGCACCGGCGCGGCGGTACTCCCCGCACGAGACGCCGACCACCTGCCGATCGTCGCAGAGGTTGACCTCGCCGCGCAGGCAGAAGGCGCATTTGCCGCAGTAGACGGTGGAGTCGAAGGTGACGCGGTCGCCGACACTAAACCCTGCAACAGCCGAGCCAATTGCCGCGATCGTTCCCGCCGCCTCATGTCCCATTACAATCGGCGGAACGCGCCGCCCGGACGCGCCGTCGTAGCCATGCACGTCGCTGCCGCAGATGCCGCAGGCGGCGACGCGCACCAGCACCTCATCCGCCGCTGGCTCCGGCATCGGCAGATCGGCCACGGCCAACTGCTTATACTCCGAGAGAAGAAGCGCCCGCATCGCCGATCGAAACCTCATCCGCAAGGATATACCGCCCGGCCGTGATAGGTTAGAGATCAACCTTCAACCCTAAGCTCACGCCAGCGAGGATTGTCTTTGGCCGCTTTGCCTTTCTCCGCACGCAGTCTTCGGCGATTGTTGCGGATAACGCTGTGCATCGCTGTGGCGACTTCGACCGCTCAGGCGCAGGCTCCCGCCGCCGACACTCCGGCACGACCCGCCGCACAGCCCCAAGCCGACACCGGCCCGAACTTCGGCCTCGACCAGGCCCTGAAGAAGATCGACGATCTGCTCTGGTACCAGAAGCTTGGCGACCTGGCCGAGATCGACAAGAGCGAGTACACCGGCCCGCCCTCCGCACATGTCAAGAACAAGAAAGCTCCCGGCGCGATCAACCCGCTCATTCTCCACGCCTATACCTTCATCCCCAAGCATCTCGACCGGACGCGCAAGCAGCCGCTGATCGTCTTTGTCCACCAGGGCGTTCACGCCAGCCTCGACACCTCCATCGACGCGCACCTGATCCGCGAGCTACTCGAGCAGGGCTACACGGTTGTCGCGACGGATTATCGCGGCAGCACCGGCTACGGACGCGGCCTGTATGAAGATATCGACTACGGCGGACGCGAGGTCGACGACGTCTTCCTCGGCATGCAATGGATGCTCGACCGCTACAGCTTCCTCGACCCCAAGCGGGTCGGCATCGTTGGCTGGAGCCACGGCGGCATGATCACGCTGATGAACATCTTCGCGCACCCGAAGGACTACGCCGTCGCCTACGCGGGCGTGCCGGTCAGCGACCTGATCGCGCGCATGGGTTACGAGACAGACGCCTACCGGCAGATTTACACTGCGCCCTACCACCTTGGCGAGAGCGTCCACGATGACATTGAGGAGTACCGCAAGCGCTCGCCTGTCACCCATGCCAAAGAGCTTGCCACCCCGCTGCTGGTGCACACGAATACCAACGACGAAGACGTGAACTACCTCGAAGTCGAGCACCTCATCCAGGCCTTCAAGGCCGAGGGCAAGAAGTTCGAGTACAAGGTCTATGAGGACGCGCCCGGCGGCCACTACTTCAACAGGATGGATACGCCGCTCGCGCTTCAGTCTAGGCGCGAAATCTACCTGTTTCTCGCGCAGTATCTGCATCCCGACGCACCGGCCAAATAGCTCAGGAGAATGTAACGATGAACATCCGCAATCTTTTTTTGCCCGCCACGCTCCTGCTCTCCGCGCTTCCATGCGCCGCACAAAGTGCCGCGCCGCGCAAGATCACCACACCTAAAGAGGCCTTCGGCTTCAACATTGGCGATGACTTTCATCTGGCGAATTATGTCCAGCTCACGTCATACTGGCAGACGCTCGCCAAGGAGTCCGACCGCATGAAGCTGGTGGATATTGGGCCGACAGCGGAGGGACGCAGGCAGTACATGGCTGTCATCTCGTCACCCGAAAACCTGGCCAAGCTCGATCACTACAAGGAGATCTCCGCCAAGCTCGCCCACGCTGAGGGCCTGACCGATGCCGAGGCGCATGCGCTGTCGGACGAAGGCCGCGCCATCGTGTGGATCGACGGCGGCCTCCATGCCTCGGAGACTGTCGGCGCACAGCAGCTGATCGAAACTGTGTACGAGTTGAACTCGCTGACCGATCCCGAAACGATGCGCTTTCTGCGCGACGACATCGTGCTTTGCGTTCATGCCAATCCGGACGGCATGGACCTCGTCGCCAACTGGTACAACCGCGAGCCTGTGCCCGAGAAGCGCATCTCTGATGGCAATGCCGCCGGGACGCCGCGCCTCTGGCAGAAGTACATCGGCCACGACAACAATCGTGACTTCTACATGAACAATATGCCGGAGACGACCAACATCAGCCGGGAGCTGTTCCGCGACTGGTACCCGCAGATCGTCTACAACCACCACCAGACCGGGCCGCTCGGCACAGTCATTTTCATGCCGCCCTTCCGCGACCCGTTCAACTATCACTACGATCCGCTGATCCCGCTCAAGATTCAGGCTGTCGGCACAGCGATGCATGAGCGGCTGGTCGAAGAAGGCAAGCCCGGCTCGGGAATGCGGAGTGTCGCGACCTATTCCACCTGGTACAACGGCGGCCTGCGCACGGTCACGTACTTCCACAACATGACCGGCCTGCTGACCGAGATCATCGGCAGTCCCACGCCCATGCAGTTGCCGCTGGTGCCTTCGCGCCAGCTCCCGACCAACGATCTGCCCTTCCCCATCGCGCCGCAGATATGGCATTACAAGACTTCCATCGACTACGAGCAGACGAACAACCGCGCCATCCTCGACTATGCTTCGCGCGAACGGGAGCATCTGCTGTACGACACCTACCGCATGGCGAAGAACTCGATCGAGCGCGGCGGTAAAGACTCCTGGACGACGACGCCGAAGATGATCGAGGCGCTCGAAGCGGTGGCGGCCAAGGCCAAAGCGACCGGTAAGCCGGAACCGCCCAACCCATATGAATCGGCGCGCTCCGTTCCAGCCGAACTCTATGAGCAGGTTCTGCACGATCCCGCCAAGCGCGACCCGCGAGGGTACATCCTTTCCGCCGAACAGCCGGACTTTCCTACCGCCACCAAATTCGTCAATGCTTTGCTGAAGAGCGGCATCACCATCCATCAGGCCACTGCCGACTTCACGGTCGCGGGTAAGCATTACCCCAAAGGCTCCTACGTCGTCATGGCGGCGCAGGCCTTCCGCCCGCATGTGCTCGATCTCTTCGAGCCGCAGGACCATCCGAACGACTTCGCCTATCCCGGCGGCCCGCCTGTGCGCCCCTATGACGCGGCCGGATGGACACTGGCTTTTCAGATGGGTGTGCAGTTCGACCGCGAACTGGAGCCGTTTACCGGCCCATTCGAGAAGATCGCGACTGAATTCGCCTCGCCTCTGCCCGGAACGATTACCGGTCCCGCCAAGCCTGCTGGATACCTCGTCAGCCACGAGTACAACGATGCGTTCACGCTGACGAATAGATTGCTGAAGGCCCAGCAGCCCGTCTTCTGGCTCACGGCTAGCACAGCCGTAGATGGCAAAACGCTCGCTCCCGGCACGCTCTGGCTGCCGTACTCCGCCGAGACGCAGAAGCTCCTCCAAACCGCCACGCAGCAGCTCGGCATCAACGCCGTTGCTATGTCGAAGAAACCCGTTGGCGAGGCCATGCAGCTCCATCCCGAGCGCATCGCCCTCTACGACCAGTATGGCGGCCTGATGCCCTCCGGCTGGATTCGTTGGCTCCTGGAGCAGTTCGAGTTCCCCTTCACCGTCATCTACCCGCAGACGCTCGACGCGGGCGACTTGAAATCCAAGTATGACGACATCCTGTTTAGCGATGGAGCGATCTCCGCTCCCGGACGCGACAGCCTCGGAGGTGGCGGCGGACGCCAACCGGCAGCTGAAACCATCCCCGCCGAGTTCCGCCCGTGGCTCGGCACCATTACCGCGGAAAAGACCATTCCGCAGCTCCAGAAGTTTGTAGAAGACGGCGGTACGCTGCTGGCCATCGGCAGCTCCACCAGCGTGTACGACTACTTCCATCTGCCGCTCCAAAACGCCCTCACCGAAGTGGTAAAGGGCAAAACCGCCAACGTTCCCGCCGACCGCTTCTACATCCCCGGCTCGCTGATGCGGGCGCAGGTCGACACCACTCACCCGGTCGCCTATGGGATGCCCGCGAAGGTCGATGTTTTCTTCGACCGCAGCCCTGCCTTCCGCGCAGACCCCGACGCCATGCAGCGCGGCGTCGAGACCATCGCCTGGTACGCTGGCGGCGATCTGCTCGACAGCGGTTGGGCCTGGGGACAGCAGTACCTGAACAATAGCATCGCCGTCGCGCAGGCGAAGATGGGCAAGGGCAAGGTGCTGCTGTATGGGCCGGAGGTGACGTTCCGTGGACAGCCGCACGCCACCTTCAAGTTCCTCTTCAACGGGCTGCTGTACGGTCCGGCAACCGCCACGACATTGAAGTAAGGGGCATCGAGCGGGGACAATCTGCGTCTAATCATGTGTACGACCGGATTGAAGGACACACCATGCTCAAGTTTCTCCCTCTCGCTCTGCTTTCCTCCTGCCTGCTGGCCCAGGAGAACTCGATACCTACGCAGGCGCTCGTCACCGTCGACTCCAAAGACGCGCCGATGCTCACGGCCAGCCAGATCACGCTTGACGTTAATGGCCGCAAGCAGCCACCGACCAGCCTCGCCGCGGTCACCCCGGCGGGCGCGCAGATCGCGCTGCTGATCGACGACGGTCTGCGCGAATCCGTTGGTCGCGAGTTGAGCACGCTCAAGTCGTTTGTCAATGGGCTTCCACAGGGCACGGAGGTCTTTGTCGGCTACATGAGCAACGGCCGCATTCAGCAGGAGAGCCCCTTCACCACGGAACACGCCTCGGCCGCCGCGACCGTCCGTCTCCCGTTGGGCGCGGGCGGCGTTAGCGCGAGCCCGTACTTCTGCCTGTCGGATTTCGTGAAGCGCTGGCCGAGGGAAGGATCGGCGGACGGCGGCGGGCAAGCCAAAGCGCGTTTTGTGCTGATGATCACCAACGGCGTCGACCTGTATAACGGCAGCACCAGCCCGCTCAATCAGGACAGCCCGTATGTGCAGGCGGCTGTCACCGACGCGCAGCGGGCAGGGGTCTCCGTTTACTCTATCTACTATGGCGGGGCGGGCATACGCGGTGGCCAGGCCAGCTTCAGCGGACAGAGCTATCTCGCGCAGGTCTCCGAGGGCACCGGCGGCCGCGCCTACTACGAGGGCACAGGCAATCCCGTATCCATGGCGCCCTTTCTGCAGGAATTTCAGCACGACATCGCCGAAACGTACATCGCCAGCTTCCCGGCGTCGGGCAAGGACCTGGTTCAACTTAGGGTGAAGTCGAACGTGCCTCACTTGAAGGTCCGTACGGCATCATCGGTGAAGGTCGGCAACGTTGAGACGGCCACGCCGTAACGCGCTCGACAGCGTAAGATCGCCTCCATGCCTCCCGCATCCGCAGTCATCGTCAGCCGATCAAACGCGCGCGTGAAACAGCTGCGGGCCGCCTTTGCCGGGCAGGCGCGGCTTTCGGGCGGTCTGGTGGCGATCGAAGGAGAGCATCTGCTGCGGGAGGCGCTCCGTAGCGGGATGGTCTTCAAAGCCGTCTTCCTTAGTGAGCGTCTCGACACGCCCGCGTGGGTGCCCTACGGTGTAGAGGTGCTGCGACTGGCCGACGATGTCTTCCGCAGCGTGGTCGAGACGCAATCGCCGCGCGGCTTGGCGGCGCTGATCGTGCCTCCGGTGCGCAAGATCGGCGAGGTATTTGGCACCACTCCCCTCATTCTGGTCGCCTGCGGTCTGCAAGATCCCGGTAACCTTGGCACCCTTGTCCGCTCGGCGGAGGCCTTCGGCGCGACGGGCGTGCTGACTACTCCGGGCACCGTCAGCGCGTGGAACGGCAAGGCACTTCGCGCTTCGGTTGGCAGCATCTTCCGGGTGCCGGTGCTCGCGGCGACACTCGATGAGGTAGCCGGGCTGCGGGCGCGTGGCGTGCGTCTACTCGCGGCGGTCGGTGACGGCGGAGTGCCCGCGCATGAAGCTCCCCTCATCGGCGCCTGCGCGCTGCTGATCGGCAACGAGGGTGCGGGCCTTGGCGAAGAGTGGCTAGCGATCGTCGACGCGCGGGTGACGATCCCATGCCCCGGGCCCGTCGAGAGCCTCAACGCGGCGGTCGCCGGGAGCCTGCTGCTCTATGAGGCTTCACGGCAGAGGGTAAGGCGATGAGCCTCTTCGACGCATCCCCATTTGCAGCGGCGACGAACACGGCGAAGCAAGCTCCGCTGGCCGAGCGGATGCGCCCCCGCACCCTCGCCGAATACACCGGCCAGGAGCATCTCCTCGCCCCCGGCATGCCGCTGCGGGTAGCCATCGAGAAGGACGACGCCGCGTCCATGATCTTCTGGGGGCCACCAGGTGTCGGCAAGACGACGCTGGCCAAGATCATCGCCCGGGTGACCGAGGCCAACTTCATCGAGTTCTCGGCCGTTCTCTCCGGCACCAAGGAGATCAAGCAAGTGATGGTCGAGGCGGAGAAGGCCCTCGGCTTCGGCCTGCGGACGATCCTCTTCGTCGACGAGATCCACCGCTTCAACAAGGCGCAGCAGGATGCCTTTCTGCCCTACGTTGAGCGCGGGGCCATCCGGCTGATCGGCGCGACCACGGAGAACCCGTCGTTTGAGATCAACGCCGCGCTACTCTCCCGCTGCCGCGTCTACACCCTGCGGGCACTCAGCGAAGACCAGGTCGTCGGGCTGCTCCAGGCCGCGCTTACCGACGCCGACCGTGGCCTTGGCACCCTCAACATCACCGCGGACGAAGACGCCCTTGCCATGATCGCCGCCTTTGCCAGCGGCGACGCGCGCAACGCCCTCAACGCGCTTGAAGTCGGGGCGAAGCTGGCTCAATCGAGAGACGAAACTACGATCACCAAGGCCGTAGCCGCCGAGGCCTTGCAGCGCCGCGTCCTCCTCTACGACAAGAAAGGCGAGCAGCACTACGACATCATCTCCGCGCTGCATAAGAGCGTGCGCAACTCGGACGCGGACGCCGCGCTCTACTGGCTGGGCCGGATGCTCGAAGCCGGCGAAGACCCCATGTACGTCGCCCGTCGCGTCGTTCGCATGGCCGTGGAAGACATCGGCCTGGCCGCGCCCGAGGCCCTGAACCTCTGCCTCTCCGCCCGAGACGCCATGCACTTTCTCGGTCAGCCCGAAGGCGGTTTGGCCCTCGCACAGGCGGTCGTCTACCTTGCGCTTGCGCCCAAATCGAACGCCGTCTACACCGCCTATGCCGCCGTCCAGGCCGACATCGAAGCCACTGCCGCCGAGCCCGTCCCGCTCCATCTTCGCAACGCGCCGACGAAGCTGATGAAGTCGCTCGATTACGGCAAGGACTACCAGTACGCCCACGATGTCGAGGGTCGCGTGGCTGCCATGGAGTGCCTACCGTCTTCGCTCGCCGGACGCCGCTACTACCAGCCGACGAACGAAGGCCGCGAGAAACTGCTCGCCCAGCGCATGGAGGAGATCGCCCGGATCAAGCTTGCAAAATCTACTGGCATGGCGGAATAGCGCCGTGGTAGCGTTCTCTTGCGTCTGCCAACTACTTATGAGGTGATTCCATGCAAGACATTCCCGCGATGCTTCCCTATCTCACCGTCTCCGACGCGGCCGCCGCAATCGAGTTCTACAAGCAGGCCTTTGGCGCGGTCGAACATGAGCGCCACCAGATGCCCGGCTCCACCAAGGTGATGAACGCGCAACTGAGCATTAACGGCGGCGTCTTTATGCTGGCCGACGACTTCTCCCAAGAGATGAAGACGAAGTCGATGACGCCGGAGTCGCTGGGCGGCACGCCGGTCATGATCGCGCTGACGTGCCCGGACATCGATGCTGCCTGGGAGAGAGCCGTCGCCG